>JAWRHV010000013.1:0-23217 GCA_040266995.1 Erysipelotrichaceae bacterium | reverse complement strand
AGACCGATCTCTCACAGATCCGGTGGCGATAGCGGAGTGGATACACCTGTTTACATCCCGAACACAGAAGTTAAGCACTCCTGCGGCGAAAATAGTTGGGCCTGCCCCTGCGAACATAGCACGCTGCCGGGTTTTTTTATGTCTTGAATTGTCAAATCAAGTGCAAAAAAAAGAAGGGAAATTCCCTTCATTATTGATGGATCATTTTTTTCGGATCGACGTATGTATCGAATTCTTCTTCAGACAAATAACCTAACTCAAGAATCGCTTCTTTTAAAGAAAGATCGTTTTTGTAGGCATACTGGCTGACTTGTCCGGCTTTTTCATAACCAATAACTGGATTTAAACACGTAACCAGCATTAAAGAGTGATGAAGATTTTCATCCATTTTTTTTATGTCAGCTTCAAGACCAATCAGACAATGATCGGTAAAAGAATGCAGAGTATCTGCTAATAACTGTATACTCTGATCTATATTGTAAGCAATGACCGGCATAAATACATTTAATTCAAAGTTTCCCTGGCTGGCAGCCATTCCAATCGTAGCGTCATTTCCCATTACCTGTACACTGACCATCGTTAAAGCTTCACATTGCGTCGGATTTATTTTACCTGGCATAATACTAGATCCTGGTTCATTGGCAGGTATCGTTATTTCTCCGATTCCACATCGTGGTCCACTGGCCAGCCATCGGATATCGTTGGCTATCTTCATACAATTGGCTGCCAAAGCTTTTAACGCGCCATGAATGAACACACATGCATCTTTACTAGTAAGAGCATGGAATTTATTCGGATCTGGATAAAAAGGCAATCCTGTCAGATCACGTATATAACCATCACATATTTCATCAAACCCTTCCGGACAATTAATTCCGGTTCCCACAGCTGTTGCTCCACATGCTAATTCGTATACAAATGGCAAGGCTTGTTCCAGCTGTTTTTTACTATGCTCCAGCATGGAACGGTAACCAGATAATTCTTGTGAAAAATAAAGCGGTGTAGCATCCTGCAGATGGGTTCGGCCGATCTTAATAATATCTTTATGCTTTTCTTCGAGTTTTTTAAATACTTCAATGGTTTTATCCAATGCCGGAAACAACTGGGAAACGATTTTGGTTGCGGTCATGATGTGTAAAGCGGCAGGGAACGTATCGTTGGAACTCTGCGAACAGTTGACCGTGTCATTCGGATGAAGAATGTTTTCTTTGGCGTATTCGTTGCCCAGCATACTGATCACTTCATTGACATTCATATTGGTTTGTGTACCGGATCCGGTCTGCCATACTTTTAACGGAAACTGATCCATATATTTTCCTTGTCGTATCATCTGGCATACATGGATAATTGCCTGGCATTGTTGGTCATTGATCTTTTTATAATAAAGATTGGAACGGGCACAAGCTTCTTTCAATATGGCGAAACTTTGAATAATGGACTCTGGCATTGTTTCATAGCCTATTTTAAAGTTTTCAAGGCTTCGCTGTGTTTGGCTTTTCCAGTATTTGTCGGCTGGAACCGGGACTTCTCCCAGGACGTCTTTTTCAATTCTGTATTTGTTCATAATGATCCTCTTTTCAATATAAGAATAGCATATTTTTATTTTTAATCATTCAGATATGTTAAAATGTTTATGAGCACAGGGAGGTTTTTTTTATGCGAATGCGTCATTCATTCGAAGCATATTTTGATGATTTTGATTTCATCAATGTATATATATCCAAAGAATTGCACGGAGGTTTCAGCCAACAGTTCCATTTAAAAGATGCCTTTGATCAAATCATACCACTATCCATTGTTTCACAGTCTCATCTTTACAATGGTTATGTTCATTATCAGCTGCGTTGTAATGCGAATATCATTGTCGGCTATGAATACAAGATCTATGACGATCATTGCAAGACAACGGTTGTTCAATATGCTCATATTGTTAAAACAAAACGTTTCAATTTGATCTATCAATATGATGGAAAAGATTTGGGATTGACATACGGTCCTGAAAAATCGGTTTTCAAATTATGGGCACCGACGGCGTCAAAGATTTCAGTACATCTATGGAATCAAAACGATGATATTGTCATTCCGATGATCCGAGAGGATCATGGACTGTTTACAGCGGAGGTGCGGGAAGATCTTTACCAAATGAAATATACATATCTCGTTCGTGTAAACGGGCGTCTTAATGAAATTGTGGATCCTTATTCTTCTTTTTGCGGACCCAATACAAGCTATAGTGTTGTGATGGATCGAAGACATATTTCTTTTCCGGATAAAATAGAATGCCCACCGATGAAATCCAACTGCGATGCCATTATATACGAGGTAAATATACGGGACATGACCTCTCAAAATGACCTTCCGATCGTTCATCGTAAAAAATTCAAGGGATTTACTGAAGAAAATGATGCGACAATATCCCGACAGATCGGGTTTAGCTATTTGAAATCCTTGGGAATCACCCATTTACAGTTAATGCCGGTCATGGACTTTGGAACCGTAGATGAGGTCTATCAAAACATTTATTATAACTGGGGATATGACCCGGTCCATCCCCGGGTATTGGAAGGCAGTTACAGTATTGATCCGAAAAATGCAGGTCTTCGTATCGAGGAATTTGCCAATCTTGTACAGGATTGTCATAAGGCTGGTATTCGCGTAGTCCTTGATGTGGTATTTAACCACGTTTATGAAAAAAAGAATTTTCATTTGGATAAACTGGTTCCGGACTATTATTTTTTGATGGATCAGCAGGGAGAGTATTCCAACGGAAGCTTCTGTGGAAACGATATCGATACACAGCCGCCAATGTCCCGACGTTATATACTGGATACGTGTCAACGATTGATCGAATGGTTTGATATAGATGGGTTCCGTTTCGATCTCATGGGTATTCTGGATGTAAATCTTATGAATGACATAGCTGAAATGTCAAAAAAACTGAAACCGGATTTCATGTTATATGGAGAGGGCTGGAATATGCCGAGCTTTGTGCCGGAAGATATACGAGCTTCTCAGCAAAATCAGGCAAAAATGCCTTTCATCGGTCATTTTTCTGACGCTTTTCGAGAAACGGTACGAGGGTCGAACGGAGACTTGGATATGCCTGGTTACAGCAATGGCGATCTTGGATTGATCTATACGATGATGGATCGGCTGAGTGCCTCCGGGCGGGATTACGATTCACCAGAAAAAGTTATTAACTATGTAGAGTGTCATGATAATCATACTTTATGGGATAAGAACCTGATTTGTTGTGCAGGAAAAGATGCAGCGACCCGTATGCGGCTTCAGCTGCTGGCTACAGCGATGGTCATCTTATCTCAAGGAGTTCCTTTCCTTCATGCTGGGCAGGAATTTGCCCGTACAAAGCAGAAGATCGGCAATACATATAACCTGCCGGACACCTATAACATGATGGATTATGTCCGTAAGGATACCAATGAGCCGCTTGTACAGAGAGTAAGGGAACTGATTGCGATCCGAAAAGAGCATTCATGTTTCCGGTTATCCACTACAGAACAAACACGGTATCAGGTATGGTTTGATACCTTGGATGAGAAGGTTCTTATCTATACTTGCCAGGACGAGCATAGTCAATGTACCACTTTCTTTAATCCAAGTAGCGACAGATATCATTATCATTATGATGAACCAAAAGAAATTCTTTTTGATTCAGAAAGAAAAAATGAAGGATCTTTGTATGATTTAAGTATTGAACCATATAGTGTAGTAATCGTTAAAGAATAAGAATAAAAGCACTTGACGACTTTTTAACCTTTGCATATAATTTAACTCAATAAAAAAAGGAGAAAAGACGCATGGTAAAATTTATGAAAGAGCCGTCTCGCACATTTAGCGAGTATTTATTGATTCCAGGGTATACGGGTCCAGATTGTATTCCCGATAATGTCAGTTTAAAAACCCCGATTGTAAAATTCAGAAAAGGAGAGACACCTGCCTTAACAATGAATATTCCGATGGTTTCGGCAGCCATGCAGGCAGTCAGCGGACCGGAACTGGCTTGTGCTCTTGCACGGCAGGGCGGTATTGCGTTCATCTTTGTGAGCCAGTCTATTGAGAGCCAGGCGCAGATGGTACGCGATGTGAAAGCTACGAAAGCCGGCTTTGTAGGAAGTGATTCCAATATTGGTCCGGAACAGACACTGGCGGATGTTATTGCGTTAAAGAATAAAACGGGACATTCAACAATGGCTGTCACTGAAAACGGAAAAGCAGATGGAAAATTGATCGGACTTGTCACCAGTCGTGATTATCGGATCAGTCGTATGGCACCTTCTTTAAAAGTAAAGGAATTCATGACACCATTTGAAAAATTGATTGTTGGAAATAAGGATATTACTTTATCTGAAGCCAATGATATTATATGGGATCATAAGCTGAATCAGCTTCCGATCGTTGATGAAAACCAGCGTCTTGTTTCATTTGTATTCCGAAAGGATTATGAACTTCATAAAGCATTCCCGAACGAATTATTGGATAGCCAGAAGCGATATGTAGTAGGAGCAGCCATTAACACAAGAGATTATGAACAACGAGTTCCTGCGCTGGTCGAAGCTGGTGTTGATATTTTATGCATCGATTCCAGTGAAGGTTATTCATGCTGGCAGGCGCAGACAATCCAATGGATCCGTGAACATTATGGTGACAGCGTAAAAGTCGGAGCCGGTAACGTTGTGGACGGAGAAGGTTTCCGTTTCCTGGCTGAAGCTGGTGCAGACTTTGTAAAAATCGGTATTGGTGGCGGTTCTATCTGCATTACCCGCGAACAAAAGGGAATCGGACGTGGACAAGCCAGTGCAACGATTGATGTGGCTGAGGAAAGAAACAGATATTTTGAAGAAACCGGTGTCTATATTCCGATTTGCAGCGATGGTGGAGTTGAGCACGATTTCCATATTACATTGGCGTTGGCGTTCGGAGCCGACTTTGTGATGCAGGGTCGTTACTTTGCCCGTTTTAAAGAATCTCCGAGCAAGCTGATTACCATGAATGGCAATTATATGAAGGAATACTGGGGAGAAGGAAGTGCCCGTGCCCGTAACTGGCAGCGTTATGATGTTGGTGGCGATAAGAAGATGTCCTTCGTTGAAGGTGTTGATTCTTATGTACCATATGCAGGCACTTTACAGGAAAACGTGGAAATGACTTTATCCAAAGTAAAACATACGATGTGTAATTGTGGATGTCTGACCATTCCTGAATTGCAGAAAAATGCCAAGGTTACATTGGTGTCAGCAACCAGTATTGTAGAAGGTGGCGCACACGATGTTGTTGTGCGTGACGAACATTTAGATACTACCGATAAATAAAAAAGGCAGAAATGCCTTTTTTTATTTTGGTTGAACCTGCAACTATGAAATGATAAAATCGTTTATATGGATAAACAAACCGATGTATTAATGAATCTAAGCGTACTATATCGAAGTACACAGAAATATTATGACCGTATGCTGTTTTCTATGAAGCTAACCTATGCGCAGCTGCCGATCCTGATTATGATCTATGAACGTGAAGGTATTTCTATGCATGACATAGCACAATCCGGTGTATATGATAAAGGAACAATTTCCAAAACTGTAAAACATCTGGAACAGAACGGCTTTATTACAATCATGACTTCGGAAAAAGATAAAAGGAATAAGGAATTGTATACGACAGATTACGCCAAACAGCAGATGTCTAAAGTATATGAGATCCGGCGAGACTGGTGGCAGCACCTGATCCAGAACATAGATCCATCTACGTTTGATGAATTTCTAGCTTCATATGAAATCATGGCTTCCAATGCTCGCGCTTATGCAGAAAGCCAGCAGGAAAATTTAGTCTTTTTTGAATGGAAAAAAGTAAGTGTTTCAGCGTATCCGGATAAAATGGCAACGGTTTTATCCATTGCAGGATGTAATTTTTGTTGTCCTTCCTGCACAAAAAGCGATTTGGTTTATATTCCGGAAAATCGAAAAGCCATAGCGGATACAGAGATTCGCCAGTATCTGGAAAAGCGGGCTGGCATTATTGAAGCTGTTTGTATTGAAGGGGCTGAACCGCTGATGCATCCGCATTTAAAAGAATTTCTGAAGTATGTAAAAGATCTTCACTATATGGTCAAGATCAATACCAACGGTTCTTTTCCATCCTTTTTACAGGAGCTGATAGAAGAAAAACTGGTTGATTATGTGTCACTTTCTTTAAAAAGCGGACCAAGATCTTATGCCAAAACCATCGGTATGGAAAATTTTGATACTTCCTTGATTTCTCGTACATTGGAGATCTTGAAAGAATCTGCTATCGACTATGATGTGACGATTCATCTGATCCGACAATTTCATACGACATCGGTCCTAAAATCGATGATGAACTGGATATCTCATGTAAAACATCTTATTCTGGTTCCTTTTAACGACTATAGTTCGGCAATCCAGAAAGATCTATGTTCAATTCAACCAAAGAAACTGGGCTCCATCATCGAATTATGCCAGCCATACTGTGATCAGTTGGAAGTGAGGGAATGATTATGTTAGAGGTAATAAAAAGAGATGGCACCATTGTGCCTTTTGATATATATAAAATCAATGCAGCTATTACCAAAGCGTTTGATTCACTGCATAAACAATATGATGAAACCATTATTGAGCTATTGAGCTTACGTGTTTCGGCTGCTTTTCAGGATCGGGTCCAGGGGCGACGCATTCATGTAGAAGATATACAGGATTGCGTGGAAAATGTATTATCTCTGGCCGGATATACGGATGTTGCCAAAGCCTACATACTATATAGAAAACAACGGGAAAATGTTCGTGAGATTGAAATGATGAAGATTGAATATAAGAACATCGTAGACCGATATTTGAAAAACGAACATGAAAAAAGCGGAGACGATTATTTGTCTTTATATTCTGTCGGTGGATTGATCCTGTCGAATTCGGCTGCCATTACAAAGAATTACTGGTTAAGTACTATCTATGATCCGCAAATTTCCCGTGCCCACCAGGAAGGTGATATCTATATTCACGATCTCGATATGTTAACGGCTGACAGTGCCGGCTGGTCCTTAAAGCAGCTTCTTAAAAACGGATTACAGGGCATGGATAAGCGCATTGTATCAAGACCTGCTTCTCATCTTTTTACGGCTTGTAACCAGCTGGTTAACTTTCTGGGAATTATGCAGAATGAATGGGCGGGTGCTCAGAGCATTGCCGGCTTTGATACCTATCTGGCTCCCTTTGTCAAAAAGGATCAAATGGATCAGGCATCGGTATATAAAGCGGTAGAAGCATTTATATATGGGGTGAATATTCCAAGTCGATGGGGAACGCAATCTCCATTTTCAACCGTATCTTTTGATTGGACGGTTCCATCCGATTTAAAAGAGGAGAAGGCCATCATAGGAGGTCGTTTACAGGATTTTACGTATGGACAGTGTCATGCGGAGATGAAACAGATCCAGAAAGCATTTCTTTCCATTTTATTGGAAGCCGATAGTTCTGGCCGAAGTTTTCCGTTTCCGATTCCGGTCGTGGTGATCGGCGATGATTTTGACTGGGATGACCAAGAAATGAATGCGTTGTTATTTGAAGTATCTGCAAAATACGGGGCTCCATATTATCTGAAAAACAAAGAGGCCATCCGGCAGACAAGAAATCATACATACGCCATGGATCAACTCTATTTAAAAGCGTTGGGTTATTTTGGTTATGGTGAAAATACGGGTTCGATCGGAACCGTTACATTGAATTTACCGAGACTGGCCTTTCTCTCAGCGGATGAAAACGACTTTTTTGAACGGCTGGATGCGATGATGGATCTGATGGCACGTTGTCTGCAGACCAAACGTCGGGTTTTGGAATCTTTGCTGCAAAATGGTTTATATCCGTATACCAAACATTTTATGGGCTCTTTTCAACATGTTTTCGGTACGTTTGGCATTGTCGGCATGAACGAAGCGTGTATGAATGCTTCCTGGTTAAAAAAGGATCTCTCGGATCCGGCAGCCCAGGATTTTTCCTGTCGTGTTCTTGATCACATGCATCAAAGATTATATGTGTATCAGAAACAATACGATTCGTTGTTTAATTTGGAAGCTACGCCGGGAGAGAGCGTTTCATACCGTCTGGCCAAACTGGACCGAGAGAAGAATCCAGGGATGGAACTGGAGAAAAAATACTATACAAATTCTACGGATCTCCCTGTAAACTATACCGAAGATGTATTTGAAGCGCTGGACATCGAACAAAAATTTTTAAGCAAGTATACAGGAGGCTCTGTATTCCACGTTCATCTGAAGAAACGCATCCCGCATTGGAAACAATGTATGAAACTTGTGAATCAGATTACCAATCATTATGATGTCTCTTGTTTTACCATATCACCGACCTATTGTGTTTGTTCCGAGCATGGCTATTTTTCCGGGGACCTGCGCCAATGTCCGGTTTGTGGACAAAAGATGGAAATCTGGTCTCGTGTTGCCGGTTATTACCAGCCGGTGGAACGGTGGAATGAAGGCAAGAAAGAAGAATTTATTCAACGGCAGAATTATGAGGTTTGACAGGCATTAAAAAGTGTGATAATAATGTGGCTATGAATGAAGATGAAATGATCAAGGAATTGGCAAAGCCGATTATCGAAAAACTCAAAGAGCTGGAAAAGACGTATGAAGGGGATCATACCATTATGGAGATTCCTCGGATCAAGTTCATACATGATGGAATGAATGGCCCGATTGAAATCGATGGTGTTGAAATCGATGATGTATTTATCGAACGTCTGGAACAGTACGTGCAGGATGAGATTGAAATGTCTCATACCCCGACGATCTTGCATTAAGCAGCTTGAATTTTTTGAAGATTTAAGTTATTATATGCAAGTATGCGGGTGTGGCGAAATTGGCAGACGCACTAGACTTAGGATCTAGCGCCTATGGCATGCAGGTTCGAGTCCTGTCACCCGCACCATTATGCAGAAGAAGTCTTTGAAAAAAAGACTTTTTTTATTTTGTCTGCAATTGAATGTGAAAAAACAATAGAATATAATATGGATAAGAAAGATTAACTTAAGGGATACGATGATGAACAAAGGCGTTAAAGTGATCATGACAGCCTCAATGTTTTGTTTGTTTGGCTGTCAAGCTCAGGAAACTGAGGTGCCGTCCTTACGGAATGACAAGATTGTTTTGGAATATGGGGAAAGAATGGATCTGAATAAGAAGTATATTCTGGATACAGAGGATACATCCATTATTCAGTCGATCAAGCTGGATACTTCGACGATAGATATGGAAGAAGACGGGAATTATCCGCAGATTGGGGAGTATTTGATACCGGTTACCTTTCAGGTGAATGGGGAATCCTATGAAGAAGCACTGGATGTCGAAATCGAGGATACGACCGGGCCTTTATTTACACGGTACGCAAAAGTAATCGATTTAAATCAAAACGCGGATACCCACGATTTCACCGAAGACTTTGAAGCTTCGGATCTGTCGGAAGTCAATGTCTATTTTCAAACTTATGAAATACAGTTTGATACACCGGGTCAATATGAAGCCGAGGCAGTGGCGGAGGATGTTCATGGAAATGCGACCAGGAAAACATTCAAGGTAGTGATTCATGAAAATCCGGTATCTTCTTATTACGATAATGCGTCTACATATTTCGAAACGCCGGAATATCTTTTTGATGATACGCCATTGATCGATGTTTCCGATCAAGATGCCCTGTTACCAAAGGAGCCAAACAAGCAATCCGAACATACAAGTTTGCGAAAACTGGTGATGAATGTACGTGACTATGAAGGCAAGACAGAAACGGTTACCGGAATGACACCGGATACGATCGATCAGACAGATGAGAACGGTTCACCTATCCTTGTATATCGATACAATGGAAAAACAATTACGGTCAAAGGGGCTGTTCCACCAGAAGACTCTACATTTACTGCCAGTGTACGTGTCGAAAAACAGGAGGATGGAAATTACATTATCTGGTTCGACCACTACATGACAAATTAACAAGCTTTTCCAAGCTTGTTTTTTTTATGTGAAAGTTATGTGTAAAATCATTGAACTTTTATAATTTATTTTGTAATATTTTATCGGACGAATGGAACGGACCGGAAAGGGAGTGGCAGTTATGAATAAAAGAGGACTTCAGCGGGTGATCCTGCTTGTACTGTGTGTCGTACTTTTGTTTATAAGTATTTGGGGATTATATGTTAAGAGCCAATCTGATAAGACCGGGTTCGTCTACTTAGACCTTTTCAAGAATAAAGTTATATATAAAGATAAGTCGGGACAAAAGGTTTACGGATTAAAGAAGATAAAAAAGAATACATATTACTTTGATGAGAAGAGCGGTTATATGCAAAGAGGGCTCGTGGAAACCAAAGATGGAATAATGTATTTTGATAAAGAGGGAAAAATGGTCAAAGGTTTGCAGGAAATCGATGGTGATCTGTATTGTTTCGATAAGAACGGATACATGGTCAAAAATGATTTTGCTCGTGTGGAACGGGACGGAAACAGCCAGATTTCTTACTTTGATAAAGAAGGTAAAATGTTTGTCGGTACGAAGAAAATCGATGGTGTTTCTCGTAAGTTTGATGAAAAAGGGGCCTTGGTCATCGATACATCCGAACTGAAAAAAGGTATTCAAAAAATTATCGATGAATATGGCATCGATGTTGGTTTCTATTATAAGGATCTGTCTACATCGACAACCGTATCGATCAATGACCATAATTTCTATCCTGGTTGTATGGTTAAAGCCCCGGCTCTAGGTGCTGTTTATCAGAAGATCGAAGCCGGGGAACTGAATGAAGATGATAACTGGTGGTATATCTACAATATGATAACGATCAGTGACAATACGTGCTATAACACATTAATGCAAAAAATAGGTGATAAGATCGGCACAAGAGGAACTGCCTATGTCACAGAAATGTGTAAGAGCCTGGGGATGGAACATACCGAGGTACACCATGGTTTGAAACCGGGGCTGCATTATTTTGGAGACGGAAAAACAAACACATCGCGTCCATCGGATATTGGTATTTATTTTGAACAGCTATACAAGGGAAATATTGTAGGACCGGAATACACCCAAAGAATGCTGGATCTTTTCAATGCCTGCCGGGATGTTCAGATTAGTATTGGTATACCTAGTGGAACCTATTTTCCACATAAGACCGGTTTTGCGGATGATTATTATCACGATGGTGGTATTGTTTATTCAGAAAACGGGGAATACATTCTGGTTATTTTCACGCATGGATATTCAACCAGCCAGGCAGTCAATCAGATTATGGGCGATTTGTCTTATTACACATACAATTGGCATATGAAATTACTGAATCTGCATGGAGATTCAAAGAATGATGGACAGATGGATTCTAAAGTAGAGAAATCAGAAATGGAAGCCGCGGAAGCTGAAGCCATCAATAGCGAACAATAAAAAAGAGGTAGAATCTTTATCTTCCTTCGGGAAGTGAAGATAA
This sequence comes from Erysipelotrichaceae bacterium, assembly GCA_040266995.1. Lineage (GTDB taxonomy): Bacteria > Bacillota_I > Bacilli_A > Erysipelotrichales > Erysipelotrichaceae > UBA4312. The sequence goes on along the minus strand of JAWRHV010000013.1, from coordinate 11,709 downwards.
TTCTGCCTCCTTTTTTTTATAGGATCGTAAAATGGAACGAATTGCCTGAAATAAATATGGCTTAAATTCTTCAAGAGGCACAGGCTGGTTAAAAAGAATACTGTTATAACATGTACTTCCGGTCATATCTACGATCATGTATAAAACCACATCGGGATCCGGTATATCATAGCCGTTTTGAAGAGCTCTTTGTTTAAACTCATCCTTGAGATGTAAAGATACATCGTCAAGCGTATTTTGCATCTGGCTTGAAAACAAGCTAAAAGACAGATTTTTTTCAATGAATTTCATTAGAATATGATCGGATTCTAAATCGTTCAATATGGAATCAATGATAAAGATGACTGCATCTTCAAAATTTTGGATATCGTTCTGATTCAGTTTTTGCCGGGCATGATTTAATAAACGGTTACACGCTTGCATGATCAATACATCTTGGATCTCATATTTATCTTTAAAATAGAGATAAAATGTTCCTTTAGCAACATTTGCTTTTTGGGCAATGTCTGAGATTGTCACAGAATGGATATCTTTTTGGGAGAATAATAAGGATGCGGCCTCCAATAAGTTTTGTCTTTTCTCCTTCTTTTTTTCAGATATCTTTTTTTTCATGTCTAAATTATATGACTAATAGTCATTTTTATCAAATTCACATTTTAGACAAACAGAAAAATATGACTAAAATTCAGTCATATTAACCAATATGTAAATTGACCATTGGTCATTTTGCTCCTATTATTTCCTTTGTAAAAAGGAAGAAGGATATATATGAACCGATTATCCGAATGGATAGTAAAATTCAGAAACAAAATATTGATCGTTGCGGTCATCTTGTTGATTCCCAGTGTATTCGGTTATATAGGCACTCGAGTAAACTATGATATTTTATCGTATCTGCCTCAAGATGTGGAATCAATGAAAGCACAGAAGATACTGGAAGACGATTTTAATCTTGCAAGTGTCGATATGCTGGTGGTTAACCATATGGAAGATAAAGATGTCGTAAAGATGAAACAGGAAATCGAAAAGATAGACGGCGTAGCCAAAGTATACTGGCGTGATGATGTACTGGATATTACTGTTCCTCGGGAAATGATACCGGATGAACTACAAAAAGCTTTGTATGCAAAAGACAGTACGATGATGATCATTACCTTTGAAGAGGGTACAGCCTCACAAAGAACGTTGAATGCGATTTCGGAAATCAAAAAGACAGCGTCTAAAGACTGCTTCTTAGGTGGTATGTCAGCAATTGCTGAAGATACAAAGGAAATGGTTGACAGAGAGATCGTACTTTACAGTGCTATAGCGATTGCGCTTGTACTGGTGGTTTTGTGGCTGGGGCTGGAGTCCAATGTAGCACCGTTCGTATTTATGGCAGGCATTGCCTTTCCAATTGTTTATAATTTTGGGACTAACTATTTTTTGGGTGAAATTTCTTATATCACCAAAGCTTTAACGTTGGTTTTGCAACTGGCGGTTACGATGGACTACTCTATCTTCCTTCTGCATCGTTATCAGGAGGAAAAAGGAAAGAATGCAACTAAAGAAGAAGCAATGGCTAAAGCAATCAAAGCTACTTTTTTGTCTATATCGAGTTCTTCGATTACAACGATTGCAGGGTTTGCGGCTTTATGCATCATGCGTCTGACATTAGGCCGGGATATTGGTATTGTCATGGCCAAAGGGGTTATTCTCGGCGTTGTATCAACTATATTGATCTTACCAAGTCTTTTGATGATTTTTGATGATGCCATTGAAAGACATAAGCATAAGATCTTGATCCGACCAATGGTGAAGATTCCAGCATGGATCATCGATCACACCAAAGTGATATTGATCGTTTTTGTTCTTTTGTTTATTCCCATGGCTTATGCACAGGGACATACAGAAAAATATTATGATTTGATAGCTGGTTTACCGGATGATTTTCAGAGTGTCATCGGAACGAAAGAATTGAAAGAAAAGTTTAATATGACGACAACACATTTTATCCTGGTTGATGATCAGTTGTCGAACAAGGATGTCAATTCAATCTGTGATCAAATAGAAAAAATGGATGGGATCAATAATGTCTTAGCCTATGAAAAAGTTATCGGACCTAATGTAGCTATGGAATTTGAACCGGATGTGATTGCTGATCTTGTACATAACGGAAATCGAAAACTGATTGTTGTGAACAGTGATTATGCATCAGCATCCGATCAGGAAAATGAGCAGCTGGATAAACTGGATACTTTGTTGTCAAAATATGATAAGACAGCTGTGATCGGCGGGGAAGGTTCCCTTACCCGTGATCTGATCAAAGTTACTGATATAGATTTCAAAATGGTCAATATCGTTTCGGTCATCTTGATCTTTGTGATTATTGCGGTGACATTTAAATCGCTTTCTTTACCGGCTATTCTAGTTGGAACCATAGAGTTTGCGATTTGTATCAATATGGGAATCCCGTTCTTCACACATACGACATTGCCGTTTATTGCCGGTATAGTCATTGGAACGATACAATTAGGCGCAACAGTCGATTATGCCATTTTGATGACCAGTCGTTTTAAAGAAGAACTAGAAGCAGGCAAGAATAAAAAACATGCGATTGGTTCGGCAATCAAACATTCCAGCACATCTATCATGACGAGCGGTGGTTCTTTCTTTGCTGCTTGTATGGGTGTGGCAGTATTAGCCAGAATGGACCTATTGAAGAGCATGTGCTTTTTACTGGCACGAGGAGCATTGATTTCAGTGATATGTATATTATTTGTCTTGCCGGCTTTATTGATAAGCTTTCAGGAAATCATAGAGAGAACGACAAAAAATTGGCCAGAAGAAAAAAGGAGTGTTATAAATGAAGAATAATCGGGAAATTGTCCGTGTAATCGGCAACAGTATATTGAGTGCTATGCTGGCAATGAGCGCGACCAGCGTGTCTGTATTTGCTCAGGAAAAAGAGGATGACATCAATCCGACCGAAAAAACAGAAACGGTGTATACGGTTCTCAATGCGGATGGAAGCGTCAATAATACCATTGTATCCAGCTGGATCCATGATGAAGACGGTATTCACGGTATATCGGAACAATTAGCTCTGAAAGATGTTAAAAATGTAAAGACCGATGAGAAGCCGAAAATACATAACGATACATATACATGGAATGTAAAGGGAAATGATGTATATTATCAAGGTACTTCAAATCAGCAGCTGCCAGTCAAAATACAGATTAGCTATGCGATGGATGGAAAAGAAATGTCCTTGGACGAAATGCAAGGAAAGAGCGGTCATGCAACAATCACCGTAAAGTATCAAAATATGATTTCAGAACAAACAGCTTCCGGAACCATTGTACATCCGGCGTATTTAGCCGGAGGCATTTTGAATCTGGATACAGATAATTATGCAAATGTCAGCTGTTCCTCGGGGAAGGTCATCAGTGATGGAAACAATCAGATTGTCACGATCGTTGCCGTACCGGGTCTAGAGGAAACATTGAATAGTGCCGGATTACATTCTGTGGTGGAAACCATGGGAATCAGTGATACTTGTACGATCGAAGCAGATGTTGATCATTTTGATGTAGATAATCTGATGATCGGTCTGAGCTCGGATTTTGATTTAAGTGAACTGACGCAGATCCAGTCGATGGGAGATCTAAGTGGAAGTGTTTCACAGATTGTCAATGCGGCGGATTTATTGGAGGATGGTTCCAGGCAGTTATACGATGGAACCAGTCAGTTAAAACAGAAGGCTGCACCTTTAACAAATGCCAGCGGACAAGTGAACGTTTTATCGGATTCATTGGTCAAGCTGAACCAAGGAGCAACAGATCTAAACGACGGTGTACAGAAATACACGAATGGTGTGTCTTTGCTCGATCAAGGCAATAAACAACTTTATAAGATCCATGATGGGGTTGCGCAGGTTTCCCATGCGGTATCGAGTTCCCCTCAGAGCCTGCAACAAGGGGCCCAACAGCTGCAGCAAGGACTGCATGGCCTAAAACAAGCAACCGACCAGATCGATCCCGCGTCTTTGGATACACTGAGCGCCCAAATCGATCAGTCAAAACAGACATTGACCACTTTACAGTCGATGTTGGAAGCAGATGGACAGACATTGGATGGATTGGATCAGTCTTTACAGACGGCACAGATACAGCTGGATGCATTGGCGAGCGATACCACTTTATCCGATCGGATTGCGGCAATCGTACAGGATGTGACGACCTTACAACAAACAGTCACTTCGGATAATGAAATTGTTAAAAATGATAATCAGAAGATCCAGTCTCAGGTGAATGAAATCAATACCCAGATTGATACGATCAACGGGCAGATTGCAACGGCACAGACCAATATAGATAATGCCTACGCAACAGCGACCAGTCAGTTAGATGCTGCTTTAACGGCTGCCGGGGATAATGAACAGGCGCAACAAGCCATCAATGCAGCAAAACAGCAATTAGGTCAAGCGCCACAGATTGGATCAACAATCGATCATATCAGTGTGGAAGGACTGGAAAGTTTGGAATCTTTGGATCCATCCGCTCTTGACCAATCGGCAAAGTCGCTGCAAAATACGATACAGGAACTATCCAAGCAGTTGTCTTCCATGCAGACTTCTTTATCCGATGCCAGCGGATCATTGGATGATCTTGATCAAGATATTACAACGGCTAAGGATACATTGGATCAAATGTCAACAACGATTAAGAAAGTCAAGATCGGAGATGTGGATTACAAGACGATGATCACACAGCTTCAAACAGCTGCAAACCAGTTAAGCAGTGGATCCGATCAACTGGTTGACGGCGTTGATACTTTGAGCCAAGGATTGCAGCAGCTGGATGAACAATCATTGACTGGCATCGATACGGTAAATGCGGCAAGCCAGCAACTGGCGTCTAATAATGAGAGCCTGCAAAACGGATCGCAGCAGTTAAAAGAAGGGACAGATTTACTAGCCGCTCAGCAGAATACATTGCATTCCATGAGCCAGGGCCTGCAGCAGTTGGGCGATGCGTTCACACAGTTGAATAATGGGGCTTTACAGCTGTACACCGGACAACAGCAGTTTAGTGAACAAGCGATGAAGCCTTTGCAGGAAATGGCAGATCTTGCCGAAGGAGAACTATCAACGCTGACGGACACGATGAATGAAATTAAAAGTTTGAGCAATCAGAATAAAAACTTTGCCGGTGCACCGGAAGGTGCTATATGCAAAGTTAACTATGTATTCCGGATCAAAGAATAAAAAAAGGTCATACGACCTTTTTTTATTCTATATGCAGGGATTCACGGAAAATAGTGTCGATTTCTTCCTTAGTGATCGGAAATGGGTAAGTAGCTAGTTTGCCGGTATTAGCAAAGATCTCCTTGGAGAAGTTGTCCACTTCTTCCTGAGTTAACGTAATAGTTCCGATCAAATCATTTAAACATTGACAGAAGGAATCCACATTTTCAAAACCTAACAGATCCAGCATTTTTTTGACTGTTGCCGGGTCATTCTTTTCATACTGACGAACATAACTTCCTAAATAAATGCCGCATGCTTTTCCGTGAGGAACATTCTTAAAATATGTAATTTGGTAGCTCATAACGTGAGGCAGGCTGGTTCCGGCCTGACTGATGGCCATACCAGCTACCGTAGACTGCAGCATCAGATCCTGAGCTAGTTGTTCATCAAGCGGCTGTTTATCTAATAATGGCTGTTTTAGATGACCCCAAAGCTGCAAGCCATAACCGGAAAACATACGTGTCAATGTGTTAGCCTTTGTATGTAGGAAGCTTTCGACACAATGTGCTAGGGCATCTACCGAAGTATTGATGATCAATGAATATGGGGCACCTAACAGATATTTTCCGTCGACCAATGCCATCTTTGGATAATCACGGTAAGGCATGCTTCCTTTCGTCTTTTTCTGATGATATGTCAAGACAGCATTTGGCGTAACTTCCGATCCAGTACCGCAGGTTGTCGGAACCTCAACGACCGGTAAAAAAGAAATATGATCTTGTTTTTGTAAAAAACATTGGCCTGTCTGTTCCGGATTGGCTAATAATACAGACACGGATTTGGCAGCATCCAGCGGAGATCCGCCACCAATTCCGATTACAAAATCAGCTTGGAACTGCTTGCCGACCATCGCCGCTTTTTCAACTGTTTCCACACTAGGATTTTCTTCGACATCATTAAAGATGACATGGGGAATCCCGATGGCATCCAATGCGTTTGTGACATCGTCCAGCGCTCCGTTTTTGGCCGAAGAATGACCGGTGACGATCATAGCTCTGGAGCCAAATTGTCTAAGCTCGTCCTTATGGTTGAGGACACAGTCTTTTTCAATGTATGTTTTTGTAGAATTATAAAATTGCATATATATCACCTCAATTCTAATTATACCTTTCATGTTATAATTTAAAAAGAGGTGATGTTTATGAATATTTTAATCATTAACGGCAGTCCGAAACCGAATGGAAACACGGCGACGGCGATTGCGGAAATGCTGCCGATTTTTAAAAAAGAAGGAATAGAGACAGAAGTCATACAGATCGGAAATCTACCTGTTCGTGGCTGCATTGCCTGTAATCGATGTGCTGAGCTTGGTCGTTGCATCTTTGATGATATAGTAAATGAAGCGGCGAAAAAACTTGAAAAAGCCGATGGCATGATCATTGCTACACCAGTCTACTATGCTTCGGCGAATGGAACATTGATTTCTTTTCTTGATCGTCTTTTTTATAGCGGATCTTTTGACTGTACAATGAAGGTCGGTGCCAGTATTGCAGTGGCTCGAAGGGGAGGGATTTCGGCTACCTTTGATGAATTGAACAAGTATTTTACTATTAACAGCATGCCAATAGCAAGCAGTCAATACTGGAATGGCGTACATGGAAGAATGCCGGGGGAAGCAAAAAAAGATGCCGAAGGATTGCAGACCATGCGGACACTGGCAAGGAATATGAGCTTTCTGATCAAATGCATCCATGATGGAAAGGAACAATATGGACTACCGGAAAAAGAAGAATTTACCGCGACCCATTTTATTCGATGAAAATAATGAAGTGTTTATTGAAATCAAAGGGAAATTATGCAATAATACATTTGTGAAGAATTTAACAAAACGGAGGATATTATGACAAGAAAAGTTGTTTTAGCTGGTGCATGTCGTACTGCAATCGGTAAAATGGGCGGTGCTTTAAGTTCTATTCCGGCAGTAGATCTTGGATCTATTGTTATTAAAGAAGCATTGAACCGTGCCGGTGTAGCTGGAGAAAAGGTTGATGAAGTATTAATGGGTTGTGTTATCCAGGCCGGTTTAGGTCAGAACGTAGCTCGTCAAGCTTCTATCAAAGCTGGACTTCCTGTTGAAGTTCCTGCAGTTACGATCAACGTTGTTTGCGGATCTGGTTTGAACTGTGTAAATATGGCTGCTGATATGATTTTGGCTGGAAATGCGGATATCGTGGTAGCTGGTGGTATGGAAAGCATGTCTAGAGCTCCTTTCGCAGCGATGAATGCTCGTTTTGGATACAGAATGAACAATGGCGTATTCGTTGATACAATGATCAAAGATGCATTATGGGATGCTTTTAATGACTATCATATGATCCAGACAGCGGATAATGTAGCTGCTCAGTGGGGATTGACTCGTGAAGAATTGGATGAGTTTGCCGCTAAATCACAGCAGAAAGCTTCCGCAGCTATGGAATCTGGTGCATTTAAAGATGAAATTGTTCCAGTGGAAGTAAAAGGCCGCAAAGGAGCTGTTACTGTCGTTGATACAGATGAAGGACCTCGTCCTGGAACAACAGCAGAAGGTCTGGCTCGCTTACGTCCGATCAATGCCGGTGGTGTAACAACGGCAGGAAACGCATCCGGAATCAATGATGGAGCTGCAGCTGTTGTCGTTATGAGCGAAGAAAAGGCAAAAGAATTAGGTGTTAAACCGATGGCTACATGGGTTGCCGGCGCTTTAGGCGGCGTGGATCCATCCATCATGGGTGTCGGACCGGTTGCTGCTACTAAAAAAGTATTGGCAAGAACTGGTTTAACCATTGATGACTTTGATGTATATGAAGCAAACGAAGCTTTTGCTGCTCAGTCAGTAGCTGTTGGAAAAGATTTAGGATTCGATCTGGATAAATTGAACCCAAATGGTGGTGCCATTGCTTTAGGTCACCCGGTTGGAGCCAGTGGATGCCGTATTCTTGTAACATTGCTTCATGAAATGACAAAATCCGATGCAAAACGTGGTTTAGCTACATTATGTATCGGTGGTGGTATGGGTTGTGCCACTATCGTAGAAAAATACGAAGGATAAACAATTCTTAGAATGCACTGACTTAATTGTCGGTGCTTTTTTATTGAAAAACAGTTTTGGTTTCGTTAAAATCATTCATAAAAGGAGAATGTTTATGTCAGTAATCACCAAAAATGCGATTATGGATTCATTACAGACTTTATTGGAAGAAAAACCATTTGTGAAAATAACAGTAAAAGATATTGTTGAGAATACCGGCATTAATCGGAATACCTTTTATTATCATTTTGATGATATCTATGATTTATTGGAACAACTCTTTCAAAGAGAAGTGGATAATACCCGGATCTCAGAAATGAATCATGAAAACAGAGAAGAGATATTCGAAGAAATATTTGCATTATGTATGAAATATCGAAAGGGATTGAACCATATTTTTGAATCGATCAATACACAGCGATTATGTGCATATATACGGAATGTTTTTATTGATGGTATCCACAATTATCTGAATTTAAATAAAGATATGAATACATTGGAACCGCAAAGTGAAAATTTTATGATAAACATGGTTGCGGATTCTATGGTCGGCTTCTTTGTTTATTGGGGAAATTCACGGTTTTCACCGGAACTGGGTAGACAGCGGATCCAGGACATTAACAAGGTCATGCCGGAAATTTTACAGATTGTCGGGCAAAGAGCGACGGCAAAAAAGAATTGAAATTTAATCAACATCATGCTAATATAGCGATAGTTTAGCGAAGAAGAAAACAAGTAAGTTTACAATGGGATATCTAGAGATAAAGCGGGTGGTGAAAGCTTTACGAAGTTGTGGATCGAAGCTATTTTGGAGCATAAACCGTAGTCGGCGATAACGAGAACTGAGGGCGTTTGAAAAAACGAACTAGGATGGTACCGCGTAACTTTTTACGTTCCTAGAGATAGGAACGTTTTTTTAATGGAGGATGAACATGAAACAATTAACGGGTAATCAAGTACGACAGATGTTTTTGGACTATTTTGCGAGCAAAGGCCATATGATCGAACCGGGCGCCAGCCTGATTCCAAACAACGATCCGACTTTATTATGGATCAATGCCGGTGTCGCGGCTTTAAAGAAGTATTTTGATGGTTCGGAAAAACCACGCTCCAATCGGATTGCCAATGCGCAGAAAAGCATCCGTACCAACGATATAGAAAATGTAGGTAAGACAGCTCGTCATCACACTTTCTTTGAAATGTTGGGAAATTTCTCCATTGGAGATTATTTCAAGGACGAAGCCATTCCGTTTGCTTGGGAGTTTTTAACCAGTGACGAGTGGATGGGCATCGATAAGGAAAAGCTGTATGTATCGGTGTATACGGATGATGATCAGGCATATAAGATATGGACGGAAAAATGTGGTGTGGATCCATCTCATATTCTGAAGACATATGATAACTTCTGGGAAATCGGAAAAGGCCCGGGAGGACCGGACAGTGAAATATTCTTTGACCGTGGTGAAAAATACGATCCACAACATTTAGGAGAACGTCTGTTCTTCGAAGAGATGGAGAATGACCGTTATATTGAAGTATGGAATGTGGTATTCTCTCAATACGACTGCGACCCGGAAATCGATCGGAAAGAGTACAAAGAGCTGCCACAGAAGAACATTGATACCGGTATGGGACTGGAACGATTAGTTGCGTTGATCCAGGATGGTGAGACAAACTTTGATACGGACTTGTTCCTGCCAATTATTCACGAGACTGAAAAAATGGCAAAACACCCGTATGAAGGGGAATATAAAATGGCCTATCGCGTCATTGCCGATCATATCCGTACGATTACGTTTGCGATGAGTGACGGGGCTGGATTCTCGAATACGGGACGTGGATATATATTGCGTCGTGTGCTGCGTCGAGCTGCACGTTATGGACTGAAGCTTGGATTTGACCAGGCCTTCCTGTATAAGCTGGTACCGGTGGTTGCGGACACAATGCAGGATTTCTACCCGTATCTGCAGGAGCATGTAGCCTTTAACCAGAAGCTGATCAAAATTGAGGAAGAGGCTTTCCGTCGTACTTTGAACAAAGGACAGGCTTTGCTGGATCAGGAGCTGGCCAAATGCGATGGCAAGCTTTCGGGTGAAATTGTATTCAAACTGTATGATACGTATGGATTCCCGTTTGAACTTACCCGCGAAATTGCGGAAGAAAACGGTGTACAGGTTTTGAAAGAAGAATTTGATGTCGAAATGCAAAAGCAGAAGGAGATGGCTCGTGGAGCCCGTAATGTAAAAGAATCCTTTGCGACACAGCATGAAGATCTGATGAACTTTACAAAGGAAAGCCAGTTTATTGGGTATGATCAATATGAATGTGACAGTACGATCATCGGGTTATTCAAAGATGGACAAACGGTGGATGTATTAACGGATGAAGGACAGATTGTGTTTGACCAGACTGTATTCTATGCAGAAAGCGGAGGTCAGATTGCGGATAAAGGGACGTTAAGTGCCGAGGGTGCCAAATGCGAAGTGTTGGACGTTCAAAAGATAAAGAATGGTCAGCATCTTGTGACGGTTAAGATCCTGGAGGGAATTCTTGAAAATGGAATGGAGATCCACCAGAATGTGGATATGAAAGCAAGGATGGCTACCACATGCAATCACTCAGCAACGCATTTACTGCAGAGTGCTTTGCGCCAGGTCATCGGGGAGCATGCGCACCAGGCAGGTAGTTTCAATGGACCGGATTATCTTCGTTTTGACTTTAACCACTATGAAAAGATCAGCGATGAGCAGCTTGCCGAGATCGAAAAACTGGTCAACCAGTATATTGCGGCCGCGTATCCGGTGACAAAAGAGATCATGGATATCGAAGATGCTAAGAAGAGTGGCGCCATGGCTCTGTTCAATGAAAAATATGGGGATCGTGTTCGCGTTGTTACCATGGGACCGGTTTCCAAGGAATTCTGCGCCGGTTGTCATGTAAACAACACAAGTCAGATCGGTGTATGTAAGATCATCAGTGAAGAGAGCATCGGTTCGGATGTTCGTCGTATTACAGCGAAAACCGGTTTTGCGGCATATCAAGAATTTGCGGCAAATCAAAGAATGCTTGAAAACATTGCAGCCAGTGCCAAACAAAAAGGCATTAAGAACCTGGATAAAAAGGTAGCCGGCAGCTATGCGCAGATGAAAGAGCAGCAAAAGGAAATCACAAATCTGAAAAATCAGATCTTTACGTTAAAATCCCAGGACTGGGAAAAAGAAATTGTAAAGATGGGTAAGGTGAATGCTCTGATCAAAAAGGTTAAGGATATGGATGCCAATGCGTTAAAGGATATCGTATCCAACGTAAAAGCGAAAGATGCAAATGTCGTATGTTTCTTTGCAAACCAGAACGGAGAAAAAGTCGTGTTTGTATCGGGTGCCGGAAAAGAAGCTGTTCAATCCGGTATACA
>JAWRHV010000012.1:0-54672 GCA_040266995.1 Erysipelotrichaceae bacterium | reverse complement strand
CCTGAGATATGGTGGATATCATACTCGCGGGTGAGACCTACAACCGAATTGAACGGTGATCCGTGGATCAGTTCGGTCATAAACAAAATGTTTTCCGCACCATAGGTCTTAACTTCTTCTTCCAGCTTCTTCGCAAATGCGCTTACATCTTCTTCCGGCATCAGACAGTAAGCTGTGATGTTATCCAGCTGGCCCAGCAGCATCTGTACAGTATTCAACATACCGGCTGCCAGTTTCCCATGCGATGCAAGAATAATACGTACATTACTCATACTTATTCACTCCTTCTATCTTATGTAGGCGTTTTCATTAGCTAAATAGTAGCATTTCCATTTTTTTACAAGCTATTTAAAAATTTCACCGGGGTTACGAAACAAAAAGGGATATATTTCGTACCCCATTATGCAATTTATTCATTTTTAGAATTGCGTAATTAAACACAATCCCATGAATCATCCTCACTTTTTTTTGCACAATACTCACGAATTTTTTTAAGCCTGATTGCCTGTCATTTTTGTGTAACATTAGTATAGGAGTATTCTTTATTAACATAATTTATAGTGATGTCATATAGGGGGTGTAGATATGCCAAACGAAAGACAATTAGCAATCATCATGGAATTGATGGATAATGCCGGTTCGTATATAACCGCTTCCGCTCTTGCCAAAGAAAAGCAAGTGAGCCTGCGCACCATACAGAATGATATGAAAGAAATAAGAAAAATACTGGACAATGAGGAATCCGTTGTGTTCGAATCCTCCCCGAAAGGAAGCCGGCTCCTCATTAAAAATGAAGCTGATTTCGCCAAATATAAAGAAAGTTTTTTCCTGAACTCAACGAGTTTTACCAATACACAGGATGAGCGTGTAAACGATCTGTTATTCTATTTATTGAATCAATATCGCTCCATCTCTTTGTATCAGCTGGAAACAACACTTTATATTTCTCATTCCACTTTGATCAACGATCTGAAAAAAGCCAGAGAGCTTTTACAAAACTATAATCTGGAAATCTTGCGAAATGCCAACCGCATCACCCTGGATGGCAGTGAGATCAATAAACGAAACTGCATCCTGGAACGAAACCTGATGGTTTCCAACACATCCTTTATTAAACAAAACCACGATATCTCATCCAAACTGGACATAGTGAAAGACCTGATCGTTCAATCTTTCGTAGAATTAAAAATTGATATTTCCGATGTCGATCTGGCCAACCTCGTTCTTCTTCTGTATATTACGATAGAAAGAATCAAAAAAGGATTCTACATCCAGTCTTATGATCTGGAAATCTCCGAAAACCTGGAACCTGAAATCGATATAGCCCGGACTATATTCAAGAAGATCGAAGAACAATATATGTTACGGGTCACCGAAGAGGAAATTAATTATTTGAGCTTGTATTTCAAGGGCAGAGGTGGTTATGCCGAGGTTGTCATTTCCAATGATACCGATGCGATGATCGAATCGATCCTATTGGAGATCCAGGAGAAATTCGGTTTCGATTTCGGAAACAACCTGAACCTGCGTATTGCCCTGGCCCTGCACTGCAATCCGTTATTCATACGGATCAAATACAATATGCAGCTGAAAAATCCGTTAAAGGAATATATCCGTCAGGAATACCCGCAAGGGTATGATCTGGCTGTGGTATTTGCTGACCGTCTGCAAAACATTTTTCATAAACGGATCACTAGTGATGAGATTGCGTTTATCGCCATCTATTTCTATTCCGCTTTATCCGAAGTCCATGAGAACACTTCCGGCAAGCGTGTGTTGGTGATTTCTTCCAATCGTGCCAGCGAGAATACCTTGATTCGTCAGACCTTATATAAATGGTTCAGCAATCAGATTTCCGACTTACGCTTCATTAGCGCCAAAGAATTGGAAGACAATCCATCCATTCTGGATCAATATGATGTCACCACGACAACGGAAAAAGGGAAGTTTTATGATAACGGCATTGCTTTATATATCAACCGATTCCCAACCCGGAATGACTATTTAAACCTGAAGCTTTCCCTGGAAGGCCTGAAATCTCTTAACAATATTCTTTCCATCTTTAATAAAAACCTTTTCTTTGTGGTGGATAATGCATCCAAAGAAGAAGTGCTGCATCAGTTATGTGATAAAGTGAATGAGATCTATCATCTAGATGGTTTGTATGAAGCGGTGATTGACCGTGAATATATGCGACCAACCTTCTTCGGAAACGGATTTGCCGCTCCTCATCCAATGACACCAGTATCCAGTGATACCTTTGTTTCGGTATGTTTATCAAAAACACCGATCGAATGGGACATGGATAAAAACAAAGTACAGCTGATCCTGCTGATCGGAATCGGCAAAAACAATTATAATGCTTTCCATTTATGGAATTATCTTTCCAACATTTTCGGTGACCGTTATTTTGTAAAGAAGCTGCTGAACATGCCGACTTACGATACATTTATCGAGATGCTGAAAGAAGCATTTGCGGAAGAATAACTCCACCTCTCTTACAGGGGAGAGCATTGCGCTCTCCTTTTTTTATGAGTACCCAAAATGCACCAACCATGTTAAAATCAGTACAGAAAGCAGGATTTGAATTATGCATTATAATAAAAAGATATTTCGCAATCACTACGGACATATATGGTGGGCTCTGATGTACTGGTCTCTTGGCTTTGCGTTTTTATTTCTACAGCTGGCATATTACCCGCAGCTGTTTGGTTGGAATCCGCCTGCCGGACTGGTCGGCAGCATGGCTACGTTGTGCATGATCTGCCTGGTTATCGGTGTTCCGATCGGAGGCTTTATGTATTTCGACTGTCGTCGGATTGCCCGTCAGCAGCAGCAGTGGATCGATAAGAAGAAAATCTACTACCGCACGACGCACCGTAAACTGGTTTCCTTACGCCGTCCGGTGGAGCATACCTTGACGTATCATGTCCGCCGTTTAAACAAAATGGAAATCACCCGGCGTTTTATCGTTTGCACCGGTGATATTTCCGTTACCGACGAAACACCAAATTCAACCCGGACCTATACAACTCGGGAATTAAAAATTCCCCGCTGTTTTACCAACGAGGAACGTATCACCAAATTAATGAAGAACTTTTAGGCCATAAGGCCTTTTTTTATAATAATTCTGCCAGCATGCCGATATGATCGATCATAATATCCGGCTGAACCGGATTATCCGGCACCTCTTCTTTTTTGGTTTCACCGCTTAGTACCAGAATGCTGACAACGTCGCTGCCATCAGCCACTGCGATATCTGTATACATTCGATCACCAATAATCGCAATTTGATCCGGGTGGTATCCGGTGGCCCGGATAATATACTCTAAAGTACGGTGGCTCGGTTTGCCGAAAAATTCCGGAAATTTTCCGGTGCTGGACTCGATCAGACGTGCTATGCTGCCACAGTCAGGAATAAACTCGCCACCTTCAACCGGACAGTTTAGATCCGGATTGATCCCGTAATATGTTTTTCCATGACGGATGAAGGTACACGCGTTGGACAGCTTTTCATACGTTAATGTAGTAT
This sequence comes from Erysipelotrichaceae bacterium, assembly GCA_040266995.1. Classification (GTDB taxonomy): domain Bacteria; phylum Bacillota_I; class Bacilli_A; order Erysipelotrichales; family Erysipelotrichaceae; genus UBA4312. Next base: position 51,140 of record JAWRHV010000012.1, on the reverse strand, counting down.
CAAAACCCAGGATCACGATATCCGGATCTTTGTCATCCAGTTCCCATCCGGCATTTTCAAACGCTCGCAATAAAGCCGGGGTCCCAACCACATATACACTTTGTCCTTTATGATGACGTTCCAGATATTCCAGGATCACATCGGTCGAAACCATCATCTGCTGACGAGTGACATGAATCCCCATCTTATCCAGTTTTTCGATATAAGCCTGTAGGTCTTTGGATGAGTTATTCGTAAAGAAGTAATACTCTCTTCCTGTTTCCTTTATCTTATCCAAAAATGTATGTGTATAAGGGAACAGATCATTTCCAAGATAAATCGTTCCATCCATATCCAAAATAAAAGCCCGGATCGTCTTCATTCTTTCTTTGATTTTCATCAGGTTTGTTTCCATTTACTGTTCTCCTTTTTCTTTGAGTGCAATCAGTTGTTTTCCACACTCGACATCAGTAATCAAAACATTGATATACTTGCCCGCAATAGCGCCCTGTATGGCTGACAGCTTGCTCAAACCACCGGCTACACCAATGGAGTACGGCACCTTCCGAAGTTTCTTTATATCCAGTCCGACCACTGTATTATCCGCTTTATACGCCTTTGTGTCTCCGTTGATATCATACATCTGCATGGCGATATCTCCGGCCACATTTTTCTGCTTGTTTCGCTGAATATCTTCTTTATCATAAAAGCCTGTTGACATCATAGAGCTGGTTTCATCGGGATATCCGATACCAACGATCGCGATATTCAATTCATCGCATTTCCGGATCGTCTCCACAACGCCTTTTTCATGCATCAGCTGACGGCAGATGCCGGCTGTGGATACGCGGGCCGGAGCATGCATCAACATAAATGAGCCTTGATACAGCTGTGCCATCCGCTCCACCAGGGAATTTGAGTGCAGTTCCGTACGAACCAGTCCCAATCCGCCCAATAACGGAATAAACAATACATTTTTCACCTCTTTGTACTGTGCATGATTGACCATCTCATTGAGCGTATGTCCCATGGAAATGCCTACCACATCACCATCTTTGATCACCTGGTTCAAATATTGTGCGGCAATCTGGCCAATAGAAGCTCTTTGTTGGTCGATCGAATCAAACGAAGGAGCCAGAATTACATCTTCCAGTCCATAATACTTTTCTATCTTTCTTTCCAGATCTACGTACTGCGTGTTTCCAAGATGCCGGATTTCAATTTTTACAATTCCTTTCTCTTTTGCGTTGGTAATCAGACGCGATATTGTCGGTCTCGATAAACCCAATTGCTTCGCAATCATTTTCTGATCAATATCCTGGTTATAGTACATATCACTGATTTGCGCCATCAAACGCACATCATCGACTATTTTCTTCATAGCACAATTATACAACGATACGAAATACTGTCAATTTAATATGATTATTTTCAATATTACTATCTATATTCACTCATTTTTTTGGATTTTGTAAAAATGTTAAAAGCAGGCTCTCTTGGTGAGAAACCTGCTTTCGTTAGTTATTCTTGTTCTTTCTGAAATTGTTTCCAAGGTATATTCAACGATTTGCCCTCGTTCAACAGTTCATTTACATGCATCAATAAAGGGAAATCCTCCTCTTTTACCTTTCCCCGTGCTGCCAGCGCTTTGACAGCCCGTGCGGTTCGTGTCGCTATGACAACCGCTTCCAGCGTCTGCCCTTTTAATTGTTCCATAACCTCATCGATAGAGTATCCCTTGCCCAGCAGCAAGCCCACCGTCCGGCTTCGTCCGGCCGCTACAGTGACCTGCAGATCACCGGCCGCATACATGATATTATCGATGCCGCCTCCGACAATACGCAACAATTCCAGCATTTCCTTTACGCTTTCCTGGAATAATGCCGCCTGTGAGTTATTGTGGTCAATACCATCATCTCCGGCTTTTTCGGCCATGCCAATTGCCAGAGCTGTCCCTAACGCATAGCCGTTTTTTAAGGCCACAGCGCACTCCAGGCCGACTACATCCTTTGTCAGGGAAATCACATAATAATCCGTTTCAAACAAGCTGCGGATCCAGCGCAGAGTTTCCATATCTGGTCCGCAATATCCCACAAAGCTCGGATCGTGATCCGAAAGATCCCGCGCCGTGCAAGGTCCTCCGATCGCATACAGTTTCAAAGCACTGTTTTTCGGCAGCTTTGTCTGCCAATATTCCGGATACGTCTGCATGGTTCCATCCGCATGATCCAACATACCTTTGGTAACGGAAATAACAGGAACTCGCTCATCCAGGATCGGCAGGATCTCATCGGCAAACCAATCTACGCCAAAGCTGGAAACACCGCAGACAACCAGATCTGCGTGATCCAATGCCTCTTTGACATCCACACAGTTATAATAGTGGATTCCTTCATGCAACGTTCTTCGTAAGTTGACATGATAATTATCTTTTCGTAATCTTTCAATGATTTCATCATCCAGTGGGCTTCCCACCAAACGGATCTCATGCCCGTTTTCAAAAGCAGGGAAAGTCAAGGCCGAGGCCATCTGTCCGGCACCAATCAACGTTATAATGCTCATATGTAACCTCCGTTATTCTCTTTCCCTCTTATTGAAGCACGATAAAAAGCCTTTGACAAGGCTTTCTACCGATTCATCGCAGCTAGGATCAGTCCCATCGGCAGCAATATAAGTGCCAGCATACCGACGAATTTCAACATCGCAAAGAATAATACTATCGAAATCATCCAGCTGATTAATCCTTTTGAAACTTTAAAGACGAGTCCCATCATATACAATGTGAGCAATGTCATCAGGATCATATCACCACCTCCTTTCACCGATAAAGAAAAAAGACTTTCCCAAAGGATCAAAAAAGATCCTTTGAAAAAGTCTTGCCATTTCTCTGATACGGGTAATCATTACCGTCATGACGATTTCAGCACCGGTTTTTCAACCGTTTGGCTACTCCCTTTTTCGGATTGAGAATAATATACCACGTTCTGCATGGAAATCAATGTTTTTTTATTCATTATCGCTGGTAAAAACCATCCGTAACATTTCCTTTGTTTCAATGATATTGTCTTTGTTCACCAAGACAATGACCTGATCAGCCGGATGTAACACTGTTTCCCCGTTCGGGATAAACTCCGTATTTCCGCGAATGACCGATACGATCAGACACTGATCCAAAATCAGATCCGCGACCTTCTTATGCGCTGCAATCGCATCCATGGCCACCACGTAGGATACAAGTGATTTATTGATATCGGATACCGGTGTCTGTTTTCTTTGTTTCGCCAATAGGTTATGCAGCAAGCTTTCATAGATCGGTTCACTATGTAAGCCGTTTGCCAAGGAATAGGAAATAAAGCACGTCAATACCATCGGTAACAGGATGCGCAAAGTACCAGACATTTCCGCTATAAGCACAATGCCCGTAATAGGCGCCCGTACAATGGCAGAAAAATAACCCGCCATCGCAAAGATGATAAAGTTTACATAGTATACTTCCGGTAATCCCAATCCAATGGCTGCTTTTCCAACGATTGCACCCACCAGGCTGCCTAGGATCAATAACGGAAAAAAGATACCTCCAGGGGTTCCCGAGCCAAACGAGCAGGCGGAAAATGCCAGTTTGCCCAGATACATTAAAATCAGGGCACCGATCATCAGATCGGTCTGGTTCAGCTTTGTCAGAACAGCGCTTCCTCCACACATCAATATAGGCGCATATAAACCCAGCACAGAGGAAATCAACAGAGGAATCATCACTTTTTGATGTGCCTGCAACACCGGAATTTTTCTATACACCGCAATCGTTTTCATGGTCAGCTTATTGTAAAGAACACCGAGAACCCCAGTCACCAGTCCCAGAACGACCAGCCAGCCATAATAACGTAAAGGAAGCACCTCTTCGATTGTAAAGGATAAAACCGGTGCCAGACCAAACACATTCCGACTGATAAAATCCGCTATGACACTGGCACACATAACCGACATAACCGCCTTTGTGTTAAAGCTTTTATGAACTTCTTCCAAGGCGAACATAATGCCCGCCAGGGGCGCATTAAAAGCTGCGGCCAGGCCGGCACTGGCTCCACAAGTCATCAAATAATGAATATCGTTGGCTGTCTGACGAAACTTTTTACCGATTCCCTTGCCGATCATGGCGCCCAGCTGAATGCTTGGTCCTTCCCGTCCAACCGATAAGCCTCCGAATACAGCCAGGGTTCCACCGATGATCTTGGCAAGCAGCACACGCCACCACTTCATATCGATGCGTCCCTGCACCTCGGCTTCCACCTGCGGAATGCCGGAGCCGGATATATATGGTTCCCATTTTAATAAAAGTGAAATCAAAAAGCCCACCACCAATAAAGTCGGGATCCAAAGAATCAGATAGATCATGTGGTCGTGGACATATGAAGAAATCATAAAATAGGCTTTCTCGGCATACGTCAATAAAAAACGATAGATTACAGCGACGAACCCGGCCAGTATACCGATCAGGACAGCTTCTATAAAGATGGTCGGCGCATTGTTTAATTGGCTTGCGATCAATCGTTCACTTTGTGAGCGCTTCATATCAGTTATACCTCCGATCAAACTCCTCCAACCGCGTTTTATCCTTTGTCTGGTATGAAATCCAGGCTAGCTCCGTGCGGACAATATCCCGCATCACCCATTTCGGATAGAATTCATCCAATGACTGGCAACAGTGATTCCAGAGATAATTTTCCAACGTATGCAGATTTTCCCCTTTTTGTTTCAGGATGAAATACCGGTAGATCGGTTTATACACCTCATATTCCTTACCAATATCTCTTTGTTCCTTGAACTCTTCCGGCAATTCTTTGTCCTCTAACAACGTCATGATATGATGCAGGAAAACAATTTCCGGAAAGAAGTATTTTTCATTGTGCATAGCCCGGATAAAATAATGCCAGGCCTGTTCATAATCTCTTTCTATAAAATAGTGCAATCCCACCACATGATAGAATTCATACGTATATGGATCCTCTTTACCTTCGCTCAGCACCGGATTCTCCAATACTTCGTTGGCATATTTCTCAAAGTCAGCCGGTTGGATCTTTAATATGATAAACAGACGCACAATCTGAATATGATACATCAACCAGCGATTCTGTGAACGCAGGCTCTGTTCCCAGAGCTTTTCACAATAGATGGTCGCATCGTAATACTCCTCCCAGCGGATCTTAAGATTCAGAATACGGAACTGGTTGCATAAAGCATTTAAAGAATGAAGGCCGGCTTTCTTCAACCAGTCAGTGTTAGCATCCTCGGATTCGTACCGATAAATGTAGGTCAGGATAAAGTATCCACAGATTTCCCGAGCTATCTCATCCAGCATCGGAAAACGGATCAACAGTTCATAAAACTCTTTTTCATTCAGCTCCAGATCCAATACCATCTGCAAAGCATCATATAAGACGGACTCCAGCGCATATTCCTTATAGTTTTCCAGGCGTCCGATCAAAGCCCGTACAGCCATATGGAAGGCCGTCATATTCTCCTCTTCCAAGAGCTTCAGAATATCTCTTTCATCGGCTGTGATGGTACTCAGTACCGCATCATCATAATTATATTCATATCCCAGCTTCTGTAGAAATACATCATAAATGGCATTTTCTTCCATTCTCTTTCCACGAGCCAGTCGGCTGTATTCTTTACGCGGGCAGATTCCATTGATAAAATCGTCTATTTTATACGTGTCATATTGGTGAGCGTACTGTTTCCGCTTAAATTCAATAAACAATCCGACTCTTCTCTTGTCTTTATCCTTAATGCCTAACAACATATTTTCAAGCCTTCTTCCTTAGATACTATTCTATCAAATGTATATCCATCATACCAATAAGAAAAGCATCGATCTTTACAACCCATGCTCCTTGTTTTTTTCGATTTTCAGTACCCAGAACCCTTTTTCACGACCGGCTCTTGTTACTTTGTATCCCTTTTGTTCAAAATAGTTGAGAGCGCTCTGTGCTCCATGTTGTTTTCGGATCACGATCCACAACCGCCCATCACAATGTTCCATACATTCATCAAATAACCGATACATTACTTTCTTACCGGTCCGTATCGGCGGGTTAAACAAAATGCAGTCAAACATTCCGCTCTGTATCCCATCCTGACAAAGGATGGTGGCTCGTCTGTTTTTCATATTTTTACGAGCAACCTGACAAGCTCTTTCGTTGATATCGATCATTGTGATTTCACAATCCCATAGATCACAACAGATACGACCAGCCACACCGATGCCACATCCCATATCCAGCACTCGTTCAGGTGCCGTTTCATACTTAATCACTGTATCTAATAATACCCGGGTGCCCGTATCCAGACGATCTTTAGAAAAGACCCCATGATTGGATACAAGTTGATACGTCCTGTCTTTCCATGTAACAGTTAACAGGAATTCTTCATCCCTGACCGATGGATCATTTTCAAAATATTGTGCCATATTCCTATTCTACCACGATGAACAATCTACTTGACACCTGTTTCCATAAAAAAAACCTCCTTACCGAAAAGAGTAAAGAGGTATAGATATTAAAGAACGATACTTACACGATAGCTTTCCGGTTCAGCGGCTTTGGCATAAGCTTCCTGCATTTCATCCAGTGTATATTTTGCTTCCACCAACGGCGATACATCGATTATGCCGGTGCTCAAAGCTTTGGCGGCATCTTCAAAATCAGCGGTTGTACATCCGTAGGTGCCCAGAATTTCAGCTTCCTTATAGTGGATATCATTGGCTGCCACATCAAGTTCCGGGGCCGGGTAACCAGCCGCAAATACAAGGAATCGTCCCCCTTGTTTTTTCAGCATTTCCCATCCCTGTTTATACGCAAATGTATTCGCTACGGCGACACAGACCGCGTCCGCTCCAGCACCATCCGTCAGCTCCTTAACAGCCTGTACCGCATCGGTTTCTTTGGAATTGATGGTGATAAAGCCCATCTTTTTAGACATTTCGATCTTGGAAGGAATCAACTCTGTCACAATGACACGCGCACCAAAGGCACGGCAAGCCGCTGCGTTTAATAATCCCATCGGTCCTGCCCCAATAACCACAACAGTCTCAAATGGTTTCACATGCATGATCTTAGCTCCACGGATACAATCAGCCAACGGTTCTCCGAAAGCTGCCTGGCTCGGGTCCAGATCCTTGTTTACTTTATATAGGACATCGGAACGTTTCACAGTATAATCCGCAAATCCGAATTCACCAAATTTATACCCGTCTTCACTTTCTTTCCGGAAATCTTTACATGCCGTTGTCATCCCCTGACGACATGCGGCACAATGTCCACATCCTTGATAGCCGACAATAACACGATCACCCGGCTTGAAATCATCCACTTTGGCTCCGACTTTCACAATTTCACCGGTTCCCTCATGTCCACCGGCCATCGGATAGCCCTGGTGTTCGCGCAGACCCAGCCACTGCTGATAGTCTACAGTACAAATATTACAAGCCTTCATTTTAATCAGACAGTCATAGTCCCCCAGTTCCGGGATCTTTCTCTCCCTGACTTCAGACACTCCTTTTTTTACTAGGCAGGAAAAACGCATAAATTCTGGTACATTTGTCATAATATCCTCCTTTTTGATCCTCTTTTTTCGCTTATATTATAAACAACACCAACAATATTGCAAGTTCCCCTCTTTTTTGTAATTTGTTTCAAAAAAAGCGTATAATCCACAGATATTTCGTAATATACATTGTATAAGTATACTATATATATTTTATCGACATCTTTAGATACCTATTCCGTTGATTCTAGACATTTCTTATATTCTCTCTCTTTCTCAAACGTTATAAAATATTTATAATTTATTTATAAATATTTATTTTATGCAACTTTTTTCATTATAAAAGTTATTTTTTTCTCTTGGTTTCAAAGCGAATCCGATCCGCCTGCCTCTATATCCCGATCATACATGTTACATCGATATATCATTATCTATGTTCTTTCCCGCTTTTTTGGTCTGTTAGGTCCGGTATCATAAGCGGATCCTTGTCGAAATGTACTGATAGGATACCTTTTTTCTTTCAAAGGCTTGTTCCTTTTTTCCACAAGAAAAGAGCGATTAGACCGCTCTAGTGTTGATGTTATTTTTCGACTTCCAGAATGGTTGCCCCTAAGCTCGGTACGTTGATCTGGATCATATACGGCTGATTGTTTCTTGGCAGACGAACAGCCTGACAGGTCTGCGGTGTATCGATCTCATAATTACCGTTGAAGCGGGACCATTGTGTATTCAGAACCTCTTTGTACTTACCACCGATATGAACACCAATCTGCTGGTTTTCATAACTGTTGGTTGAGAAGTTCAGAACGATCAGGAAATCCTTCTTGGTTCCTTTACGGACATATGTGAACAAGTTTTGCGATTTATTGTCGGCATCCATCCATTGGAAGCTTTCAAATTCATAATCGTGATTCCAGAAGGCATCGTTTTCTTCGTATAAAGCGCCCAGTTCTGAAAAATAGTGTTCAAACGCGTCGTGCATCGGATATTGTCGCAGGAACCAGTCGCAGCTCTTCTGTTCATCCCATTCTCTGAGCATACCTAGTTCATTTCCCATAAAGTTCAGCTTTTTGCCTGGATGGGTAAACATATAGGCATAAAGGGCTCTTGCTTGCGAGAATTTATCTTCATAGCTTCCCCACATCTTATCGACGATTGTCGCTTTCCCATGTACCACTTCATCATGACTGAATGGCAGGATAAACCGTTCACTGTAGAAATAGGCCATGGAGAAGGTCAGGTCATAATGATGATATTGACGGAAGATTGGATCCATTTTGAAATATTTCAACGTATCATTCATCCAGCCCATGTCCCATTTATAGTCAAATCCCAAACCTCCGTCGAGTGTGGATTTTGTGACATTCGGGAAATCGGAAGAATCTTCCGCAATCAACATAATTCGTCCTTGATATTCTTCATTCAACATATAATTCATTCGTTTGATGAAGTTGCAGGCTCCTTCGTTAACACCACGTTGTTTATTTCCATGCCAGAAGATCGCGTTGCTGATGGCATCCATACGCAATCCGTCAAAATGATATACATCCAGCCAGAAATTGGCAGCAGACATCAGGAAAGAACGTACTTCTTCCTTCCATAAGTCAAAGTTCAGTGTGCCCCATTCTGAATTGGCATCTTCTTCCTTTGTATATTCGTATAAAGGCGTGCCATCAAATTTTGCCAACGCAAAATTATCTCGTACAAAATGAACCGGTACAAAATCCATAATGATACCGATTCCCGCCTCATGCAGCTGATTGACAAATTTCATTAGATCATGATTGCTTCCACAGCGGGATGTCGAAGAAAAATAAGCTGTACATTGATAGCCCCAGGATCCATCAAACGGATATTCACAAAGCGGCATTACTTCGACATGGGTAAAATGATGCTTCTTACAATGTGCAATCAGATCTTTAGCTACATCCAGATAATTCATAAAGGAATCTGGTTCCACTTCATCTTTGATCCATGATCCAACGTGCATTTCATAGATGTTGACTGGAGAATTAAACCCTTTAGATCTTGTTTTCATCCACTGATCATCGGTCCAGCCGTCAAAAGATAAGTCACTGATGACACTGGCAGTGTTCGGACGCATTTCACTGTAGAATGCATATGGATCGGTCTTATCTACGACCTGTCCGCCGGCTTGCGTAATTCTGTATTTGTAGGAATCCCCCACTTTCGCTTCTTTTGATTTGATTTCCCAGATTCCGTGCTTATCTTTTCGCATGACATCTTTTTCGTCATCCCAGTTATTAAAGCTTCCGATCAGGGATACTTTTTCTGCGTTTGGCGCATAAACCGCAAAATGAACACAATCCTTTTCCAAATGTGCTCCAAAAAATTGATATGACTTTATTTCATTACCTTCAAAATAGGCTTTCACTTTTTTAGAAATCATATAAAAAAGCCCTCCATTGTTATTACAATTATAATATAAGAAGGCTATTTTTGAAACATTCAACGCGTACTGTTTTTTAAGCAGTTTTTAATAATTGATTAAATTGATCCAGGATTCTTTTCAGCTGCTGCAGATCATCCATGGTGCTGCATGCGTTTTTAAACACATGGGATCCCGGCAGTCCTTTAAAATACCAGGAAGCCAGTCCTCGCATTTCTCGGACAGCGGTTTGTTCTCCTTTATATTCTGCCAATAAATTCGCATGTTTCCAGCACATATCCATGCGATCTTCGATTGTAAATTCATGAGAATTCCCCGTTAAGGAATCAACACATTCCTGGATCAGAAAAGGATTCCCGATAATCCCTCTTCCGATCATAACGGCATCGCATCCGGTTGTCTTTAGCATTTTGTGAAAATCCTCTACACTGCGCACATCCCCGTTGCCGATGACCGGAATAGAGACAGCTTCCTTGACCCGTCGTATATGGCTCCAGTCTGCCTTGCCCTCATACATCTGGGAACGTGTCCGACCATGTACTGTTATGGCAGATACTCCGGCTTTTTCCATCGCCTGCGCCATTTCAACACAGTTGATATGCCCTTGGTCATACCCTGTTCGCATTTTTACCGTGACAGGCTTATGAACGTTTTTTACAATTTCCGACATCAATTGATAGGCATGATCCACATCCTTCATCAGATAGCTTCCGGCTTTCGCTTTTATAACCTTATTGACCGGACACCCCATATTAAAATCGATGATATCGCAATCTGTTTGTGTATCTAACACTTTTGCGGCATATACACACGTCTCAATATCATGTCCGAACAGCTGAAAACTGACCGGATGTTCTCCAGGATCGAGGATACACATCCTTTTGGTCTTTTCAGAATTGTAGTAGATCGCTTTGTCGCTAAGCATTTCATTACATACCAGTCCTGCATGAAACTCTTTGGAAATCCGCCGAAAGGCTACATTACTGACACCAGCCAATGGAGCTACAATGACTTGATTATCAATGGATACCGGACCGATTTTAAGACCATTTGCCATTCTTTCTCTCCAGGATCTCTTTCAGCTCCTGTTCTGTAAACGAATACCGTTCGTTACAAAAATTACAAGTGACATGGGCACCATGATCCTTTTCGATCATTTCCTGCAATTCCTTATCTGTGACGGCTTCCAATGCCTGTGCCATGCGCTCTTTGGTACAAGGGCAGAAATAGCGCACTGGTTGTGTACTTAGGATCTTAGCATCCTCAAACATATCTTTGACAAGCTGCTCCAACGTACTGTCATCGTATTCCTTCATCAATAGGGACATTGGTTTCAGCCCTTCCAACACATGCTCGCAGATTGAGATATCCTGTTCGGTTGCATCCGGCAATACTTGCAGGATCAAGGCCCCGGCACTACCGATCTGCCCGTCCGGTTCGACTCGCACACCAACATCTACTGCTGTGGGAATCTGCTCGGATAGCGTAAAGTAATACGCAAAATCCTCTCCAATTTCACCTGTCTGCAACTCTACCGTTCCGGTAAAGTTGTCCTGCATATGTAAGTTCTTGATGACCGTCAACGTTCCGTTTGTACCCACGACCGCACCGACATTTAAATGCCCATTGTCAACCACTGTATCGACATGTGGATCGGATACAAAACCGCAGACGTTGCCATCTGCATAGGCATCAACGATAACAGAACCGATCGGTCCATGTCCGTTGATAGCTACTGTCAACATTTCCTGCTCGCTTTTCAACATGCTCCCCATAATGGAAGCCACCGATAGTGTACGCCCCAAGGCGGCACTGGCACACGGCATGCAGTCAAAACGGTCTCTGGCCTCCGAAACAAGGTCGGTTGTTCTTACAATATATAATCGAACCCTTCCCTGGCATACCAGAGCTTTTGTTAATTGATCTTTCATCTGTGTTCCTCCTAAAAGAAAAGACCAGACAAAGGTCTTAGTCTTTTTTCTTTGTTAATTCTTGGAATGCATCATCCAGATCTTTCTGATCAATGGCCTTAGGTTCCTTTTTCTCCGGTTGTTCCTCTGGTTCCTCTTCCTGGTGATCCGGTGTAGGAGGCAGCTCAGGCTGAGGCTCATTCGGATTTTCCAAGGTTCCATATTTCATCAGATTGGTGATTTCTTCATTAGTTAATGTTTCATGTTCATACAGATTGTTGGCAATCAGGTCCAACAGATCCCGGTTGTCCGACAGAATCTGCAAACAACGCTTCTGGCAATCATCAACGATCTTGCGTACTTCTTTATCAATCTGTTCAGCAACACCGTCCGAATAGCTGCCACCTTGTGCATAATCACGGCCAAGGAATACATTTCCTTGTGGATCAGCATACTGGATCGGTCCCAGACTGGACATACCATATACACGAACCATATTCTTGGCAATCTTGGTCAACTGTTCAATATCGTTAACTGCACCGGCACTGACTTCTCCAAAGACAAGCTGTTCAGCTGTTCGTCCACCTAACAATCCGGTGATCCTTGCCAGCAGCTCACTCTTACAATGGAAGTATTTTTCGTCTCGTGGTGTCATCAGATTATAACCGCCGGCATCTCCACGTGGGATGATCGTTACTTTCTGTACCATATCGGCGTCTTCCAGTTTGAGCCCGATAACCGCATGTCCGGCTTCATGATACGATACCAGCCTCTTATCGCGGTCTGTATATTTCTTGCTCTTTTTGGCAGGTCCCATCATAACACGGTCAATGGCTTCATCCAGGTCTTCCATGGTAATATGCGGTTCTTTATTACGAACGGCCAGGATTGCTCCTTCATTCAACACGTTTTCCAGATCCGCTCCCGAGAAGCCCGGTGTACGTTTGGCCAGATTCTCCAATGATACGTCCGGTGCCATCTTTTTATTGCGGGCATGTACCTGCAATATTTCTTTTCGTCCTTTTACATCCGGTAAAGTAACGGTAATACGTCGGTCAAAGCGTCCGCTTCGCAACAACGCCGGATCCAGTACATCCGGACGGTTTGTGGCGGCAATCACAACGATTCCACCATTGTCGTTCATTCCATCCATTTCTACCAGCATCTGGTTCAATGTCTGTTCACGCTCATCGTTTCCGCCGCCCATACCGGCTCCACGCTGACGTCCGACCGCATCGATCTCATCAATAAATATAATACATGGCGCTGCCTTTTGTGCATTTTTAAACATATCTCGTACACGGCTGGCACCGGTACCAACAAACATCTCAACAAAATCCGAACCGGAAATCGAAAAAAACGGTACATTGGCTTCCCCGGCTACTGCCTTGGCCAATAAAGTTTTACCAGTTCCCGGAGGCCCTACCATCAAGACACCCTTTGGAATATGAGCTCCCATATCCGTGAACTTCTTCGGATTGCGCAGGTAGTCGATAATTTCCTTAACTTCTTCTTTTTCCTCGTCACAGCCGGCAACATCCTTGAATCGCGTTTTTACATTCTGTTCCATATGCGCCCGCGATTTCGCGAATTCAAACGCTTTATTGGATGAACCACCGCCACCCATGCGCGTAAACATATAATAGAAGAAGATAGCCACGATCACAAATGGCACCACCTGGGCCAGCAGATTGATCCAGATATCACCACTGGACGGATCAGTTACGTTGATCTTTCCTCCATCTTTAGTAAGCGTTTCTTCCAGCCATTCGATATTCTTATCCGTGTTGGGAATAATGACACTGAAACTGGTTCTTTCGTTATTGCTGCTCTTTGTATCCGTATAGGTACCATTCACCCGGATGATCGTTTCTCCGATCGTCACGGAAGAGTCCTGGAACTCCACATGTTCGGCTGCCTGTTCAAATGTCGTATAATTCATTTGTACAGAATTGCCCTGAGTACTGTACGCAATCAAAGAGATGATGATGCTGATGACGAAAATCGTTGGCAGATATGTCAGCCAATTTCTTTTCTTCATTTCATTTCCTCCCTTACTTATTTATAAATTTCTGGTTTTAATACTCCTACAAACGGCATATTTCTATATTTCTGGTTGTAGTCCAGTCCATAGCCTACCACAAATTCATTTGGTACTTCAAATCCGATGTAATCGGCATCAATACGGAATTCCCTGCGTTTAGGCTTGTTCAGCAGAGTGACGATCTTCACTTTGGCTCCTTTGTTTTCCAACATTTTCTTTACTTCGACCAGCGTACGACCTGTATCCACGATGTCCTCTACCAACAGGATCGAACGATCTTTGGCCGGACTTTCCATATCCCAGTCGATACGAACGGCTCCGCTGGATTTTGTCCCCTTATAGGAACTGACCTTCATAAAGTCAATCTCGCATTCAAAGTTAAAGTATTTAATCAGCTCTGCCATAAAAGGAACGCTTCCTTTCAAAAGCCCTACCACAATCGGAACTTCTCCCTCTTTGTTGTAGTCCTCCTCTATCTGGGCAGCTAACTCTGCACATCTTTTTTCAATTTGCTCTTCTGTTACTAAAACCTTTAAAATGTCATCTCTTACCATGTTTTTTCTCCTTAAGTATGAATATTATTTTAACATAAACAAAGTAGGTTGGATACTAAAATGATTCACATCGCATCCAATTCCCGGGACAAATATGATCTCTTTATCTTTGTTTTCCATCACAAGCCATTGTTTTCGAAGATATCTAGGTATTTTTCGGTCTATAAAAAAGCGGGACAGCTTTTTTCGACCATACCGCAGTAAGATGGAATCTCCACTCTGAACAGGCCGTATGGTAATTGGAAAATCCGACGCCTTCAGTGTCACCCCTTCAATGGTTTTTCCCCGACGCGATAACTTGAAGGATCCATAATCCTTATACTCGATCGTATTCAGTATGACCGGTTTGTCGATCATCGTTCTTTGACAGATCAGATGATTCTGCCATCGCTCCAGCTCAAATTCCCCCAAGGAGATCAAACAGTCTGTATGCAGCTGCTCAACAAGTGAACAAAGATGCTTTTTCGCATAATGTTTCTGCGTATGTTCATATAGATACACATCCAGGATCAACCAGGCTTCCTTTTGCCGGATCAGCGCATCCACTGTATAATTCGTCTTCAAAAAAGCCTGGGCTTCTTCTCTTTTTCTTTGCATCTGTTTATTTTCGTCTTCAATATCTTCACAGATCGCCAGTTTCTGTTTTTTTGTCAATGCTTCGGTCTGATGATGACGAATCGTATTTCGCGTATAATCATCCGTCAGATTGGATTCATCAATTCCATAAGGCACATGATTATTTTGACAGTATTGCTCCAGTTCTTTCTTCTCATATCCTAATAACGGTCGATGTACCTTCAGATTTCGGTATACAGAATTTTTTGCCAAGCCAAACGTATCGCAAACCATCTGTCTTTGTTTCTGAAAATAATACGTTTCGATATGATCATCCAGCTGATGAGCAATAAACAGATCCTCTGTATCGAATTCCTTGGCACATTGCACAAAAAAATCATACCGAACATCTCTGGCCCATGCCTGAAAATTGCCTTCATGATTCCATTGTGGATACAAGACCCACATCTTCAATCCATGTTTTTCAGCATATTGTTTAACGATTTCTTCATCTCTTTGCGCACTCTCTCTTTTTTGATAGTTCACATGGGCAATTCCGATCTCATATTTCCCTGTCTTCTCCAACATATCGAGCAGCGCCATACTGTCCGGTCCCCCGGAACAGCCGATTATAATCTTTTTCATACGTTTTATTATATCATTTCTATCGTTCTTTGTTTGATATCTTTAAATAATTGGCTGTGTACATTCACATGCGCCTTAACATCGATGATACGCGCTGTATTGATCCATTTGGCATCGTTGATATATAATACCGATGTCTTATTCATTCCCGGCAGACAGCCTAGACGCATAATATGCGATTTCCCCTCGATGTGGTCTTTGGACCAAGCTTTCAAATACGCCTGATAATTGCCGCTGATAGGGACGATAAAAGCTTTTTTATTCTGCATGGACAAGATCAGCCCAAAGTGCTGATAACCCGTTTCCCATAAATAGCTCATCCCAAAATCTATGTAACAAATATCCCCTATTCGTATATGTACTCCCATTTCTGAGCAAGAAATCATCTGTTTTCTCTGACAATAGTTCATCTTTGATACCATATAGTCATAGATTTCATTTTCATTTAGTTCTCTTAACATCTGCTGTTCCCATTGTCCGGTTTCCCGAATCAGCTGGCATAATTTATGTTGTTGCAGGACTTCCTGCTTATTCTGCATCCATTCATTCGGCTTCATAGCTTTATTGAACCAAATGTATGTGAATAAAGAATGAATTTCATCCAATTCGAACACATTTTATTAAGCAACCATTTAATATAGAAAAAATTTTGATAAAATGATTAAAAGGAGTTGATAGTATGATCCAAGATTCCATTTATAAGCTATATGAAAAAATTTGCCAGGAAAACGACTATATCGTCCCAAGTCTATACGAAGATCTCGGTGTCAAACGCGGTCTGCGCGACCAGGATGGAAACGGTGTTCTGACCGGGTTAACAAATATTTCTCTGATTACTTCTTCTGAAATTATCGATGGAAAAAAAGTTCCTTGTGACGGACAGCTATGGTACCGAGGATATCGCATCGAACATCTCATTCATTCGATCCAATCCTGTGGTTTTGGTTTTGAAAAGATCGCATATCTTCTGTTGATGGGGAAAATGCCAAATAAAGAAGAAGAAAAGCAATTTAAGGAGCTGTTGGCACAAGACCGTAGGCTGCCCAAAAACTTTACTCGTGAAATCATCATGAAAGCGCCGACCAAGGATATCATGAATACCATGACCCGCGCTATCCTGACTCTGGCCTCCTATGATGACAAAGCGATCGACACATCCATTGACAATGTCATCCGGCAAAGCATTCAACTGATTTCCCAGTTACCTTTGTTGGCAGTTTATTCCTACCATGCATACAATCATTACAACAATCTGCAAAGTATGTATATTCATATGCCGGACACTTCTTTGTCCACGGCCGAGGTCATCCTACAGCTTCTTCGTCCAAACCAACAATATACACGACTGGAAGCTACCGTATTAGACATCGCTCTGATCCTGCACATGGAACACGGTGGAGGCAACAACTCCACCTTTACAACATGCGTGGTCACCTCCAGCGGCTCGGATACATATTCAACGATTGCAGCCGCCATGAGTTCCTTAAAGGGCCCAAAGCATGGCGGGGCAAACATCAAAGTCATGGAGATGATGGAAGATATCCGCCAACATGTGCACGATACATCCGACCGGCAGGAGGTGTCAGATTATCTGAAGAAAATTCTGGATGGAGAAGCTTTTGATCATAAAGGCCTGATTTACGGAATGGGCCATGCCGTCTATTCTCTTTCTGATCCCAGAGAACGCATCTTCCGTTTCTTTGTGAATGAATTAGCGCTCGAAAAAGGAAGAGAGAAAGATCTGCAGCTTTATTATTATGTAGAAAAGGAAGCGATCCGTCTGATTACTTCCAACCGGAAAATTTACAAAGGTGTTTCCCCGAATATCGATTTCTTCAGCGGGTTTGTCTATGAAATGCTCGGTATACCGAAAGAGCTGTATACAGCTATTTTTGCCACAGCCCGTATTGTCGGATGGAGTGCGCACCGCATCGAAGAGCTGATTGGTGCCGGCAAGATCATTCGCCCGGCTTATTTAAGCATTATGGAACAACGCCAGTAATTCGATATCTATTCCCTGTACAAAAGAGCTTTTTAAGATAACAGCCCATCCAAAAGAATATACTCTAAAAGGACGAAAATATTTTATTGGTAAAAATACTTTCGTCCTTTTTCTTTTGACGGATTCCCGAGAATTTGAGACTCTTAGGATATTGCGATCAATTATGTTCTTTTTATTTTTTTGACCACACGGCGGTATAACCCCATGATCGGATGAAAGTGCTCTGATATCATAGCGCTCTTTTCAATAAACAGCTCAACGCCAAACAGCGTGATCAACATCACCGTAAACCCGATCCGTGTGTTGATCAGATAAGCATAGGCGGATAAACCAAAGATAAACGTCAGACCACACATGATAATAACCGTTTTTCCATGTCCAAACTGTTTCATCAGAAGGTGATGGATATGACTTTTATCCGCCTGCATAAACTTCATTCCTTTTAACGTTCTTCGCAGAATCGCTGACAAGGTATCGATGATCGGAATCATCAACAATAACATTGGTAAAGCTAAGGTAACGATAGTCGAGCCTTTAAATCCCAACAAAGAAATAGCTGATATCATAAAGCCAAGAAACAGCGACCCACAGTCTCCCATGAAGATGCTGGCAGGATGGGCGTTATATAAAAGAAATCCCATTGTGGAAGAAGCCATGATAAACGTGATCATCGCTACATCAAACCGGCGTTCGATCAAAGCCACGGAACCGATGACCACCAGCATGATCACACTCATTCCACCGGCCAGCCCGTCCAGTCCATCAATCAGATTGATTGCGTTGGTTATACCGGCCACCCATATGATAGTAAAGATAATCGATACATAGAAGTTGTCAATCACTATGCCAAACGGTAAATGGATCGCATCCACGCCAACACCAAAATAGATCAAAACGCTGGCTGCTACCACTTCAAAAAAGAGTTTCACCAATGGCTTGATATCAATCAAGTCATCAATGAGACCGGTAAAAAACATAATGCTGCCACCTAAGATGATACCGTTGATGGCCCGATCCGGATTCAGAAACAAAGCCGAAGACACCATAAACGCAATGTAAATGGAAATACCTCCGATTCGGGATATAATGCCATGATGTACGGTTCGCTCATTTTCCTTGGCATACGCTTTAGACCATATAGACGCTTTTTTAACGATAGGTGTCAGGCAGACAGAAACACAAAACGGAATCAAGATCATAGGCCAGGTTATCATATTATCGCCATCCTTTCAGTGCTTCCATCAAATCCATCTCCGGGTGTTCACTGCAGATCACCTTCTGATTCAGCTCTTCTTCCAGCGTCTGACGCAATCCGAAACAGTTCGCCGATCCTCCGCTCAGGCGAATCCCATTCTGATAGATTTTTTCTTTCATATCCACATCCACCTGCTGCAGGCACTGCTTGGCCCAAAGCACGATCTGCTTGATCACGTTCATCATACACGGCCAGATATCCAGGGTACGAAGCTGGATCTGGGTCCATTGATTGTATTGGTTGACCGCGCTGCATTGCAGCGTTACATTCTTATTCTCCCATAAAGCCCGGCTGGCTGCTTCCTTTAAAGCCCCGGCATCTTCTTCGGAAATCAGACATCGGGTCTTTTTGGCAACCATCCGCTGAATCTCTTCGTCCATCTGCTTTCCGGCAAAGAAGAGCGTTTGTTGCACAAAAGCCTGATCATGGGCATAGATACCCAGCTCTGTATATGTATGACCCGAATGAATGATCAATGTAGAATCGCTGCTTTGCAGAAGCTCCATCACATTCACAAAATCGATCCGGTGAATCCCGGCATTGAGAATCTCCTCTCTCCACATTTCCAGGTTCTGTTCGTGGATATCCGTCGGAACAACCACCAGGGCGCGCGGATGAAAGAAGCTTCGCGAAACATGCAGCTGCTCCAGTCCCTTGGAAATGATCGGTTCAAACGAAGAGATGACCTGATCATGATTAATGGGATAGCGAACCGCGATCTTTCGCTGATCTTGGCCGATGTACGCAATCGCATCGTCGCCGACAGCGACAGGATCTGGATCGCCCCATGCCACCAATGAACGGATCCGGCATTCGGTTTCCTTGGGAAAATCATAAAACCGGCATGTATGCCCACCAATGTCCATGGCATACCAATGATCAAACATAGCTATCCTCCAAATCCATTAAAAATCGTCAGGTCCAGTATTGCCTGACTGGAAATATACGCTAACGCAAACGACAATAAAAACATCAGAACAATCACTTTTCGTGGTTGCTTGACAGAACAAAAGCGGTCAAACTGTATCGAACTGACCGCATAAAAACTCAATCCAAAACACATGAGAAAAACAATATATTTTAAAACCGAATAGGTCATTTTTATCTCCTAACCAACATTGACAATTTTCACAAATGGATACTTTCCATGCAGCTTGTTGCGAGCATTTTTTAAAACCCGCATATTGCCAAATCCCATCATCGTACTCCCTGATCCTGTCATCATGACCCGCAATCCCAGAGATTTCATCTCATTGCGCAGATGTTTTAATGATGGCACCATGGATATGGCTGCACACTCCAGGACATTGCCCATATGAGAACAATACGCTTCCAGATCGGAATTCTCCAGATCCTTCTGCATCTGATCGACATCCAGATGTGAGATTTCCATTTCATGCCATTTTTTAAACGCATCCGGTGTAGAAACCCCTTCCTTGGGCTTCACCAGAAGAATACGGAACGTGCCTCCCGTTGAAAACGGAACGATCTTCTCGCCTATACCGCCTACCCGGGCAAACCGGTTCACCACACAAAACGGAACATCCGCGCCCACCTGTTTTCCCAGCTGGATCATATCATCGATGGACAGCTGCAGCGACTCCATATCATTGATTGCCTTTAAGACGGCAGCCGCATTCGCACTGGCTCCTGCCAGTCCTGCCTTCATAGGAATATGTTCTTCAATCGATATAGCGTAATCGGAAATCTGTGGATATTTTTCCTTCAATACCCGGACCATTTTACGTGTCGCATTATCATCCGGTATCATTCCGTTCGTACACGAAATCGTTGTCTGTGAAGCCGGAACAATATCTACGATATTATATAAAGAAACCGGAGCCATAATCATATCCAACTCGTGATACCCGTTATCATATTGTCTGATTACATCTAATGCCAGGTTCACCTTAGCGGGTGCATAGACTTTCATAATTTACCTCGTATAATCGTATAAAATCCTCTAATGTACACTGCTGTGCCCGTACATTGGGCTGTATGTTTGCGTTCCGCAAATACTCCATCGCTACCGCTTTATCCTGCAGGTAGCTTTGAAGATTATTATATATTGTTTTTCGGCGTTGTACAAAACAAGCTTTCACAAATTCATAAAATAAAGGCTCGTTTTCCACTCGATTCCGATGAGAAAACGTAAACTGCAACACCGTGGAATCCACTCGCGGTGTCGGCCAGAACACATGACGCGATACATCCATGATCTTCTTTACATCACATTTATACCGCCAAATCACACTTAACGCATTGTATTCCTTGTCATTTTCGCTGGCCAAAAATCGATTGGCCACCTCTTTTTGCATCATAACGGTAATCCGTTCAATATCCAATGAAGATTCAAACAATTTAAACAGGATCGGTGTAGTAATATAATAAGGAAGGTTTCCCGTAAAACACAGCTTCTGCCCTTCTTTCAAAAACGTCCGGATTTCCTGATCGATATCCACCTGCAGAAAATCCTTTACGATCACATCCAGATGATCGCAACCAATTTCCTTTTCCAGGATCTCCGGCATACGGGGATCGATTTCATAGGCCACGACATGATCGGCATACGCACACAGCCATTGTGTCAAGGCACCAATACCCGGTCCGATTTCTACGACCAGCTCCTCTTTTGAACCAATGGCGGCTCGGGCGATCTTTTGTACGACACCAGGTTCAATGATGAAATTCTGTCCGTAATTCTTCTTGGTAAACGCCTGATAGGTTTCCTGTATTTCCCTTGTCCTTCGTTTTGTCGCTATCGGATCATTCATTCACCGGTTCCTCCCATAATTGCAGCAATTTTTCTTTGGTGATCTTCATCTGGTTGCACCGCTTAAAAAAAGTTTTTCCGTTGCACGGTCCGATATGAAGCTTTTTGCATAATTCATATCGCTTTTTTGTCTGCCCGACCAGCCCCAGATCCAAATAGTCCGCCCAGGTCAATGTGGTTGTCTCATTGTCAAAAGTCACACAATGGCTCAACGCTTCCCACAAAGCCTCTTGATCCGCATGTTCCACACCGACTTTTTTATCTGTTTTCGCTTTACCCTTATCGATAAACGCATTTTTACAATGCGGAATATGCTCGTTGATCCATCGGCGGATATGTTCGCCCGGTCCATCCGGATCCGTAAAGATGATGACACCCCTTGTTTTCTGCGCCAAAGAGATGCGCTCCAGCGTTGCCTCTACAATCTGGTCGCCTCCCGTTTCTATCGTATCACATTCAAAAAACTGTTGGAGAGTATTTGTGTCATTTTTCCCCTCCACCACGATGATTTCCTTGATTCTCTTCTTCATAAGCTCTTCTATATTATAATGGATTCCCTTTCCATCCAACAAGCAAATACGATTATACCACTTTTATGGTATCCTTAATGCAGGAGGTGTATTCTATGACACCACATAACAATGCCAAAAAAGGAGATATTGCTCCCGTTGTCCTGATGCCGGGCGATCCGTACCGAGCGAAGTATATTGCCGAAACCTACCTGGAAGATTGTATTTGTTTCAACACCGTTCGCGGTATGTTGGGGTATACCGGTTTCTACAAAGGAAAAAGAATATCCGTCATGGGTTCCGGTATGGGCATGCCAAGTATCGGTATCTACTCCTATGAGCTTTATACACAGTATGATGTCGCAGCTATAATCCGGGTGGGCAGCTGTGGAAGCTACAGTAAAGATCTGCACGTCTTTGACGTTTTGGCTGCCGATTCCTGCTGGAGCCAGTCCACCTATGCACAATGCCAGTCCCGCGATACAAACACCATCCAGTATCCGACAAAATCTGTAAACGACCGGATTGCCGAAACAGCCCGCAAACAGCAGATTCCTGTTTCTTTTGTCCGTCTGCATTCCTCGGATGTTTTCTATTATGAAAAGAACGCACCGGGCAGTCGTCCGGCTATAGAAAACGGATGCCAGGCTGTAGAAATGGAAAGCTTTGCGTTGTTCCACAATGCCAAGGTAACCGGAAAACAGGCAGCATGCATTTGTACCGTATCGGACTCCCTTGTGCTGGACGAGGATACAACCCCTCAACAAAGAGAACGCTCTTTCCGATCCATGATGATACTGGCATTGGAAACGGCTATTCAACTATAAAAGGAGACCCATTATGTTCGCATCGAAAGCCATACAAATGATCCAAGACAATTCTCTGGATTTCACATCCTATTATTTAGATCCAACTAGAATCGCACTGCAGCCACAGCGTTATACACAAGCTCTGCAGACCTTTATCGACCTCTATGGGGATAAAGACATCGCGATCTTCAGTGTGCCGGGACGCAGCGAAGTATCCGGAAATCATACCGATCATCAAAGAGGCCAGGTTCTGGCCACCTCCGTCAATATGGATATGATCGCGGTTGCTTCAAAGAATGATTCTTTCATCAAAATAAAATCCGATGCCATGGATATCCCTGCCATTGACATCAACAATTTACAACCAGACGAAAAAGAATATGGAACCTCTACAGCCCTGATCCGCGGTGTCGTAGCCGGTCTAAAGAATAACCACCATACAATTGGCGGCTTTCAGGCTTATATCACCAGTGATGTCCTGTCCGGATCCGGATTATCCTCATCAGCTGCCTTTGAAGGTCTGATTGGTTTTATCGAATCCGGTTTATATAATGATATGACCATTGATTCTGTGGAAATTTCTAAGATCGGACAATACAGCGAAAATGTCTTTTTCGGAAAACCATGTGGTCTAATGGACCAATGTGCCTGTTGTGTGGGTGGTTTGATCCATATCGATTTCAAGGACCCGCAACAGCCCATCGTCCATCAAGTTGATGTGGATTTTTCCAGATACAACCACAGCCTGTGTATCGTGGATGTCCATGCCTCTCATGCCGACCTGACCGCTGATTACGCAGCGGTACCGGCAGAGATGAAACAAGTGGCCAACTATTTTGATAAGGACGTATTAAGAGAAGTGGATCCAAAGGATTTTTACTCCCATTTAGCTGCTATACGAAAAACGGTCAGTGACCGTGCCCTGTTACGTGCCATTCATTTCTTCAACGAAAATGAACGCGTCCAATTTGCCGTCGATGCCCTGCAATCGGATGACTTTAATCAATTCTGCAAGGTCATCTCAGAGTCAGGAAAGAGTTCTTTTACCTACCTGCAAAATGTATACTCGAATCACGATGTGGAACACCAGGCGGTGTCTCTGGCACTGGCTCTATCGGAGAACATCTTGAAAGAACATGGTGTTTGCCGTGTACACGGCGGAGGATTCGCCGGTACGATCCAGGCCTTTGTAAAGGACTCCTATGTACAGACATATAAAGAAGAAATCGAAAAAGTATTCGGCAAGGATTCCTGTCATATCTTAAAGATCCGTAATGTCGGTGGTGTTCGGATTTTATAGCACAAATAATTTATTTTTCAATTGTTTTCAAAGCGAATCTGTCGTAATGTGAAAACAGATAAAGGAGACTATGATCATGGCTGAAACAAAGGCAAAATCAACAAAAAAAGAATCCACTACCAAGAAAAAAACGACAACCAAAAAGAAATCCGGCTCCACCCTCAAACTCAGTGCCGATGAAAAGAAGATGATCACCAGTTATCGTAAATGCAATGAAGCCACAAAACTGATGATCCGGGCTGCCATTGAAAAACTGGCAGAGAATACTGAATCCAAGAAAGAGGATGGAAAATCTGATTTGAACCTAGGTAGTTTTCTGAATTTACTAGGTAAGTAGTGCACTATCTATATTGAGCCGCTCAATCCTGCACACAAAAAACGGTCTATCCATACAAAGAATCGATCATCCGAACCACGTATTGCGTGGTTCTTTTATCTACATATTTAAGGAATATTAACCTTTTTATACCTTACATTCCTCGTTATTTCTCAATCCTGTGAAGCGAATCCATAAACCCTTTTTGGGTATTATCTACCTAATTTTTCAATTTTTCATTGTCCATTGTTATTGATTGTTGCACAAATTGAGGATTCTCCTTGTCCAAGTATGTCTGTTTTCTGTCCTTTTTATGCTCATTCAGAAAACAAATGTATTTTATCTACTTTATTGTTGTCCATAAGAATAAATAATTTTTGGGCTGGAATGAATACAAATTGGGCTTTTAATCGATTTCATCTACCGATATTATGGATTTAGAAAGGACATTTATGAATGTATAGGTGATAAAAATGAGGCATAATCTACTACGATTCTGGCTCGGTTTATTGTGCCTTCTTGTCTTTTTCCAAGGGGCTTCACAATCAACTCCATCTATCTATGCACAAGAAGGGGATACGACTGTTATTGAGGAACCTATAGATAACGGTTCGGAAGTAACGGATGAATCAGGAACGGAACCAGCCATGGAACCTTATGTTTCGGAAGGAACACCGTTTTATGATACGACCGATGTGCAGGATATCATGACCGAGCAGAATCCAAATGCTCCACCGGAGCAAACAGAACCAAGAGACATTTCTGCTTTTATTACCGCTTCAATCACAACCGATAAAGAAATCTACACTTCCCAGGAAACCGTCGTCGCTTCCATTAATTATTCATTTACTACCGTTCATGAAGGAGACTATCTGTTCGCTACAGTCCCTTCTCATATGATTACCACCAGTTCTATTTCGAATTATGAACAACACTTTTCTTCTGTAGAAGATCTAGGCAACGGAACATACAAACTGACTTTTGGCCCGGTTATGGGCGATGGCAGTGGAACACTGCTTATTCATATGACCTTAAGTACAGAACAAGATGTTTCCGGCTCGATCTCTTTTGCGTCGGCCTCAAAATCCATTACCGTGGCTACCGAAAACCAGGAGGCTTCTCGGATCTTTTGTCCGACCACGTCTATCCAGGTTACAAAAGAATGGATCGGCCCCGCTGCATCCTCGGCTGCTTTCTCCATCTATCGCTCGTATTCGAATGGCTCTATGATAGTTACGGAGGCTTTACCTTATACATTGATCTTAAATAATGACAACGGCTGGTCCGGTTCGTTTGACAATCTGCCTATCTATGCCCCTAACGGATCAGAATATACCTATCATGTGTCCGAATCGAATACAGCCGGTTATACATCCAGGATGGAAGAAACGCCAACAGGCTTGTTATTTATCAACACAAGCACCGAGACTCTTTCCATTCCTGTAACGAAGGTATGGCAAGGCCCGGCTGCCGCATCGGCTACGATCAACCTGATTGCGGATGAAACCGTCATAGATTCTATCGATCTTTCAGAATCCAACAATTGGCAGTACGTGTTTGAAAATTTACCAAAATACGATGAAAAGGATGGCCACGAAATCATCTATGATTTAGAAGAGGCCGAAATAGAAGGCTACCGCTCCCGTAAAGAAGGGGATCTACTCAATGGAACCATCTTTACCAATACCATCAGCGGAAACATAAATATTCCGGTCACAAAGAAATGGATCGGTCCGGCTGTCGGTCCTGTCCATGTGGAGCTGATCCGAAACGACAATCCAACGGGATTGAAACTCGAATTGAGCGAAGAGAACGGATGGAGCGATTCATTTACCGGTCTGGAACAATACGACGACCAAGGGAATCCGATTCAGTACTCTATAAAAGAAGATCCTGTCACCGGATATAAATCAGAAACAGACGGTTCCCAAGAAACCGGCTTCCTTCTTATCAACCGTAATATCGAGACCATCGATATCCATGTTGAGAAGGAATGGATCGGTCCGGCTGCGGACAATGTGTTGATCCGATTGACCGCTGACGGAAAAGAGATCCAAACCATCACACTGGATCAAAATAATAAATGGAAACATACCTTTACGGATCTACCGAAATACGATGAAACCGATGGTCATGAAATTGTATATGAACTCTTAGAAGACGAGCTAAAAGGATATCAATCCAAGTCTTCCGGTACGATCCAGGAAGACGTCGTCTTCACAAACACGAATACAGAGACCATCGAGATTCCGGTCACCAAAAAGTGGGTCGGGGATATTCTTGTCGACTATGTTGATATATGGGTATTAGCGGATGGTAAGATAGCGGATATGATTTCTTTGTCCGATGACAACAACTGGAATTATACATTTACCGAATTACCAAAGTATGATGAAACCGACGGCCACGAAATCAACTATACAATACAGGAAGTGAAGGTTGATGGTTATGTGACCGGTATTTCCGGTACAGTAGAAACCGGCTTCGTTATCACCAATACAATGATCGGAAAAGTATCGGTCCCGGTCACTAAGAAATGGGTAGGAACACCTACCGACGGGGTTATGATACGCCTATATGCCAACGGCAAGGAAATCGACTCTGTCCAGCTTAACAAGGATAATCATTGGCAGTATACCTTTACCGGTTTAGATGCCTATGATCAAAAAAATCCGATCAAGTATACGATCAAGGAAGATGCCATAACAGGATATACCTCTTCCATTTCAGGCAATGCAGAAGATGGTTATGTTGTGACAAACACAAAGACATCCAAAACGGTAAAAGACCCTGAAGTCAAACCGCCTACAAAGAAAAAAGGCGCTACGACAGCCGCGAATACCGGACAAGTGGCATCGGCTATCCTGCTGATCATGCTGGTTGCTCTATTGGCTTTCATCGTCTTGCTTATTTCCAAGAAACATCGTAAGTAAATCAGAGCGGAGAATCTCCGCTCTGTCTTATTTATTTTCTTCTTTTATCACTTCCAGAAATGCCTGGAGTATCTTGGCTGTGATGCCATATAAGTAAAGAGCTCTATCATTTAAGAGAAACCTGGTTATTTTCTATTTTAATCAAGTTATCTTTTATCAATTCAGATAAAGCATCGTCATACTTATTTACGATTGTATCTCCCGTTCTGCTAAATCCCAATAAATTTGTCATAGTTTTATATAGGTTGTCTTTAGATACTGTAATATTCTGTTTGATCAATTCGTATAAACCAGCCGCTATTTCTTCAGTAGATATCATCCCTATTTTCCTTTTAACACCCGGCACTCGTAGTTTATATTTATTCTCCTCTTTCAAATATAGGAAACCGTTTCTACGAATGATACCTCTTCTCTCACATAGATACATTTTACTATTAAAATCCCTAATAACAGTTTTGCTTATTTTTTCACGTCCAAATAGTTTAATGATTCTCTTTAGCAAATATTCTTCTGCTAAAGGAGCCTCTTTTTCAAGAATCTTTCGTATCCCATTTTGAAAGTCATCCATATTCAAAATCATTATTGTCATCGCATCTGCTTGAATATATTTAGGAAAATTGTAAGTTGCTTCCTTTTTTTCAATTATAAAACGTTTTTGTTCCATATCTATTGGCCCAGTTTGACCGCTATCTATTTTAGAGTTTGTTGATGATGGTTTTTTACTGTTTTCAATAGCATCCTTCACCGCACGTAGTAAACGCTCTTTTTCAACCATTTTATTTCGATACCAGTCAGTTGACCAAATTCGATAGAATTGCCATCCCATATTTTCTAAAACCCTTTGCCTAAGACTATCACGATCTCGAGCATTTTTTGAACTATGATACGTAGCTCCGTCACATTCTATTGCGAGCAAATAATTCGAACTACCCGGTTTTCTTAATCCAAGATCGATTCTATATCCTGAACAACCAACTTGAGTATCTACTGTAAAACCCTGATCTCTTAAAAAATCACATATTTCTTGTTCAAAATAAGAATCAAAATGATCATCGCTTGTAACTGTTATTGCCCTCTCAAGTGCAATCTCTCCGTTCTGTGCATAATCTAAATATGCTCTCAACAAACGAACCCCTTCCGATCCGGATCTATTAAGATTTATATCTGTATAGCTTATTGATGCTACTAACTGCACATTATCTTTAGCTCTTGTAACGGCGACATTCAATCTTCTTTCTCCTCCTTCGCGATTTAGTGGGCCAAAATTATGAATGAACCTTCCTTGAGTATCTTTAGCATATGCAACGCTGAAAATAATAGTATCCCTTTCGTCTCCCTGCACAGTCTCCAAGTTCTTAATGAAAAACGGTTCAGGATTGTCCGCTTTAAAAAACCATTCATATGAAGGATCTTCTTCCCTTTTCTTCGAAAGAAGTCTTTCTATTAAGTTCTGTTGAGAAACGGAAAATGCTACAACACCTAAACTTCTATCAGGATGAGTTTCTATGTTCTTATAAATCAAGTCAATGATAAATAATGCCTCGGCTTTATTTGTTTTGCTTTTTCTATCAAATACTCCATCCACATGGTAATAATCTACACCAATGCCCTTATGATCTGTTGATGATGACGGAAAGGTAACGAGGTTGTTATTGTAAAAGTTTATATTCGAAAAAGCTATTAATTGTTCATAGTGGCTACGATAATGCCATACAAGTCTTTCAGTGTTAAAAACCGAACTACAAATATCCAATATAGATTCAAAATCATTGATATCTCCAACCTCTTCATCGTCATCGTCTATGTCAGCAGAAGCATTGAAAAAATTGCTTGGCGGCATTTGTTTGGAGTCTCCAACAACAATCAACTGTTTTCCTCTATAGATAGCACCAATTGCGTCTTGAGGAAAAATCTGAGATGCTTCATCAAAGACAACTGTATCAAAACTAATTTTTTCAGAGTCTAAAAAAGTACTTACGCTAAGTGGTGACATCAAAAAACAAGGCTTTAATATTTGAACAAGATCTCCCGTTACTAGCAAAAGCTTTCTAATAGGCATCTGTTTTCTTTTCTTTTGTCCTTCTCTACGAAGGATTGCAACAGCGCTTCCTCCAGCAATCATATCTAAATTAGGTCGCTTTTGAGATAATTCCGACTTTATTTGGGCTTTGCTAATTTCATATTGTATACCATCTTGTTCTACAAAGTTTCTGACTGCTTGATCTTGTTTGATTCTCGAGAAAGATGACAATTCTCGAACAGAGAATATGATATACTCTATCCATTGTTTATAAAAAGCTTTTTTATATGTGCCGACAACTTCATCTGCTTCTATTTGTTTATTAATGATTAAATCAATATAAGGTTGTAGCTCCATTTTGTTCATATGATCCAGTAACGTCATAAAACCAATCCAGTTACCAAGCTTCTCAAAATCTTCAGAACATTTAAGCACTTTTTTTATACAATAATCGTAGCCTTGTTTATCAAGATTGAGGATTTCTGTATCAAAACAATTCTGCACACGTTCTTTTGCTTCAGCAATAGCCTTAGCCCTTTCTTCAAGCTCTATAGCATCGCTCCAGAACATATCTTGATTATTTATAAACAGTTCTCTATCCATACTTGAAAGTAATCCATAATTTATGGTTTCTTGATCAAAGAAGTTTCTGAGTACTTCGATTGAATCCATCACGTGATCCCAATTTGTGTCAGGACCTTTATAACAAGGACCTATTTGATCTTGAAGAGGGATTGCTATATTATCAAATGTATTTATTAATTCTTGCAGACTCATCAAATTTTTTGAAAAATCCACAATTTGCTGATATTTGAATTTTTTCCCATCTTTCGATAGCATTTGTACCTTAGTAACAATATTTTTATAATCCTTGTTTAAGATACGAGCAAATACTCCGTTAAACTGTTCTGTAAGTTCAGTATATATTTCTTTTCCATTTAGCTCAGACAAAACGTCTTCTTTGAAATCTAGCAGTATGTTATTTCTTTCTTGAACGATTATTTCGCTTAAGTCTTTAAGCTGTATCAAAGCAGGAACCATCTTTTCCAAACTATCTTGAGATAACATTGTTGGTGTAACAACATCGGACTTTGCCAAAAACGCAAGGATTTTTTGCCATTTCACAGTTTCTATATAATTTAACTGTGGCGACTCATATTTATGCTTTAGTTCATTTGTTTTTATTTGTAGTTCTCTAAAGCCCTCAATCAGCTTTAAAAAATCTTGTTTTAGTTGATTTCTTTGCTCATATCCAATGTGTACATTATTAAATCCATACCAAGGATTACTTCTATAGTTTTGACCTATCGATGGAACATACTCCGAATACTGCTCCAACATTTTCACACATTGTTCAAGATACTCCTTTCCTTTTTCTTGAATGTTTTTTAATTCAACTTGAATATCCGGATATTCTCTCTCAGCAGAATACGCTTCAAATAATTGATATAATGACTTTTCTATACCATTTCTTTTTTTATGAAGCTCTTCTGCATATCTATCAAGCTTGCTCTGGGCGGACTTTTTTTGTCTAATTTCTTCTTTTGCAGTAGAAGAAACCTTACTTTTAGGAACTTCAAGTGTACGATTAAGCTCAGCTATTACAGCTTTCTTATTTGCTTTATGACTATGCAATTCTAAACAAAAATCAGCTAATCCTGCTTTTTTTAAT
The DNA here is from genome assembly GCA_040266995.1 of Erysipelotrichaceae bacterium. Lineage (GTDB taxonomy): Bacteria > Bacillota_I > Bacilli_A > Erysipelotrichales > Erysipelotrichaceae > UBA4312. Next base: position 19,909 of record JAWRHV010000012.1, on the reverse strand, counting down.
TTATCAAAAACTACATTCAGGGCCGCTTGTTTTTCTGAAACGAACAACACTTTCTTTCCATCATGGAGACATTCCGCAATTATGTTTGTTATCGTTTGACTCTTTCCGGTGCCCGGAGGTCCTTGTAAAACAAAACTTTTCCCACTCTTAGCCATTTCTACTGCTTCAATTTGGCTTGAGTCAGCATCAACGACTGTATGTAAGTCAATAATAGGATTTTGAACAATGTGATTTTCTCCAGATAAACCGAAACTTGTAGAAGAAGATTCACCTAATAAAGCTTTTACATTTTCATTCTCAAGTATTTTATCTGTGTTATTTTTAAGATCCTCATACATATTTATCTTTAAAAAAGAGAAGGTGCCTATTTTACATTCATTAATCGTTTCCCAACCCATTTTTTTAATAATGGTTGTAACCTTTTCATAGTATGTCGCCAATGAATCTCCATCATCATAGGCAGGAAGTGAGAGTCCATAATTAGCCTGTAATAAATAATTAAAAGTAGGATTTACTACTACATCATCATCACCAACTTCGATTCTTATAGGGTCTATAACGGTTCCAGTAATGATATTGATATGAATTAAAAGCAGCGGTGCACGATAAAAAACTTCAGATCCTTCTCTTTCATTCCACTTGATAAATCCGAATGCAAGATACGCAACATTAATACCACTTTCATCTTGTAATTCTTTTGCTTTTTTTGCTATGTTCTTTACCGCTTTTATCGGATTAGGTGTCTGGGCATGAGCCAATATATATCGACTATTTTTAATCCTTGAAGCATAAATGTTTCTATACTCGCTTTTTGTTAATATCTTTTCCTGATTTCTATTTGTAATTTCATTATCCTCTTCTTCATCAGGAATTCTTGGATCAAACACCTCAAATACATGTCCTGACAGACATTTAGAAAAAAATGTTTCACAATCTGGATAAAGCACTTCCGCTGAAGACGCTTTTGTATCCCTAAAATTTATTAAATTATTTCTTTTTCCTGTATCTAATAATTTATCTGCCCATCGATCTAGTTTTTTCTTATCCATCATCCTCAGCCCCTACTTTTTCATTTATATATATTTATATTTCTATCAAACACAAATGTCTTTTATTTGTTAACAGACTGTATGTTTTTAAAAGCCATCATAAATTCATATTCTTGCTTCTGAATTGATTGATATGCATATTAAAGAGTTGTCTACCATCGAAACACATTACTGTGTCCTCAATCCCCCCAATGCAGAGCTTCATATTCTTTATGCAATATCTAACTTAATTAATCTTTAATTGCGTTTATAAATATAATACGGTTAATTTGTATATTAATCCAACTTTATTATATAGTTATATAACAAAAAACAAATACGTTTTTAGATAATGAAATCAATCACATTTAAACAATCTATCAAAAGTCTTATTCTTTGTAATAAATGAATCAACATAGTTTATTATACCTAATCTTCTCTATCATTTCATCCATCTTTCTATCAATCACCAATAAAAATCAATCTAATCTAAGCCATACACATTTTCGTTTGTTGTTAACTTTTATTGTCCGCGGATACAAAAAAACAGAGCTCAATTAATTTACTCTGCCTTATTTATTTTCTTCTTTCATTACCTCCAGAAATGCCTGGAGTATCTTGGCTGTGATGCCCCATATTGTGTAATTCTTATACGTATAGAAGAGAACCTCTTTTTTTCCTTTCATCCAATGATACTCTTTCCCGTTCTGAATTCGATCATATGGAAAATCATCTGCCGGTTTTTCAACCATCGTCGATATATAAATCTCCGGATGTACTTCCATCAGATGATGCAATGGAACCGTAAAAACCGATTCCACTTCTTCGTTCGGATCAATTGGTTCCTTGATTTCTCCCACAAACGCGTAAATGATCCGGTTTTTTCCGGTGACATATGTATCTGCTTGCCCAAAGAGCTCAATCTGTTCTCTTTGGATCCTTAATTCTTCCATCGTTTCACGAATGGCGGTATCCACCGGCTTCTCTCCTTTTTCCATTTTTCCTCCCGGAAAGCTGACATCCCCAGGCTGCCGTATGTTGGCACTTCGAATTTCAAAAAGTACGTGATAGCCATCTTCTTTCTTGATCAAGGGAATGAATACAGCTGATTTTTTGTTCTTGTCCAGATCGATGATCCGCGGTTTATGTTCCTGCCATATTGTTTTCATACGATAAAAATATACCACATTTCCAGAAAAAAAACTCCATGCAGGGGGCATGAAGCTTTTATTGTTCGATTTCTTCCATCAGATACATACGAGAACTGAAGTCTTGATAAAAACGAACGTTTTCATCATAACCGGTCGCACTGAATGCCTGCTTCAAATGAATACCTGCCATCAGTTGTTGTCCGGTCAATACATAGTCTTCGGTTTCCGAAGGCATTGTGACAACTTTGGAGATAGCTTTGTGCATCAAACCGTCCTGTCGGATATGGATCGGTGCAGCCGTATTGATCAAATCACCAAATTGAAGAATGTTGTAAGTTCTCGGGATGTTGTAAAACCGATATGTTTTCTGTGGATCCAGACCCTTGGCATAAAACAGCTCGGTCTGTGTATTGGGCGTCACCATCTCCTGACAGATCATCCCTACGGCACGTTTTTTATCTTTGGACACACTGATCCACTGATGCCGGCCACCTGTATGGATCCGGTAAAAATCTCCATATTGGAATACATCTTCCCATTCCTTATACAGGGCAACTTGTTCTCCGATTCGTTTCCTGTCCTCCCTGGACATATCCACCAGATTACATTCATAACCCAGGACACCATAGGAAGCGATATTAAACCGCGTATCCAAAGGCGTCGTGCGTAGCGTTTGATGATTCGGGCAGTTGGAAACATGCGCTGTAAAGGTAGATAACGGATAACCATAGCTGTAGTTTTCCTGCATCCTGGCCCGGCAGATGGCATCGGTATTGTCACTGGCCCAGATTTGCGGAAAGTAGCAGAGAATTCCCAGATCGAATCGGTTACCACCGGATGCACATCCTTCAAAAAGAATGTTCTCAAATGCTTTTGTCAGACGTCGCATTAAATCGTATAGTCCCATAATATATCGGTGAAACACCTCTTTTTGTCTATCTTTTCCCAAATATTGGGAATAAACATCGGAAAATATACGATTCATATCCCATTTTACATACGATATGTTCGCGCTGGATAATACAGTTTTAATCGCGTTCTCCAAATAATCCACAACGTCCGGATTACACAGATCCAGGATGCGTTGATTCCTTCCTTCAGAGTGAGGACGATCCGGTATCTGGATCACCCAATCCGGATGGGAACGGTACAGATCGCTGTTGACATTGACCATTTCCGGTTCTATCCACAATCCAAACTGCAATCCCATTGCGTTGATACGATTGCAGATGCCGGATAACCCTCTTGGCAATTTTTTTGTGTTAACCGTCCAATCACCTAAAGACTGCTTGTCATCATCCCTTGTTCCAAACCAGCCATCATCCATCACAAACAAATGGATACCCGCTTCCTTCGCTGCTCTGGCCAGACGAAGAATGCGAAACTCGTTGATGTCAAAATAATTCGCTTCCCAACTATTGATCAAAATCGGTCGAATCTGATTCTGGTATGTTCCGCGCACGATATGTCGATTGACAAAATCATGCATATTCCGGCTCATACCACCCACTCCCATAAAGGAATAGCTCATGACGGCTTCTGGTGCTTCAAAGCGGGAACCCGATTCAATCGTAAATGAAAAGGACTGTGGATTGACACCGGATACGAAACGCATTTTTCCAAAAGAGTTAACTTCACAGCACTCATAATGATTGCCGCTGTAGACCAGGTTCAATCCATACACTTCCCCCAAATCCTCTTGGGTATTTGGCCGTTTGATCATCACAAACGGATTCGCACGATTGCTGGAGGTTCCGGTATAAGAACTGTTAACAATCTTTCCGGCATATACAGGAATTTCATTTCGGTTCATTTCGTTAGCCCAGCTGCCGGTAAAGGTTTCCATCACATAGTTATGATCATCAAAGTCCAGCTGTGTGCTCATCAATCGATCCAGTTGAACCGGCTGATCTCCGTCATTATAAAGAACCGCTCTTCTTGTGATGACATCACATTCTTCATAAACGGAATAATGAAGTTCTAGTCGAAGATCTCTGTCTTTTAGTGTAACAACCAGATGATCGTCGGCTCCATAGCTTTGTGGCAACGTTTCCATGACTGGCTGCTGCTTTGAAAGCTCTGCTTTATCAAAACGAAAATCACTTGTATAACTGCCGTCCGGATATACGACTTCAATAAACGGTTCACGGATATCCCCTTTCCCATACGAAGATATTTCCAAGCGCCTGTCCTCTAGTACCAGTACATGATCCGGAACATAGTTGATGACATTTCCCGGCTCAAAAGCCCTTTTCAATTTCATGGCTTCAATGTTGCCGCGATCGATCCTCTGTCCATAATATAAATGCTCCAGATGGCCAGAACTCATAACGTGAAAACTATAGGTTGTATGTTTCGTCGATAATGTATATAACGAATCCTGAACAGTTATCATACAACCTCCTACTTACGATTCAGCTGCGCTTGAATTTCTGCCATTTTTTCATCGTTTAATTTATAGTACTTCTTGAATACCAGATAACCGCATACCAGCAGAATGATGGAAGGAATCGTCATGAACAGACGTAATCCGGATAATGCAGCTTCGCTCTGTACCAATGCAGATGTTTCCAGTCCGATCATGTCGATGGCCAGTCCTGCTGCAAAGACCGCAAACCCACTGGCCAGCTTCACTGTAAATGTCTGCATGGAGAAGATCACAGATTCTTCCCGAGATCCGTTTTTCGCTTCGCCATAGTCAACGGAATCCGACAGGAACACCGTCAGCATAACATTCAGAACTCCGTAACCGGCATAGACCAACATACCAGGCAAACATAAGGACAACCATCCCAAGGTTTTATAAATACCGGTTACCGCCATCAGCAGCAAGATCGCAAAACCGATGATCTGTACAACGATACCTACACCGAACAACCGCAGTTTTTCCACTTTTCTGCGGATTACCGGGATCACGGCCATGGCAACCACCTGGATGCCGAAACATACACTGACAAATAAGGAATAGGCATCGGTATCTCCCACATCAAACTGGAAGAAGTACAGAATCAAGTTTCCTACAACGTTCAGCGCTGCATAGACAAAGATGATGGCTACCACAACGACCAGAGCCTGGTCGTTTTTAAATAAAGACGCAAACATTTCCATAATTCCCACGGATTTGGTCTCTTCAATTTTTCTTTCCGGTACACTTAACACGCATACGGTTTCACTGATAACGAAGAAAACCGCAATGATCAACGCCCAGTATTTAAAACCAATCGTATAATTGGCAATCACGGCTCCACCGCTCAAAATTGGCACGATGGCCATGGTCAATACTGTCGGGATCGCATCACCGATGCCGGCAGCGCTACGAGCCAGAGAAGACAAGCCCTCTCTTTCCTTGCCAGGTTCGGTGACAGCCGGAATCAAAGACCAGAATGGAATATCCATCATAGTATATGTAATGCCCCATGCAAGATAGAAGACAGCCAACCAGACACGTAAACCGCTTTCCACCATATTGGCCGGGGTCGCAAATAACGCATATACAGTTACTGCGTTTAATACTGTTCCTGCAAAGATCCATGGACGAAAACGTCCGAATTTCGTTTTGGTCTTCGCCACGATAATTCCCATAATCGGATCATTGATGGCATCAAAGACACGAGCCAACATCAGTACTGTTCCGATAAAGGCACTGCTTACCCCCAAAACAACATTGTAGTAATACAATAAATAACTAGATACCAGCATGTATACGATATCTTTTCCTATAGCTCCCAGTCCAAATCCGAATTTATTTCTAAATGTCAGCTTCATTCTTATTTTCCTTCTTTCATTCCCATCGCAATCTTGACCACATTGTAAGCACCGTCATACAATCCGATTTTTTTATTTCTTAATATATTTTCATTCATCTGTAAAAACATTCTTTCATCTTTGCGGAACATATCGATCATTTGTGTCGTATGCGGAATATCCCGACATTCTAAACTTCCGTCTCCAACCTCTGCCGAGTGGATAGCTCCCCACTTCTCATGGCCGCCAATGCGCTTGATAAACAGCTTCGGTACCGGATAGAACGAGAATTCACTTGGTTTTGTCACCAATACATCGCAACTGCGCATCAACAGGTTCGAACAATACACAGCTTCAAAGATGTTTTCATGCCAGAACGCATGAACACCACTTACATCCTCATTCAATGCTTGATTAGCAAAGCTTTCTGTATCTTCCCAGTTATTGAAATGCGTCGTGGAGACCTTTTCCAGTTCCGGTATTTCTTTGACCAGCTGATCCCATACATTTCGATAATCCCCGACATTCACATATAATACCGCTTTCTGTTCGCGGATATCCGACAGTAAATATTTTATGATGGCCGCAAAGATTTCTTTCTGTGCGCCCGCTCCCCCAATCGACAACAGGAACCGCATTGGCTTTCCGTTCTTAAAACGATCCATTCTCGCTTTTGTGTCGGATTCCAGATTGGATACCAGTTCATGATCCACATAATGGCCTGTGTAGATCAGACTATCCGCCGGCATCGGATGAAGAACCTTCTTCTTTGCCATGCCGTTTAAGATTCGATATCCCATATAGGACTGATGCGTTTGGATCGTATGAATACTTCCTTCGGCTAAATGCAATGCCATCGGCCAGTTATCCGGGATTGCATTGACAACGTATTTCATATCTCCATGTAAGGCAGCCTGTGCCGGCCATACATGCGTGCCGATCACCGGAATTTCCTTCGGTACGTTTTTAAAGACGGTTGCCATCAATTCAGCGTTTTTCTGGTCGCTGGCATTATAGCTCAGCTGGCGGAATCCTTCGTAGTTCATCGGTTCCCACACAAATTTATTAAACAACCGGCTCTTCTGCGAAATCCGCGATCCCAGAGAATACAGATCGTTTTGTGCACTGATGACTTTTGTGCATGTCGTCTGTGCATAGGAATTCAGATCCATCCAGTAAGGTGTATATCCCAGCGCATGAGCTGCACTGGCCATAGCCATGGAAATACGATAATGTCCAAAGCCCATGCGGATATTACCTACAATTATTCCTTTTTCCATATCAAACGGTTCCCCTTCTCTCGGGTCCAGTTCAATATCATATACTCCCAGACTTTTGAACAGGTAGTCGTTTTCCTTGATCCGGATCGGATAGTTTTCTAACGTATCATCCCCGAATTTCTTTATAAATTTGTCTCTAGACTTCACCGCTTTCCGGTAGTCCCTTTCACTGATCTCATTGTTAAAAATCATCTTGGAACGATCCATCTTATTTGCCCTCCTCGATTCCATGAATCATGATCATTACCACTTCGTCCAATGCCTTCTGATAGCTCAGCCCGCTTTGAATCAAAATATCCCTTTGAAAGAATTGTTCCAATGTCGCTTCCATCATCGTCTTAAAGACCGGAATAGAAATCGGCCGGATCACACCTTCGGCCATCCCTTGTTCGATTAAAGCAATTGTCAGTTCCCATCCACTCTCCAGTCGTTGGGCTACCTTGGAATATATCTTCGGATATTTATCTTTCAATTCATACAACAACCGAAAGTCCACTTCCATATAAGCTTCCGGCAAAGCCGCCATTACACGTCTCAGCTTTTCAATGGTCGGTAGATCCTGCTTCATTACCCATTGTTCTTTTTCCTTGACGGCATCAAAACACGTATCCACCATGGCCATGCACAAGCTTTCCTTATCCTTGAAAACGGTATAGATCGTCTTCTTGGATATAGCCAATGATCCGGCAATATCATCCATAGTGAATTTCAATCCCTTTTCATTGAATAATGTGATTGTCGCATCAATGATCTGTTTTTCTAATTGTTCCTTCATAAATCACCTCGGAAACTATTTTTGTAATTCTAGTTTCCTTTATTCTATCACTGAAAGCGCTATCACACAAGAAACTATTTCACTTTTTTCGGTTTCCATGTTTGGTAAATCCCAATTCTAAATGATTGATCTTGGGTATCTGTATTTCTATATGTATCTAGATCCGAACCACGCTTGCCATGAAACGTTTTGTCAGGTACTTTTTCTGATTTATTGACGTTTTTCCTTGACAGCGGATGAAGCGAGGAATTATTTAACGGTCCCTCTTTTACCTATTGCGATCATAATTCCTTCCTGCTATAATGTACTTATACATTAAGTACATTCGTTCAAAAGGTGGATAATCATGGATATTATTATCAGCAACAATGCCGGCAAACCGATATATGAGCAAATCACTACCCAAATTAAGGCAATGATAATGAGCGGTAAACTGCAACCAGGAGAAGCGATTCCGTCAATGCGATCATTGGCAAAATCGATTCATGTAAGCGTAATCACTGTTCAAAAAGCATATGAGGATTTACAAAGAGATGGATTCATCGAAACTACGGTTGGCAGAGGAAGTTTTGTATCTGCTCAAAATAAAGAGTTTTATCAGGAAGAGCAACAGCGTATTGCAGAAGAGCATTTACAAATAGCCGCTGAAATCGGGCGCGGAAACAATATCTCTCTCAAAAAACTGACAGAGTTGCTGTCATTATTCTATCTGGAGGATAAGTAACATGGAATACATTTTAGAATTGCAACAGGTTTCCAAGTCATTTCCAAGCTCAGGTTTTAGGTTGGAGAATATCACATTTTCCCTACCATATGGTGCCATAATGGGATTTATTGGTGAAAATGGAGCAGGGAAATCGACAACAATTAGCTGTATTCTGAACACAATCGCAGAATACAGCGGCACCGTTAAACTGTTTGGAAAAAAGATGCTGGATACCGACACCAATATACGAGAGAAAATCGGTGTTGTCTACGACGGCGAGAACTTCCCTACTTACTTAAACGCAAATCAATTGGCTAATGTAATGGCTGGATTTTATAATCAATGGGATAACGATTTGTTTCAGAAGTATCTTCGTGACTTTAAGTTGTCGGCTAAGCAAAAAATCAAACACTATTCCAAAGGAATGACGATGAAATTGGCAATCGCTGTTGCATTATCACACCACCCGCAGTTGCTGATTTTAGATGAAGCAACGAGTGGATTAGATCCAGTTATGCGAGATGAAATGCTGGATGTTTTTCTGGACTTTGTGCAGAAAGAAGATCATTCTATTCTGTTGTCATCCCATATCACAAGTGATTTAGATAAAATAGCGGACTATATCACCTTTATTCATAACGGAAAACTGATTATGACCGTGACTAAAGACGATTTGCTATACAACTATGCCGTTATGCGTTGTACAAAAAATCAGTTTGCTTCTATAGACAACGGTGATATCATTGCCTACCGAAAGCGAGATTATCAGATTGATGTGTTGCTTGCCGATGGTAAAACTGCAAAGAAAAAATATAAAGATGCCGTGATCGATCACGTTTCTATCGATGAAATCATGTTGCTACTGATAAAGGGGGATCGGGTATGAAAGGTCTTTTGAAAAATAATTATTATGCAACCATTGCCAATGCTAAATTATTTTTCGTTGTCACAGTTTTGCTTTGTGCATTGTCTGTTGTTATGAAAAATCAAATGCTGATCGTGGTCTTTATTCTGCTTTGCATGATCGGATTCTCCATTATCTCGATTGTAGGACTTCGCAAGGAAATCTCTTCAAAGTGGAATAAATACAAGATAGCCACGCCTTTAAAAAGAGTTGATATTATAAGAGGATACTTTTTGAGCCATCTTCTATGGCTGATTGTAGGAATGCTTATTGCCGGGGCAGGAATCGCTTTGTCGATTATACTGTCTGGACTCCTTTTTGATAAGATCATCGACATTTTCAATTATTATGTCCTCGGTATCGGCATCAGCCTGTTCACAGGTGCCTTCTTTTTCCCACTGTTCTTTTCCCGGAACGGTGAAGAACGTAACGAGGCTATTTTGGCTATCAGTTTGCTTTGCGGAATTGGTATTAATACAGGTCTTGTCAAGTTAATGAATACTTTATTTCCAATACCTATGACCAATTCACAAATTATAATAGCTGGTACAATTATTATAGCTATTGCAGTTTTTGCGATTTCTATTTCTTGCTTCTTGACTATCAGTATATATCGCAAGCGAGATTACTAAGTGAAATAAAAGTTGAATTCAATATAGGAACCGCAGGGCTGTTCATCTGACTTACCGTTCCATAGCTTATTTGCGTGTGTTGCTCCCTATGGGCTTCTTATTGCAGAACACTTTTAACATTCCTGCAGATTTGTTTTGGTTCCTTAACTTCGTCTTTCAGCTTGTCGCGCTCGGCTCCCCATTATCGGTGGCTGCTTCTTCGGAACATAAATTTTGTTTCACTTCCTGTCAAGTATATACTCCTTTTCTGTTTTGCTCCCTCATCAATTCTTTCGGCAGGACAATTTCAATCCCCCTTGCAAGCCAGGCGTTTTTTAGTGTCGAACAGTTGATTTTCTTTGGCTTTGAACAGTAACATATATAATAGAAAGCCATTATTGACATCAAATATGTCAATAATTTTGATACATTTATACCTAGAAACGAGGTTGTTTATGAAAATATCCGATCATTCTATCATTCTGGCACCTGCTTCGATGCATATGGCCATTTATCAGGAAATACTCCATCAAAAACACAACTGTATCGATATCGATGTCTTATCGGTTTCCGGGTATGTCCGACAGCTTCTGCATACCGTTCCCGTCAGCGATATTGAATGGTATTACCGTTTTCAAGAAGTTTTAAAGGACATTCCAAAAGACAATGTGTTTTATTCCAGTCTGAAAGATATGAACTTTTTATCTGCTTGTCTTGATTTTGTCCGCTGGACCAAACTGTATGGGGTGTCCCATTTTCCGCACACAACACAGAAAGAAATCGACCTGTATGCGATCGTAACACGTTTATCGGATCTAAAGATGGCCGAAGATCAAGCTTCTTCCTTATCTTTGCCTTCCATGAACAATGTGCAGATCGTACGGCATTCGTTTACCGTCATCGAACAGTTCTGGATCTCTTTGTTTTTAGAACAAGGGGCTTCTTTTATCGAACCGGATCGGCCTGTTTCGAAACACTATTATTCTGTGGCCAATGCCCGGAAACAAATTGAACTGGCAGCCCGTTGCATCCTGGAAAAACAATACGATGCCGAAGACGTCTTTATCGGTTTATGTGATGGAAAGGATTCCCAAGTAACAGCGCAGATCCTGGATCGATATCAGATTCCATACACTTTTTTAAAAACGTTAGTTCCCTCTGTATTGTTAAAACAATGGATTGCCGCTCTGCGCTGGGGGAAGGAAAAAAACCGGGATCATTTGATTACTTTATTATCCCTGTTATATCCGGAACAATCGGCCATGGTCCGTTATCTGACTTTGTTCCCGGATGCTTATCCACAGTTTGTTCCGCATACTGACAAGGACTATCAGGACAATGAATTTCTGCGTGATTTTGAATACGAATCTTTACAAAAGCTGGAAAAAGAAGCACTGTCCTGGTGGGATGACCACGATCTTGACTGGGAATATAATGACTTTCGAAAGATGGCGGATGTGATCCAATCGGTCAATCAACCCAATCAGGAGAACCTGTCTGTATTTAAAGAAGTTCAACTGGCTATCTCACGTGCTATTCCCTATATACACAAGAAAGAGGACATCGATCTGTTGATCGATACGCTTGACCAAAAAAACGTTAAGATCAAAACACCCAATGTACACGGTGTTCTGATCGGCAGTCATTCCGATCTTTGCGGCATCCGCAAAATCGGCTTTCTGTTAGGAAGCGTCAATACCGTCTCTTTACAAAAAGGTGTCTTCAACGAAGCTTATATTTCTCAGACCAGTTTACCGGATCTTCAGCAACGGCTGGCTTTACAGAAAGAAAACTTTTTTAAAGGTCTGGAAACGTTTGAATCCTTTTATATGATCGTTCCCCAGACAGATTATTCCCGAAAGACGATCGATACCAATGTGGATATGGATGCCTGGATGCAAAAAAAGCCTGAATTCCAAAATATTCAGGATATTTCTCGTCATGAACAGCCGACCTTTTCCATTTCAGAACAGACGGCTGATAATCTGTTTTTCGAAAACCATCTGTTCCGCAGCTCGATCAGCCGCCTGGAAGCTTTTGCCAATTGTCCGTTAAAACATTTTTTGACGTATGGTTTGCATATTCGTGAGAAAAAAGAAATGCTGGATCTAGCGATGCGGGGATCGATCCTTCATCATATCCTGGAAAAAGCAGCCAAGGATCATCAAAAAGAGTATGCTGCCATTTCCGATAAGCAGATCCGGCAATATGTAGAGGATGAATTTATATGGGTAGAATCTGTTTTTGTTGATCGTAAACAATGGTTTGAAATCCAGAAGGATGACTTATACAGAGTTCTGTTAAATCTGTTTGAACGTTTGAAAGCCTTTGAGCAACAATGGCATATGACCACAGTGGCACAAGAACATCCGGTTTCCATGGATCTTTCATGGAATGATTATACCATTCATATGACCGGATCTATTGACCGCATCGATGCATCTTCCACTTCCTTCACTGTCTTTGACTACAAGCAGGGAAGCCGGAATTTCAGTATGCAGGAGTTTAACAGTGGACAAGCCTTACAGTTGGCCACTTATTCTATTTCTTATCAACAGCAGACCGGCAAGGTGCCGATGGGCAGCTTGTATATCACGCTGAAAAAAGGTCCGGTAGAACAGATTGCCGGTAAGATCAATCGAACAAAAAAGGAAATAAACTTTACGGAAGAAAAGGACTCCCTCCAATCCTATATCGATGGAGATCGATTAAAAGGATGGACCTTTGCCGATTTTAGTCTCTATGCCGATGACAAAAATCCTTATTTCCCGAAAAAAGCCAATATGGACTTTGTGTCCATGAAAGAAAACTGGCAAATCATATTGAACAGCCTTTTGGATGAGATCCACACCGGAAATATCCGGCCGGATCATTCCAATAAGGCTTGTACCTATTGTAAATACCGGCATATTTGTCGCAACGCCCAACAGGAGGTTGTGAAAGAAAGCCGTTTAGAAAAGGAGGACGCTGCATGAAATTCACAGATCAACAGTTAGCCGCTATTCAGTCACGTCATAAAAATGTGGTTGTTTGCGCCAGTGCCGGTAGTGGAAAGACCAGTGTCCTGGTCGAACGTTTGTGTCAGCTTGTTATTCGAGATCGGATCCCAATCAATCATATCTTGGCCATGACCTTCACCAACGATGCGGCTGCCGAGATGAAATCCAGACTACGTCAGCGTTTGCTCGAGCAGGCACAGGATGCGTTTATCCTTTCCCAGTTAGCACTACTGGAAACAGCACAAATCTGCACCATTGATAGTTTTTGTTTGAATATTGTACAGAATTATTACTATAAGATTCCGATTTCCTATACCATGGCGCAGACGATTGCCAGCGATTTACAAAAAACGCAAGCTTTGAATCAAGCCTATCAAAAAGCCTGTGTAAAGATGGAGCCGGAAGCCTTTCGGATCCTGAATCATTATTTTGCGGCCTTCTCCAAGAATGAGCAGGATATACAGAAAAATATAGAACAGTGTATCAATATCGCCTGGTCCAAACCCGATCCGAAACAATGGCTGAAGACAGTCATCCAACCGGAAAGTCCGGCGATAGAGCAATGGATGCTTCGTTATTTTCAGAACCAGATCCAGGCCATCATCGATGAACTGGCACCGATCGAAGACTGGCATGAAACGTTAGCGCAGAAAAAAGAAGGCTATCAACAGATCCTGGAACAGTGCACAACCTATGAGGATCTGTATAATATGCTTCCACAGCATATACGGATCACGGCTAAATTTCCAACTGTAAAACAGCTGTCTGTAGATATTTCCTCGGATGATCTAAAACCATATCGAGAATCCATCCAAAAAAGAGAGTGCGGATTGATGGAGGTTCTCTTCTCAAAAGAACAGTTCATCAAAGACCGAAAAATTATGCAGCCGGTCTATGAAGCTTTTTACACTTTATGTATATATACCAAAGATTTCTTCGATCAACAAAAACGAGAAATGGAAATCATCGATTTTAACGACATGGAGCACTTCGCATATCTTCTGCTACAGCAGGATGTCATCCGTCAGGAGGTTCAGGATCAGTATGAGACCATCCTGATCGATGAATTCCAGGATACCAATGATCTGCAGGAAAGTATCATCAAAGAGTTCTGCCGTCAGGACAATGTCTTCCGTGTCGGTGATATTAAACAATCCATTTACGGCTTTCGTATGGCCCGTCCGGACATCATGCGTGGACACATGGTCTCCAAGGATCCTCATGATCAGACTTTGGTCCTGGATCAGAACTTCCGATCCAACGCCAACATCATTGAATTCAACAATGAATTTTATGAAAAAATCATGAATACAGATTTATTGGGAAATCATTTTGATACCATCGATATCGCCCATGTCGGTTCTCCTGCTCAATCGGAAGCTTCACAGGTCCCGATCCGCTTTATATATACACAATACAAAGATTGGGCAAAAGAAAACGGTATTCATACAATGACCGCTATGTCCAAGCACAAGAAAAACCGTATGGATCTGATCGCACAAGATATTTTAAAAAAACATACAGAACAGAAGGTACCATACCGGGATATCTGCATTCTTTCCCGTAATCACAGCCCGCAGCTGGAGCTGCAAAAGGTTCTGGAGGCCTATGGAATCCCTTCTGTATCCGACAATGAGCATGGCTTCTATCGCAACCAGGCAGTACAGATCGTTCTTTCAACTTTACAAGCGTTGATCGACCCAAGCGATGATATTAATCTATGCGCGGCCCTGTGTTCTGCGATCGGTCAAGTGAAGGCTGAACAGCTGGCTTTGAGCTGTTTGGGAAAAGATCATCATATCCCTTTGTATTACCGCATTGAAAACGAAGCGTATATGAAGGACTGGCATGCGTTACGACAATACCGATATGAACCGTTACCCAATCTGATCCGGGCTATTTATGCACATAATGATTATTATGAGAACCATACGACCACACAGGATAAGGCCAATCTGGATTTCCTGTTGGAAAAAGCTTCTTTATACCCGGATGTGATGGATACGCTTGGATTTGCCAGACAGATGCAGGAAGAAGCAGAGCGAGACAGTCAGGCCGAGGCCTACCCTTATGAGAAAAACGCGGATATCGTACAGTTAAAAACGATCCATCGGTCCAAGGGACTGCAATTCCCGATCGTTTATCTTTTGTCTTCGGAAGAATTCAGGGCGCACGGATCCAACGGACCGATCCTTTTGGATGCTGATCTGGGGATCTCTTTCAAAACGCTTGTGCATCACGGCAAAGTCAAGAGAATCTCGCAAAGCCACCTGGCTATACAGACCAAACAGTTTATCGATACGATGAATGAAGAAATGCGGATCCTGTATGTAGCCACAACCCGTCCGCAAAAAGAATTGATCATTGTGGATGCGATCGAGGACAAAAACTTATATCTGTCTCCGTTAAACACTTCGGCTATTCTAAATAAAAAAGGCTATACCGGATGGTTTTTCCATACGTATTTTGGCTCCTCTGCTTCGCCGATCCGTTTTGAGGAATCTCACGGTCTCTGTGAACGACCGCAACCGCCTTTGCCAAAAATAGTTTCTTTTGATAAAGAAGTATATGGAAAAGAAACCCCAATCTGGGAAAGTGCTACCGCATCCGGGACAAAAATAAAGATGCGCTGGACACCTTTTGAGATTCTCAACGAAAAAGGGACGGAACGCGGTACCTTATTCCACGAGATCATGGGCCAATGTCCATACCCTTATCAAAAAGAGGATTGTATTGCCTTTGCCAAGGCTTCCGGATATACATTAACGTCCCATGATCTGAAACAGCTCCTACAGCTCAATGAGCAAAAAATATATGCTCAATGGATGCAACAGCCCCATGCGTTCGAATGTGCTTACATTACGGAGAAGGATCATGTAATCACACATGGATCCATGGACCTTGTCATCTGGATGCCGGATAAAACCATTGTTTTGGATTTTAAGACCGATCATGCCGATGAACATCAATTATTGGCATTGTATACGGAACAACTTCAGACATATCGAGACAGTATTCTGGCCATTGACCCCACAAAACCAGTAAAAGCCGTTATCTATTCATTTTACTTAAACAAATTCTTTCAAGTTGTTTGAAACAATAGTCTTCTTCATGTACAATAAAAACGTATTTTTCATAGAAAGAGGGAGAAAGAAATTTTATGGAAAACTTATTTAAACTGAAAGAAAAAGGAACAGACGTTAAAACCGAGATTATGGCCGGTTTGACCACATTCCTGGCCATGGCTTACATCCTAGGTGTTAACCCTGCCATCTTGGGCGATGCAGGGATGGATATGCCATCTGTATTCTTGGCTACTGCAATTGCGTCCGGAATCTCATGTATTCTGATGGGTGTGATTGCGAATTATCCGGTTGCTTTGTCTGCTGGTATGGGTGTTAACGCTCTATTTGCTTATACGATTTGTGGCGCTATGGGTTATTCCTGGAGAGCCGCACTGGCATCTGTTTTGATTTCCGGTGTGATTTTTCTGGTTATTTCCGTAACCGGTCTGCGTCAGATGGTTATCGATGCGATCCCAGTTCAGTTAAAACTGTCTATTGGTGCCGGTATCGGATTCTTCGTAGCTTTTATCGGTTTGAAGAATGCCGGAATCATCATTGCAGATCCAGCTACCTATGTAGCTTTAGGTGATATGACAAGTCCAACGGTCTTACTGGCATTGTTCGGACTGGCTATTACCATTGTCATGGTCATCAAAAATGTACCGGCTGCTGTATTTGTTGGTATGGTCATCACCGCAGTTGTTGGAATCATTTTAGGATTTATGGGCTTCGAAGGAATGCCTTCTTTACCTCAACAGATGTTTACAACTTCCTTCCATATGGAAACAGTTGGTGCCTGCTTTGCCGGCATGGGTGAGTTGTTTGCCAATCCGTTAGCTGCTTTTGTCATCCTCTTCTCGTTCTTATTCGTAGACTTCTTCGATACAGCCGGAACCTTGATTTCCATCGGTAACAGTATCGGACTGGTAGACGAACAAGGTCACCTGGAAGGTGGCGAACGTGCGATGTTATCGGATGCCATCGGTACAGTATTCGGTGCTTTCTTAGGAACAAGTACAATCACAAGCTTTGTGGAATCCACTTCCGGTGTCGGTGTTGGTGGACGTACTGGTCTGACTGCTGTAACAGCCGGCGTCCTATTCCTATTATCCACTTTGATCTCTCCGATCATCTTAAGTGCCGTTACTAACGCTGTAACAGCACCGGCTTTGATCGTTGTGGGAATCATGATGGCTAAACAGCTGAAAGGTATTGACTGGGATAACATGATCTTTGCGGTTGCCGGATTCATCACAATTTTATTCATGTGTGTTTCCTGCTCTATTTCCAATGGTATCGCCTTCGGATTCATCGCTTATACGATTGCGATGTGCTCTGCAGGAAAAGCAAAGGAAATTCATCCGTCTGTATGGGTATTGTTGATTATCTTCGTAGTATACTTCATCAGCCCATCGTTAATGTAAGAAGCAAGAAGGAACATCGTTCCTTCTTTTTTTTGTTCTATTAAAAAAACACCTCTTTCAAGGTGTCTTACAATAAATGTTTTTCAACAAAGTCATCCCAGCCTTGCTCATCACAACTTTTTTCTGTAATGATATCAGCTACTGCTTTGGTGTCGGCACTGCCGTTGATCATGCATACCCCACAGCCAGCTACTTGTAACATTTCATTATCATTCGTAGTATCCCCAAAGGCAATCACCTGTTCTAAAGGAATCGAAACCATCTTACAATATTCTTTTAATGCCACCCCTTTATTGGAAAGACGATTGGAGAACTCATACAATGTCGGCTGTGTCTTATATCCCTGATAATAGGGAGAAGGATGTTCCTTCACATATTCTTCGATCTGTTCCATCTGTTCGGCAGGCACTCTGTACAAGATCTTGGCATTATCTCTTGCCCATAAGGAAGAAATATCGGTTACAATTTTGATATTCCGATCTACATTTTCCGCAGACAGGCGTACCATATCATCATATTTTACACATACGACATCCTGTCCTTCGTAAATAAACGGATTCGCATCGAACGGTTTCATCAAATCAATGGTTTCTTTGATCCATTCTTTTTTCATCAAGTGATACGCATACTCCTTTTTTCCGTCCCATAAAGCAGCTCCGTTCATCCCGATGATGAAATCCGTCGGGCATTTCCATCGAGATGCCATTGTCTGTACATCGCGAACAGGTCTTCCGCTGGCCAATCCAAACAAAATTCCTTTTGAACGAAGGACATGGATCAGCTGTAATGTTCTTTGTGCCATTGGTTCGTGTCGCTTTACCAGTGTACTGTCGATATCACAAGCAACAACTTTATATACATCTTTCATGTTTCCTCCTAAAAAAAGAGTCTTATCGACTCTGTGATAAATCCTGAATTTTATGCGATAGATACTGATCCTTATAAGCCCCCTTGATTGAGGTTACCCCCATTTTCTGATCAAAGAGAGAGGCTAGTATTTCCACCGCTTCCTGTGTAGACAACATAGACGTATTGAGCATTAGATCATAATTGTATCGTGTACCCCAGCGCTGGTTAGTATAAAACTCATAAAAACCAGCACGTTTTTTGTCTTGTTGTTCCACAAACCGCTGTACTTTCCGTTTTGGAACCTTGTACTCTGTTTTCGCAATATGAATACGATCTTTCAGATCGCTGTAGCAATATACTTTGATACAGTTCGGATTATCCTTCAGGATAAAGTCCGCACAGCGTCCGACGATCACTGCCGATTCCGTTTGAGCAATTCCTTGTATCATTTCCTTGGCCATTTCAAATACCTGCGCATTGACCGAAAGCTCCGTCATATTGGAAAGCCAGTTATTTCGGCCCACATTGTAAAAACCAGCTTCATTCATATTGTCCTCTTCAAAGAATTCCGGACGTACACCAATCTGCTGGGCAATGTATAACATAATTTCTTTATTGTAGTAACCGATATCCAGATATTCCGCCAGCTGTCTGCCTATTTCTTGACCATTGGATCCGAATTGTCTGGAAATTGTAATAATCACATTTTTATCCATACTCTTATTTTATATTGTTTTGTTATAAAAAAATAGAAGTTTTTCAACTTCTACTTTATTTTGTTTCGTTTTCGATGTCCCAGTACTTTCTACGAGAAGGATCCAGGTTATCTACATAATAACGAACAACCATTTTTCCAGCTACCTTTGAACGGGATTTTGGTTCTTCAATAAAAGCGTCTCCTTCCAGCATGGCATCTAACATTGCCTTGCAGCAAGGTGTTAAATTCTTTACTGTTCCTTCGCATTCTTCATTTAGCTCCTTTGCGTTTACTTCAATATATAACCACATTTTATCATGTGCTTCTTGTTTCATTTCCTGTAAACGAAGAGCATACTGTTCCTGTGTCCATTTTTTCATTTGTGTATTCCTACCTTTCATACGAAGACTAGTTTACAACATTCTAAATAAAAATCAAATTTTTATTCATGATAACGCTTTCAAAAAGAGGATTTACGATCATAAATCCTCTTACCATGCTAATATTTCGACACCATGCTCTGTAACTAATAGTGTGTGTTCCCATTGTGCGCTCAACTTGCCATCCTTCGTATAAGCCGTCCATCCGTTATCTTCATCAATGTATAACGGCGCTTTGCCTTCGTTGATCATCGGTTCAATGGTAAAGACCATGCCCGGTGCTATGACCATGCCGG
>JAWRHV010000011.1:0-3840 GCA_040266995.1 Erysipelotrichaceae bacterium | reverse complement strand
CATAAAAAAACCCGGCAGCGTGCTATGTTCGCAGGGGCAGGCCCAACTATTTTCGCCGCAGGAGTGCTTAACTTCTGTGTTCGGGATGTAAACAGGTGTATCCACTCCGCTATCGCCACCGGATCTGTGAGAGATCGGTCTCTCAAAACCAAACAACGATCCAAAGACTCTCTGATCAAGTCCTCGACCTATTAGTACCGGTCAACTCCATGCATCGCTGCACTTCCATCCCCGGCCTATCAACCTTATCGTCTTTAAGGGGTCTTACTATTTGGGAGATCTCATCTTGGAGTAGGTTTCGTGCTTAGATGCTTTCAGCGCTTATCCTTTCCCTGCTTAGCTACCCAGCTATGCCCTTGGCAGGACAACTGGTGCACCAGAGGCAGGTCCATCCCGGTCCTCTCGTACTAAGGACAGCTCTCCTCAGATCTCCAACGCCCACAACAGATAGGGACCGAACTGTCTCACGACGTTCTGAACCCAGCTCGCGTACCGCTTTAATGGGCGGACAGCCCAACCCTTGGAACCGAATCCAGCTCCAGGATGCGATGAGCCGACATCGAGGTGCCAAACCTCCCCGTCGATGTGAACTCTTGGGCGAGATCAGCCTGTTATCCCCAGGGTAGCTTTTATCCGTTGAGCGACGGCCCTTCCATTCGGCACCGCCGGATCACTAATCCCGACTTTCGTCCCTGTTCGACTTGTAAGTCTCACAGTCAAGCACGCTTCTGCATTTGCACTCGACGATTGGTTTCCATCCAATCTGAGCGTACCTTTGGGCGCCTCCGTTACTCTTTGGGAGGCGACCGCCCCAGTCAAACTGCCTGCCTGACACGGTCCCCGTACCCGTTCCATGGTACCAGGTTAGAACTCCGATCGCACAAGAGTGGTATCCCAACGGCGACTGACCGTATACTGGCGTACACGTCTCAACGTCTCCCACCTATCCTGTACATGCCCGACCAAAATCCAATATCAAGCTACAGTAAAGCTCCATGGGGTCTTTCCGTCTAGTTGCGGGTAACCTGCATTTTCACAGGTACTAAGATTTCACCGAGTCTGCTGCCGAGACAGCGCCCAAATCGTTACACCTTTCGTGCGGGTCAGAACTTACCTGACAAGGAATTTCGCTACCTTAGGACCGTTATAGTTACGGCCGCCGTTCACTGGGGCTTCAACTCACTGCTTCATCTTGCGATTGACAGATCCTCTTAACCTTCCAGCACCGGGCAGGTGTCACCCCCTATACTTCGCCTTGCGGCTTTGCAGAGAGCTGTGTTTTAGTTAAACAGTCGCTTGGGCCTTTTCACTGCGGCTTGATTTCTCAAGCGCTCCTTCTTGCGAACGTACGGAGCCATTTTGCCGAGTTCCTTGGCAACAGTTCTCTCGCTCACCTCGGGATACTCTCCCTGCCCACCTGTGTCGGTTTTGGTACGGGCCGTATAGGGATTGCTAGAAGCTTTTCTTGGAAGCCGGCCTCACATGCTTCGCTACTTGCCGAAGCGTTCGCTTCCCTTGCACGTCTTCGGGTCCGCCATCCGGATTTGCCTGGATGGCCCCTACCTCGCTTCGCCCCCAATCCATTAAGGGGGTCATGCTAGCCGTCTCCGTCCCTCCGTCGCTCCTTATACGGGTACAGGAATATCTGCCTGTTTTCCATCCGCTACGCCTTTCGGCCTCGCGTTAGGTCCCGACTAACCCAGGGCGGACGAACCTTCCCCTGGAATCCTTGGGCTTTCGGTGTGCAGGATTCTCACCTGCATCTCGCTACTCACACCGGCATTCTCACTTCCATGCTGTCCACCGCTCCTCCCGGTACGGCTTCTCCCTGCATGCAACGCTCCCCTACCACTGACTTTCGTCAATCCGCAGCTTCGGTACACGGCTTAGCCCCGGTACATTTTCGGCGCAGGGTCACTCGACTAGTGAGCTGTTACGCACTCTTTAAAGGATGGCTGCTTCTGAGCCAACCTCCTAGTTGTCTGTGCATCCCCACATCCTTTTCCACTTAGCCGTGATTTTGGGACCTTTGCTGGCGGTCTGGGCTGTTTCCCTCTCGACCATGGACCTTATCACTCACGGTCTGACTGCCGGGCATCCTGCGCGGCATTCGGAGTTTGATTGTATTCAGTACCCCTGGATGGGGCCATCACACATTCAGTGCTCTACCTCCGCGCAGGTTCATCCCGACGCTAGCCCTAAAGCTATTTCGGGGAGAACCAGCTATCTCCGGGTTCGATTGGAATTTCTCCCCTAGCCACAAGTCATCCGCCGGCTTTTCAACGACGGTCGGTTCGGTCCTCCATTGAGTTTCACCTCAACTTCAACCTGCTCATGGCTAGATCACCCGGTTTCGGGTCTACGACAGTCTACTTCACGCCCTATTAAGACTCGCTTTCGCTCCGGCTCCGGCCTTTCCGCCTTAACCTCGCACCCTGTCGTAACTCGCCGGTTCATTCTACAAAAGGCACGCCATCACCCTTCAACGGGCTCTGACTTCTTGTAGGCATACGGTTTCAGGTTCTATTTCACTCCGCTCCCGCGGTTCTTTTCACCTTTCCCTCACGGTACTGGTCCACTATCGCTCACTCCTTGATATTTAGCCTTGGCGGATGGTCCCGCCTGCTTCCGACAAGATTCCTCGTGTCTCGCCGTACTCAGGATCCTGCTAAGCTTCGCTCGCCTTTCGCCTACGGGGCTCTCACCTCCTGCGGCCGCGCTTCCGATCGCGTTCGGCTAGGCTCGCTCTTGCTATCTCGCAGTCCTTCAACCCCGGATCGCTCCGGTTTGGGCTCCTCCCCTTTCGCTCGCCGCTACTCGGGGAATCACTGTTGTTTTCTTCTCCTCCGGGTACTGAGATGTTTCAGTTCCCCGGGTGCCTCTCCCGTACCTATGTATTCAGCACGGGATGGCCGGCCTCCAGCCGGCCGGGTTCCCCCATTCGGATATCGGCGGGTCTTCGCTCCTTAACAGCTCGCCGCCGCTTTTCGCAGTTTGGCACGTCCTTCCTCAGTCAGGAGTGGCTAGGCATCCTCCGTACGCCCTTCCTTGCTTGATCAGTGTTTCTGTGTTCTTGTTTTGAGATATTTTCAGAACTGTTCTATCTACGTCTGTTTGAAATCTTTTTCCAACTATTCGTATTAGACCTTCTGTTGTCTTTCTTTCGTTGTTCGGTTTTCAAAGATCGATCCCTGGAACAGCTTCCCGCTCTTCCAAAACTAGATAGAAATCTTCCTTCCACACTTTCCTATGTACACTCTTTCTCCTTAGAAAGGAGGTGATCCATCCCCACGTTCCCGTAGGGATACCTTGTTACGACTTAACCCCAGTCATCGGTCCTACCTTCGACGGCTCCCTCCTATACAGGTTGGGCCACCGGCTTCGGGTATTACTGACTCCCATGGTTTGACGGGCGGTGTGTACAAGGCCCGAGAACGTATTCACCGCGACATGCTGATTCGCGATTACTAGCGATTCCAACTTCATGAAGTCGGGTTGCAGACTTCAATCCGAACTGGGACGTACTTTATGAGATTCGCTCTACATCGCTGTACCGCTGCTCTTTGTATACGCCATTGTAGTACGTGTGTAGCCCAGGCCATAAGGGGCATGATGATTTGACGTCATCCCCACCTTCCTCCGGTTTGTCACCGGCAGTCTTATATGAGTCCCTAACTTAATACTGGTAACATATCACAAGGGTTGCGCTCGTTGCGGGACTTAACCCAACATCTCACGACACGAGCTGACGACAACCATGCACCACCTGTCACCCGGTTAGCCTCCGGTATATCTCTATACCTTCGCCGGGGATGTCAAGGCCTGGTAAGGTTCTTCGCG
>JAWRHV010000010.1:0-109689 GCA_040266995.1 Erysipelotrichaceae bacterium | reverse complement strand
TGTTTTATGGTTGAATACAGTCCGACAAACTGGAATTTGTGCTATGCAAATTGTTCTCCAACCCATCTAACTCGACGCTCCATACATTTATGTAAAAGCTCACTATTTAACGCATCTTCAAAACCATGACATGCGGCCTTTACTTCATAAAGTTCCACGTTAACATTTTCCTTCTTCAGCCGGTTAGCAAATTCAATTCCCTCATCATGTAAACAATCAAATTCAGCAACCTCAATATATGTATTAGGAAAACCCATTAATGATTCTGCTTCCATTGGTGATGCATATTTTATTTGTTCGTTTGTATATTCATTTAAATAAGCTTTCCAAAACATCTTATTTCGACGGGAGTCCCATACTGGTGTATCTGTATATTTCTCCATTGATGTCGTATTCATACGCCTATCTAAAACTGGATAAATCAATAGATTGCCTTTAGGACAGGGGATATTTCTGTCTTTTGCCATCATTGTTACTGCCACAGAAATATTTGCACCTGCACTATCTCCCGCCAATACAACCTTATTCTTACTAATCCCTAATATATCAGCATTATCTAAAACCCACTTGTAGGTTTCAAAACAGTCTTCAATTGCAACTGGAAATTTATACTTTGGTAGCAAACGATAATCGGCAAAGACCACCTTACATCCAACTTTTTTTGCATACCATTTAGCTATTTGATAATGCGTTTTTGATGCCCTCAGCAAAAAGCCACCACCATGATAAAAAACAATGCACGGCGATTCATTATAACCATTCTTAGGTTCAATCAAAAATGTTTTTAGATTTGCACCACCATATCCCGGAATATAACACTTTTTTACGAAAACATCATCATCTGATTTACATGTATACATCTGAAGGAATATATTCACTACGGGATATAAAAATATTTTGGATGGAGCTTTTTTTCTTCCCATTTTGGAAAGTTCCTTGTTTAAATAGTATTTCATAACATGCTCCCCGCAAATCCCGATTTGATAAACGCAATCATAGTATAGCAAAAAAATGTGAACAGTTCTACCGTTCGATAAAAGGCAATCGTCAATAAAACAGAAAAAACACTTGACAAAACGCTTCATGACCTAAGAATACTGATTTAGCTCATTTTGCAGATTGCTTATTTGGTTTGTATAATCATTGATGGATTGCGCGGCTGTCTCCATATTCGTCTGGTACTGCTGCTGCTGAAGAGTCAGAGAATCAATCTGGCTTTGTACTGCCGTCATTGCTTGATACTGCTGATTGTATGCATCCATCGCCGCAATATAATCCGGATACGCCTCCAAAGAACCATACTCATTATCGCTTCCTAGAGCATTGTATGCGGCAGTTGCAGCATCTACATCCGCCTGCAGCTGTGTCATGTCATATTTTGCCAGGTCTTCATTTAAAGAATCGATCTGTGTTTGCAGATCCGCTATCTGAGCACTCGCATCATCATACGTTTTCTGCGCCGCAGCCAGCTGTTGCTGCAAAGAGGAAATCTGATCTTTGATCTTCGCTTTTTCCTCCGCTGACTTCACATTGTTATTTTTGGAGTTCTTCTTCTTGGAGGATTTCGCCTGTGCCAAAAGCTGGTTAAACGTCTTTCCGGTACGCTCCATCAAGGTATCATCGATCGTTTCCTTCTGCGTTTTGGACAGATGGTTATATACACTCTCAAACTCGATGATTCGGTCCTTTTCGCTTTCACTTAACGTATTGTATGATTCTGCCCATTCCAATAATTCCTTATACTCCTGGGTTTCTACTTCCTCTGTTCGTTCACCGAATAAAGTGCCATTGTTAATCAGATAGAACAATCCGCCCATCAACGCAACCAACAGCACAACACTGAGAGCCGCTACAAGAACTTTTTGGAACGATCCGGAAGCTTGTTTGTTTGTCGACGCCTTTTTCTTATGAATGATCTTTCTTTGGATCACCGGTGTATCTTCATCCTCTTCCAATAATGTCTGTATTTCCTGATCATCCAAAACGACTGTCTGATTCTGTGTCGTCTTCTTTTCTTCAATTTCTCCCGGATCAAAAACCGCCGTCTTTCCTGCGCTTTCTTCCGCCGGCACAACAGTGGCTCCCATCACCTTGGTTTTTCCTAATTCACTTTGTGTATCTTCTCTTTGCAGAACGATTGGTTTTTTTACCGGTTCTGCCGGTGTTTCTATAACTACGGCTTCCGCCTTCTTTTTATTCTTTTCCAGACGCGATTTCCGATCTTTTTTCGCTTTAAAAGCTGCCATCTTCCGATGAAGAGTATCATCGTTTTCTATCTCATCAATCAATTCCGACAGCTCGTCTTTTGTCCTTCTCATGATGTGTCCCCTTTACCATGTATTCTACCAAATCCATCTTTGGTTTGTCACTACGTTCCCTTTATGTTCTTCAATCCAAAGCGGATGCGCTGCCAGCACAAATACTTTTTTGGGCTGCAACAACCGACAAGATGCCATCAGTGTTGCTCCGGTCGTACAAACGTCATCAGCTAATACAATGGATTGATGAATAAAAGGATACACCATTTTTCTTTGAATAACACTATAAATTTCATTTCTTTCGCTTTTTTTTGCCGAACTTTGTTTTCTGTCCCTTGTCTTATATAGCGGAGAATACACATTTTGGGGCTTCAATATCTCAATGACAGGTTCAAATCCTCTCTCTAGACGCTTTTGTTCAGAACTGCATACCACACAGACATCATAATTGCGAAAGGCCTTTCTTATTTTCTTTCGATACGGATACAAAAAGACAGGTGCCAGGGCAATATCTTTTTGTTCCTTGTACTGAAATAACAAGCGTTCCAGCCATTCGTTGTATTCATAGAGCACACACCAGCAGATTCCCTGTATTTGATATATCTTTTTATGAACAAGAAACTGTTCCCGACACTCTCTACATAGAATATCCGCTTCAAATAAGTCGGTAATCCAGTCTAACGGCTGGCCACAGATCGTGCAGACCGGTTCATCCACTGCAGCTGTCGAATGCAGCCACGTATCGAGTCGCTGGCGGTTTGACATAAACAGATTCCCCTTCCTTCCGGATCCTGAAAGCTTCGCCCGACCCTTCCGAAGATCTGGATCAAGCTGGCTGTCGTGAATACACTGTGATCGGCATGGTAAACCAATACTTGGACACTCGGTACGGTAATGCCTCTTTCCAACAAGGTGGTACAAACCAGAACATCCAGCTCCTTGTGATGAAATTGTTCCATGATTTCATCTTTATCCAGTGTATCGGAGTGGATCGGCTTTACCCTGACCAGCAGAGTCAGCAGATGAGCTATTCTTTCAGCATCCTTTTTACGCGGTACAAACACAAGGATCTGTTTCTTATCCTTGACCCATTGCCTGCAATAGAAAAGGATCCATACGATTTGCGCGATCCAGGAACCCTTACGTACCTGTGGCACTATTAAAGGATGTTGATGCGGTCTTTCAAACAGACAGACCATCTTCATCGAGCCTTTTTCAATTTCCTTAAAATTCTCTTCATCCGGCGTTGCGCTTAAATATAAGCGCTGTCCTTTACATGCCTGCAAAGAGATTTGTTTCAAAACTTCATTGCCCGCAAAAGGAAAGGCATCCACTTCATCATAGATCAGAAGATCAAAGGTAGACGGATAGCGATACAGCTGATGCATCGTACAGACGATAATATCGCCATCGATAACATCGGTATATCCTTTGGTTACAGGAACTACCGACAAGGACGGGAATGCCTGCCGCAGTCGATCCGTAATTTCCAGTACTACCTGTCTTCGACTGATCGCAAAGCCGATCTTTTTTCCTTTTGCCAGATACATACAGATGGCTTCATAGGTGATTTCTGTTTTTCCGGCACCGGTGGCCGCATATACGAACAGATCCTTCTTTTGTCGAAGGCCATCCAGGATCTGTTGAACAATTTGTTCCTGTGCCTTTGTATACGCGAATTTCATGATCGGGCGTACCGATACCTTTCGTGAACGATATGCATTTTTGGGCACTCGTAACCCTGCATCCAGACGTGAAGAGGAAATACACTTTCGGCAATACCAGCTTCCATGATCCTTGTAAAAGAAAGCAGGATCTGTATTATGACAGCGCAGGCACTTCATTGGTTTATCCATGTTTTCTAATACTTTTTTATTTTATGACGACAAAAAAAATCAGCATCCGAAGATGCTGATACTATACAATTCCTATTCCAAACCATATTTCTTGTTAAACTTCTCAATACGTCCCTGAGCTGCCGCGAAACGCTGACGACCTGTGAAGAACGGATGACAGTTGGAACAAGTGTCCACACGCATTACATCGCCTTTGATCGTGCTGCCTGTTTCGAATTCAGCGCCACAAGATGTACAAACACATTTAACTTTATGGTAGTTCGGATGAATACCTTTTTTCATGTTTGTCCTCCTTCCGCCTTAAACTTCATTCGAGTTTAAAGTAAGTGCGTTTTGATTATAGCAGTCATTTCCCTTACTTTCAAGCCTTTAATCGACAATTTCATAGTATGTCTTCGCACTTAACACATAAACCAGAACATATACAACCGAGAACAATAAGAAGCATATACCCGTTGTTGCCATGAATAGTAGTGTATTAGTCATATTGAAGAGTGACAAAAGACGTTTGATCATCGGAAACGCAAAGATAATATGCATGCCGGCCGTCACCAATGGTAAAAAGAATACCATCAATACCTGTGTACGAATCGTATGTTGGATCTCCTTCTTTTCCAACCCGACCTGCTTATAGATCTCAAATCGTTTCTTGTCTTCATTTCCTTCCGTAATCTGTTTATAATACATAATCAACACAACAGCCATCAAAAACAACAAGCTTAAGAAGATACCAATAAACAGAAGGCCCGCAAACATAGAGCGGATTTCTTTGGTGGCATGTGTTTTCATATTCATAGAGGAATATAACACATCCGGATCTTTCTCCATGATTTCCTGTATACGTTTGTCGTACAGCTCCTCCTCTGTATTCTTTGGATAATCAAAAGACAGCGTGTGGGTAATCAAGGATGCGTGCGAACCATACGCTTCTTTCTGCAGCTGATCCAAATGATGGAAGGTTGCATCACTGACGATAAAAATATAACCCGGGTATGTATAGCTGTCGATCTTATTTTGAAGAGCTTTCATCACAGATTTTTCTGTTTCTTTGATCGTATATGTATCTTCTGCCAGTTGGATTGAATCCGACAGCGTATATTCCGAATGGACGACCATTTCATCATCCTCCACCTGCAGATTTGTCCCCATATTTTGGTTATAGTCCTCTACAGGCACCACCACAACAAACACTACTTGATCATCCGTACTTTCCTTTGTCATTCCCATCTGAAAACGATCCTCTTTTTTTGTCGCGGCAAAGTTTAGCGTCTGAAAATTCTCAATCTGTTCCATCGGAATCTCTTTATCTTTTAGTAACGTCTCCATATCGGTATCGTTTACCGTATCCATCATGACATCCTTGGTATATAACCGGTCAACAACTTCCGAGATTCCTACCCATAAGCTCACTGTCGTGGCACAGGTTACCAAAACCATTGTCGATAAGATACAAATATTGGCTAACCCGACCGCATTCTGTTTCATCCGGTAGATCATATTGGATACGTTAATAAAATGACTGGTCTGATAATAAAACGATTTCTTTTTCTTTAACAGCTTCAGTACAAAAATACTTCCGGTCGTAAACAATAAATAGGTTCCGAATATGACACAGACGACGGCCACAAAAAACCACACGATTGCCTCCAGCGGATCTGTTACCGTAATAGCCAGATAATAACCCGTACCCAGAAACAGAAACCCAAGGATGGTTAACAGCACCGACGCTCTTGGTTCTTTTTGTCCTGCTCTTTCTTCTCGCATCCATTCTATCGGATTGGTTCGGCCAATCTGGAAAACAGAACGAACAAAGATCAAACCATAAATGAGACCGATTGTCAGAATCGTCTGAAAGATACATAGAGGTGAAATATAAAATCCCAGTATAATATCCATATTCAGCATCTTAAAGATGATCAGGTATAATACTTTATCCAATAGAATACCAAACCCCAGTCCAGCCAGCAGGCTGATGGTCAGCATCATGACAGATTCATAAAAGATCACCCTCGTCAAATGCCCTTTTTCCATTCCCAGCACATTGAATAAGCCTAATTCCTTCTTCCTCTGTTTCATTAAGAAGCCATTGGTATAAAACAGAAAGATAACCGCGAAGATCGCAATCACGACAACCCCGAATTTCAAGATCAGCTGCATGTTGCTTCCTCCCAATACTTGGGACAGCTTTTCATTGCTGGACAACGATAAGATCATATAATACATCATGGTTGTCAATGAACTGGAAGCAATATAAGGAAATACCATACGGGCATTTTTTCGCAGATTGTTCTTTGCCAGATTGAGATAAATGGCTCTATTCACGGACACCACCACCTGTTGACAATAACGTCAATGTCTCGGATATCGTCTGATACATCTGTTCTTTTGTTTTGTTTCCTCGATAAATCTGATGATAGATCTGTCCATCTTTAATAAAGAGTACTCGCCCTGCATAACTGGCCGCTTTGATGGAGTGGGTCACCATCAATATCGTCTGCTGATTCTGATTGACCTTCTCAAACAACGATAATAGTTCTTCGGTCGTCCGCGAATCCAGAGCCCCGGTTGGTTCATCGGCAAGGATAAGATCGGGTTGAGTGATAAGGGCTCTGGCTACCGCCACTCTCTGTTTTTGCCCTCCGGATATTTCATAAGGATATTTCTTCAATATCGAAAGAATGTCCAGTTCTTTGGCAATGGGCAGTAAGCGGGCTTGCATCTCTTCATAGTTCTTTTTTGATAAAACCAGCGGGAGAAAAATATTATCCTGGTTGCTGAAGGTTTCCAGTAAGTGAAAATCCTGGAACACAAAGCCGAGATGTTCTCTTCGAAACGCAGCAATCTCCTTTTCTTTGATTTCAGCTAAATTTTTTCCCTCCAGATAGACTGATCCACTGGTCGGTTTATCCAGTGTAGCCAGAATATTCAGCAATGTTGTCTTTCCGGAGCCAGATTCTCCCATAATGGCTACGTATTCTCCCTTTTCTACCTGAAAGCTGACATTGGTCAATGCTTGTACTTTCTGCATGGAAAACCGCGATGAATATATTTTCTTCACATTTCTTACATCTAGAAATTCCATTTTATTTCCTCCTAACTGTTTTTATTCTAACCAAAGGTTCTTTTACCAGCCATCGAACTACCTTACAAAACCAACGCTTTTCTTACAAAAAAGAAAGATTGGAATACTTTATTCCAATCGATACTGTATTCGTTCCAGTCCCACCATGACCTTGGTTCCCTGTCCGATATCAGACTCTATGGTCAAAGTGTGGTGTAACCGATCTGTTATCTGTTTACATAAATACAAGCCGATCCCGCTGGCCGATGTTTCGATCCTTCCATTGGCACCGGTAAATCCTTTTTCAAAGACACGATGCAGATCGGCTGCATCAATACCTCTTCCATGATCTTGGATGACCAGAGTGTTCTGCTCCATATAAATCTCAATGAGTCCCTTGTATTCAGAATATTTGATCGCATTGGACAACAGTTGTTCCAGTACAAAGCCTAACCATTTTTCATCACTGATAACGGTTTGATTCGTTTCTGT
The DNA here is from genome assembly GCA_040266995.1 of Erysipelotrichaceae bacterium. Taxonomy (GTDB): domain Bacteria; phylum Bacillota_I; class Bacilli_A; order Erysipelotrichales; family Erysipelotrichaceae; genus UBA4312. Next base: position 102,022 of record JAWRHV010000010.1, on the reverse strand, counting down.
AAACTGCATCCGTATTTTTTTTCGTATACATTCCCCGGAAAAGGAGCGTATGCATTGACGGATCAAAGGATCTAACGCAAGCTCTTTCACCAGATAATCCGTCTGCAGACTGTTTAACCGCAAATAGGCCATAGCCATGTTACTGTACGTGTCAATGCGATGCAGCTGTGTCCGACATTCACTTCGATCGATGTCTTCGTCCTCCAGTAAAAGCTTTAATGCAGCAATGGGAAGTTTGATCTGATGTGCCCATAAGGAAAAGTAATCCTGCAGCTGATCCTTTTGCCGATCATAGTTTTCCATATCCTTCCGTCGTTCTTTTTCCAGAAGTTCCAAAATGGTCAACATATCTCTTTGCAGCAATGTGGAATTCGGAAACCATTCGGTTATCATATAGCTGTTCAATATCTGTTTCATCTGCTCATGCTGCTTTTTATATCTTCTGTAATCGACCAGGATATACAACAGCATCATCACAATGATCAATACGATCGTGTACAGGATTGCCTCCCTTTCTACATTATAGAGAGTCAGCATGCCCCATCCTATCAATAGACAAAAGAAAGCCATAAGCAGGATATACCGATGATCTTTGATATATTCTTTTATCAACATATCGTATACCCTTGTCCTTTTTTGGTCTGAATATACTCCGAAACTCCAATGGATTCCAGTTTCTTGCGTAAACGGTTGACATTCACGCTCAGCGCGTTTTCATCCACATAGCTGTCCGTTTTCCACAGATATTCCATCAATGTATCCCGAAAGACAATTTTGTTCTTTTTCTCCATCAATAATCGCAAGATCTTAGCTTCATTCTTTGTTAATTCAACATCCTGATCATCAAATATTACTTTATTCTCATCCACCAGAAAGCGAACCCCTTTGTGTTCCAATATCAAGGATTTGCCGGCAAAATCATACGTTCGCCGTAACAACGCCTGGACTTTGGCTGTGAGGATCTCCAGTTCAAACGGCTTGGTAATAAATTCGTCTGCCCCCTGGCTCAAGGCCATGATCACATTCATATTATCATCGGCACTGGATACAAAGATGACAGGTACCGAAGAGATCTGACGGATCCGAGTGGTCCACTGATACCCGTTAAGATATGGCAAACGAATATCCATCAGAACCAAATCCGCTTTACTTGCCACAAATTCTTCGATCACATGATAAAAATCCTTAACACAGGTAACGCTCAGACCCCACGATTCTAAGTGTTCTTTGACTTTTAACGCAATGACAGGATCATCTTCTACGACAAATATGTTATACATAATGAAAGTATAACATAGACCCCTTTCATATATTCTTACATTTCTGTTAGAAAATGGGAATCATTCCCACAATTGTTTGATTTTATTCATAAATTGATACAGTACAATGGGTTTGAAGTTTGAGGTGAATTATTATGGTTGAAAATGTACTTTTATTTTTAAAACCAAAAGACGAGGTGTCTTTTTTCTATGATAATCTTTCTGTTCAGGATGGTCTTGATTATATGAAACAACACGCTTTTACATCGATGCCGGTCATCAATCAATCCGGTGAATATGTAGGCAGTATCAGTGAAGGGGATTTTCTGTGGCATATTCTGGTTTCTGACAAACCGACAACACAAACACAATTATCCAAGCTGATCCGAAAGGACTATATTCCTGCCTGTACCATCGATGTCTCGCTGGAGGATCTCTTTCAGCAATCTTTGAAGCAGAATTATGTTCCGATTGTCGATGACCGTAACATTTTTATCGGTATTGTGACAAGACAAGCCATTCTGGCCTATTTAATGAAAGAGGCATCCCAGATCGAGCCTATCGTCCGAAAGGAAATAGAGAAACAGAACAAGATTGAATCTGCTTAAAAAGTAGCGTATATTGTAGGCATGAATAAAGTGATCAGTCATTTAAAAACGATTAACCAACATAAGAAACTCGTGACAAAGCTTTGTTTCCGATGCCATCTTTATAAACAAGGCATCCTGCATGATCTCAGCAAATACTCCTATGTTGAACTAAAAACAGGATTTCATTATTATCAGGGATTCCGCTCTCCGATCGACGCGGAAAAAGAAGAAAAGGGCTATTCCTTGGGATGGCTGCACCACAAGGGTCGAAATAAGCACCATTGGGAGTATTGGTTGGATTTCAACAAAGACGGCTTATATGCCTGTAAGATGCCAACCAATTATGTTATTGAAATGTTCTGTGACCGGGTAGCTGCCAGCATGATCTATCAGGGAGATAACTATACAGACCGCAGTGCTTTGGATTATTATATTAACGGAAAAAACTATGTGAAGATCCATCCGGAGACCGATGCCCTGATCTATCATCTTCTAGAATATCTTTCCATTCACGGATTGGACGATACCATTGATTATATTGTGAAAAAAATAAAAGTATAGATGAAATCATCTATACTTTTTTATCTATTCAACGGTTACCGATTTTGCCAGATTCCGTGGTTTGTCCACATCTCTGCCCTTCAGAACAGCTCCATAATACGCAAACAGCTGCGTCAGTACCGTAACCGGAATGTTCGCTAATACCGGATGGACATCCGGGATCCGGATAATATTTTTAAATCCCGGTGCTTCCTGATTCTGGGTTGTGATCAAGATGACGTTGGCACCCCGGGCAATCGTTTCCTCGATATTGGAAATTGTTTTAGCCGCCACTTCCGGCTGTGTAGCTAAGGCAATGACCACGGTGTTCTCTTCAATCAAAGCGATGGAACCGTGCTTTAATTCACCGGCATAATAAGCATCGGCATGGACATAGGAGATTTCCTTCAGCTTTAAAGCACCCTCTTGTACGCTGATGTAGTCCATCTGGCGTCCGATAAAGTACGCGTCGTGCTGATCCTGCAGAAAGTCGGCGTATTTTTTCATCGTTCCATCCAATGCCAGCATCTCTTCCACAATTTTCGGCATTCGCATTAAGTCAGCGAGGATAACATCTTCATCTTCCGGTGTCTTGTTCATTTTTTCCGCCAGTTTTAACACAACCAGCGTTAACAATACCAGCTGGGTCGTAAACGCTTTGGTGCTCGCTACCGCAATTTCCGGTCCGGCACACGTATACAGCGTTTCATCCGCAATACGGGAAATTGAAGAGCCCAATACGTTGGAAATCGCAATGGTCTTTCCTTTTTTCTCTTTGCACATCTTTAAAGCAGCCAAGGTGTCCGCGGTTTCTCCGGACTGTGTAACAAAGATACACAATGTTTTTTCATCCACATGATGATAACCATAACGGAATTCACTGGCCGGTACACAAGTAACGACTCGGTCCAGCCACTGCTGGATCAAGGACTGGGCATACAAACACGCATGATACGCTGTACCACACGCAACCAAGTGAACATACTGGATATCGGACATATCGATGGAATCCAGCTGCGGCAATACGATTTTGCCGTGTTCTACACGACCTCGTAGCGTTTCCCGGATTGCTTCCGGCTGTTCATAGATCTCCTTGAGCATAAAGGTGTCATATCCACCCTTTTGCGCCGCTGTCATATCATAAGGGATATGCGTAAATTCCACTTTCAATGGATTGCATTCAAAATCCAGGATCTGTACCGAATGTGGTGTCAGCTTGGCCATCTGACCATCCTCCAGAATGATTACATCCTTGGTATATTCCAGAATCGCCGGAATATCACTGGCACAATATGTTCCGTCATCTGCCATACCGACAATCATCGGACTTTGCGATTTAGCAACGTAAACCTCATCCGGATGTTCCGTTGTCACCACGCAGATGGCATAGGAACCCTCCAGCTTTTTCACGGTTTTTCCGATGGCCTCCATCATATCGCCCTGGTAGTAAGAATCAATCAGGTGCACAATGGTTTCGCTGTCGGTTTGTGAATGAAAGATATATCCCTTCCGGATCAGCTCTTCTTTTAATGTCTGATAGTTTTCAATGATCCCATTATGAACGATAGAGATTGTTTCTGCTTCATTGGTATGCGGATGCGAGTTCAGCTGGCTTGGTATTCCATGCGTTGCCCACCGTGTATGACCAATCCCGGTCGTCTGGGAATGAGCATCCAGATCCAGAGATGCTTCCAGATCTGCCAGTCTTCCTTTTTGTTTTTCCGTAACCAGTCCTTTGTCGCTGACCAAAGTCACACCGGCTGAATCGTAGCCGCGGTACTCTAGTGATTCCAATCCACGCAACAATATGGGCAAAGCGCGCACTTCCCCTGTAAATCCTGTAATTCCACACATAAAAAAATCCTCCTTGTGTTTATCATGGAGGATACCCGGAAGAATTTGTTCAGTCTTTACAAACTGTTTTTGCCTTCCTTTGGATTGTATCAATCCCCAGATCATCCGCCGAATCTTTCGATAAATCTGGCCCTCGTCAACTGTACAAGCAGTCCTGGCGCTTCATCTTACATCTCCATGATTTGTTAGTATTATACACGATTCTGCCTTTTTTTGTAGCTTTTGGCAGATTATTTCTTTGAAAGCCGTTAAAAAAGTCATAATAACTGACTCTCATTATGACTTTAATCCTCTTTTTCTAATAAATCAAGAATCTCAAGAATCCGGTTCAGATCCTCGTGATCTTCATAGTGGATCGATATATTATGGGTGCCGATGGAGATACTTGTCTGAAAATATTCCTCCAGAACACGTTTGGCTTCTTTGATATACAGATCTTCCTTTGGCTTTTCTTCCTTGATCGCGTTTCGCTTTTTAACAACCTGTTCTACCTTACGTACAGAATATCCCTGATTGATTGCCTGTTTGGCAATCTTTATCATTTCCTTTTCATCTTTAACTCCAAGCAGTGCACGTGCATGTCCCATGCTTAATTTTTTGGCAATGACATAATCCTGGATCTGATCCGGAAGCTTTAGTAAACGCATTGTATTGGTGATGTGCTCTCTCGATTTACCCACACGATGTGCCAATTGCTCCTGCGTATAGTTTAAACGCTGGATCAGCTGTTCATATGCCTTGGCCTCCTCGATGATGTTCAGATCTTCTCTCTGGATATTCTCCAATAAAGCAATTTCCATCATCTGCTGATCATCAAAATCAACGATAATAGCCGGAATATCGCTCAATCCTGCCATTTTGGAAGCACGCCAGCGACGTTCACCGGCAATCAGCTCATAGCCGGAAATGGATTTTTTCACCAATATCGGGGTAAAAACACCATGCTGCAAAATAGATTGACTTAATTCTTCCATCGCTTCACGATTAAAGATCTTTCGCGGCTGGTACGGATTCGGACGAATGTCATCGACCGGTATCATCAACTGATCCCGACTGTCCGTTCCATTCTGGATATCATCCAGCATCTTGGAAACATCTTGTCCAAACAAAGAATTCAATCCTCGTCCCAAACGGTTGTTGTCGTTTTCCATATTTACCCCCTATTATTTCTTTTGATCAATTCTTCCGTTAACTGTTGATAAGCCTGTGCACCGGAACACTTCGGATCGTATTCGAAGATCGATAAGCTGCGGCTTGGTGCTTCTGAAAGCTTCACATTCCGCGGAATAGCTATCTGATAGACCTGACGAACAAAATTCTGACGAACCTCCTTGGATACCTCCACACTCAATTTGGTACGAATATCAAACATCGTAAGAAGAATGCCTTCAATACGAAGTGCCGGATTGTACGTCTTCTGAACGAGTCGGATCGTCAATAACAATTGTGTAACACCCTCTAATGCATAGTATTCACATTGAACCGGAATCAATACACTGTCTGCTGCCGTCAGCGCATTGGTTGTCAATAACCCCAAAGAAGGCGGACAGTCTATAATGATAAAGTCATAATTATTTTGTACTTTTTCCAGCTGATTTTTCAATAAAGCTTCTTTTCCGGGATCAATCTTATCCATGACCAGTTCAGCACCCGCTAAGCTCATATTGGATGGAAGAATATCCATCTTCGGTTGTTCCTTATGAACGATCGCTTTGTGAATATCTGCATCTTCCATCATGACCGTATACGAATTTTCCTGATAGATTTCTCCCAGACTCAGCAGACCATGCGTAGCATTGGCCTGCGGATCAAGATCCACCAACAAAACACGTTTTCCCTGGTAAGTTAATCCACTGGATAAATTAATGGCTGTGGTCGTCTTTCCGACCCCGCCCTTTTGATTGGCAATTGCGATAATCTTTCCCATATATCTATTCTCCTAACGGTTTCTTTTTGATCTGACCATATACGCGCGGGTACTTCCGTGGTGTTTTTTCTTTCTTTTTAAAGTAAAAACTGACATGGTTGGCTCCATCGATCAGAAAGCTCTCTTCATGATCGATTTCTGTTTTTAAGATACGCAGAGCTTCTTTGGCATCCGCCAGCTCTTTGTATCCATTTTTTCCTTTTAAGGCTACAAATAAGCCGTTTTCTTTGACAAGCGGCATGCACAGCTCCAACAAAATGGTCAAACGAGCCACGGCTCTGGATGTCACAACATCATAACATTCCCTGTGTGTTTTTCCGTAGTCTTCCGCTCTTTCATTGACTATTTCAAAAGAAGCATTCGTTTGTTCCTTGACCACCTGTAAAAACCGACAGCGTTTTGACAACGGTTCAACCAAGGTAACTTTTACATGTGGAAATACAATACTGACCGGAATCCCGGGAAACCCGGCACCGGTCCCTATATCGCATAAGGAGTCCATGGACATATCGGAAAAAGGAAGAATCGAATCGAGAAAATGTTTTTCCCATATTTCCTCTTCTTGATCAATCGATGTCAAATTCATCTTCTGGTTCCATTCCTGGAGTAGATGCATATAGGTTTCCAATTGCTGCATCTGATGTTCGTTAATATCTATATCGTGCGTTTGACAGCATTGTAAAAAATCTTCTTTTTTCATATTCAGAATTATACCACACCTTTTCCCTCTCTCTTCATTAACATATACTTTATTTTGACAATATGTATGTCAAATTAAAAAACGCATCCGGAGATGCGTTGATTTTATCCTTCTTCGTTTAATAAATGTGCTTTTTCAAAGAAGTAGAACAGCAAAGACAAGAGCATCGCAGTAATGCTTGCTAATACCATTCCGGATAAAGATGTAGTACCTAACGTAATCGTTACACCACTTAATCCAACCACAAAGACTACGGAGGTCAAAATCAGGTTCACACTTTTTGCGTAATCCACTTTCTGGTCAACCAGAATACGTAATCCACTTGTTCCGATCATACCGTATAACAGGAAGCTGATACCTCCAATGACAGGATTCGGTATCGTCTGGATCAGTGCAGCCAGTGGACCAATAAAGGAACACACAATGGAAATGATTGCCGCACCGGCAATAACCTGTACACTATATACACCGGTAATTGCCATAACACCGATGTTCTCTCCGTAGGTTGTCGTCGGAACTGAACCAATCAGTCCGGATAACATGGAAGAAAAGTTATCCGCAAACATAGAACGATGAAGACCTGGATCTTCAATCAGATTTCGTCCAACGACTTCTCCGGTAACGATCTGATGACCAATGTGTTCACTGGCAATAACCAGTAATACCGGCAGTATCATCAAAATCGCATGTATATCAAATTTAGGAAGCTGGAAATGCGGAATCGAAATGAAAGATGCTTCCATGACCGGAGTAAAATCCACGATACCGCAGACAACGGCTGCCAGATATCCACAGACAACGGCTATCAAGATTGGAATGACGCTCCAGAACTTCTTGAAACAAACGCTTCCAATGATCGCAACCCCCAGAGTTACACCAAATACGATCACATTCTTCGGATCGATTGCAGCATCCAGCAGTCCAGCTGTACTGGCAGCGGATGAAGATAATTCCAATCCGATCAGGGCAACAACAGGTCCCATTGCCGCCGGCGGTAAAACAACATCGATCCATTTTGTTCCGAACTTATGGATAATCATCGCCAGTAAGCATCCGCAGAAACCTACGACAACGAAACCACCACATGCATATTCATAACCGAACTGTGCGATAACCGCATTTGCCGGTGCAATAAACGCAAAGCTGCTTCCCAGATACGCCGGTGCCTTTCCTTTGGTGATGAAAATGAACAATAGTGTACCAATACCGTTCATCAGTAAAACGATAGCCGGATTGATTCCAAACAAAAACGGAACCAAAACGGATGCGCCGAACATCGCAAACATGTGCTGGATACTTAAAGGTATCAACATATTTACAGGTACTTTTTCGTCGACTTGAATAATACGTTTTGCCATATTTCTCCCTCTTTTTCAAAATTACTCTATGTAGTTATAACATATTTTTTTATTTTGTGACATGAATTCTTTAAAAAATTATATTTCCTTCATTAATCAACATCATCTTTCTTTTTGTAAAAGAATAACGTTTTTATTCTATAATTTGCGTCCGTATATTTTCGCATTCTTTCTTATCCCATTCAATCATGATAAAATATAGACGAAGAATTCTGATTCTCAGACACGATAAAAACAATCTATCTTCTTGTGACAACCTTTTTATGTGGCCTTTGTTTTTTCTTACAATAGAAAAAAAGAAACGGTTGATCATGGCCTCATGAAGGAAACCCGGAAGAATACCAAAATAACAGTCTAGAATACCGGGTGTAGAGGATCAATATATGATTTCTGTAGTTGGAGGCTAATACTATGCATCAAATTGAACAAATCTTGCAGACATCCATTGACGATGAGGAATACGAACTAAAAACTTTACCCTATCGACAGACTATGACCTATTATCGTTGTGCATTACGAGAAATAGAGACAAAGTTTCGGGTATTGGATGAACAGTTTTCCATGTACTACGATCGGAATCCGATTGAAATGATCGAATCCCGTATCAAATCTCAGGCCAGCGTTTTAAGAAAGCTGAAAAGACGTGGCATTCCTACCACGATCGAAGCGATGGAAGCCAACTTATTTGATATTGCCGGTATTCGCATTATTTCTTCCTTTCAGGATGACATCTATATGCTGGCCGATCTTTTGTTGCAACAAGACGATGTCCGTCTGATCCAAAGAAAGGATTATATCAAACATCCGAAACCGAACGGATATAGAAGCCTGCACTTGATCGTAGAATTACCGATCTTTTTAGCCAATGAAAAAAAATGGGTCAAAGTTGAAGTGCAATTCCGAACCATTGCGATGGATCTCTGGGCCAGTCTGGAGCATAAATTACGTTATAAAAAAGATCTCCCGCAGGAACGACTGGATGAAATCAACCATGATTTATTGGAATGTGCGCTGATCTGTGCCAGTCTGGATAAAAAAATGGGGGAGCTGCGAAAAAGCGAAAAACGCAATCCTATCGTCCATCCATAAACCAAAAAAGGGTAATCACCACGATTACCCTTTCATCATTTCATCAATCAATTCTACGACCCGGTCTGTATTCTTCCCATCATTATGGATAATGTATGTCTCTTGAAAATCTTTTTCCTTTTCATAGTCATATGTGTCCAGGTTCTGTATCGCCTGTACCAGCTGCGCTTCGTTGGTGCAGATTGGCCCGGGATACTCTTCTTTGGATATATTCACGCCGATTTCCTGTTCATAGGCTCCATAATCCGGAATATATCCTATCTGTGGTTTTCCTAATAGTGAATAATCCAGCAGAATGGAGGAAAAATCAGAGACCATACAGTCACTTACCTGCATCAGAACATACAGATCCTCTTTATTGGCATTGATTGCCTGACAATCCTGTATTTGCAGATCTTCCAGTAATGGATGAAACTTATAAACGATCAGCCAGTCCGGTAACATCTTTTCAACTTTTTGAATATCGAAGGAGATCCGCTGAAATCCATCAATGATATTTCCCCGGAAGGTTGGTGCATACAGACAGATCTTTTTCCCTCTTGCCTGGGGATATTTTTGATAAAACGCTTCTGTATCGGCCTTCATCAATGTATCAATACGCGGCAGTCCCGTTACGTGCACCTGCTGCTCTTTGACACCAAAAGCCCGGGCATATACCGGCTTCCATGCCGGTGCGCTGCAGATGACGGCATCATAGTTACGGATTGGATATCGTCTATGAATATCATTGCCGAATTTCTTGATAGCGCCGGCTGCATGCCAGATTTGCAGAACCTTCGTATTGACCGGTTTCTTATGGCTGATCACATAATTGTTGTCATTGATGATCACCAGCCTGGATCTTTTCAGATCCACCCATTGTTTTAAACAGTTCAGAAAATACAGAAAGTCCCCTTTTATATTCTTTTCAAACCGAATTAAATTATAAAATACATGATACTCTTTCCCTTTGAGCTTTTGATCGATCAGCGCAAAATCCGAAGAAAGATGATCCTGTGTCAAGGAGACAAAAGTAATCCGCTTTGGATCCTGATGAACCCAGAAGGTACACAGATCTACAATGGCTAAAGCGATATTCAAAATGATCTTGCTCAATCCCATTTTATTTTCCTGCCTTATACAGAATATCTACCACTCTCTGCGAGGCTTTTCCATCATCCAGGTTATTGAACGTCTTACGGAATTGATCCAGCTTTTCATAATCGTAGTCGCCTTGTTTGACTGCTTTCAACAGATCTTCTTCTGTTGTATAGATCTTTCCCGGAAGATCTTTATGAATATCCAGATAGAATCCTCTCAAATCGTTGGCATATTCCTCAATATCATACATATAGAAATATATCGGTCGCTTGAGTATCGCATAATCGAAGAACACACTGGAATAATCGGTAATCAAGACATCGCTGATGATATATAGATTGTTGATGTCTTCATCCGCCGGTATGGAATACAGAAAACCATTTAAGCTTTCGTCGTTTTCAAACCGATTGATGATCAAATAATGCGGTTTAAATAGAACAACCGTATCCTCCGGCAGGATTTCTTTCCAAAGGTGGAAGTCCGCCTTCAATTCAAATGTATAACCGGCTGCTACATACGAGTTATCCCGCCACGTCGGTGCATACAGAACCACTTTCTTATCCAAAGGGATCCCCAACCGCTTTTTCATGGCATTCATATCCTCTTGTGTGGCATTGGCAATTTTATCATTGCGTGGATAACCGGTTTCAATCAAACGTTCTGTATCAATGCCGAAAGCAGATGGGAACACCTTCGTACAAAAGGCGTTTGGTGAAATCATGTAATTATATCGTTTCACATCTACATCATAGGATTGACACATCGCTTCATAGGAAATACCGGAACGATAAAATGTTGTATCCTCTGACACATCAATGTCATGAGCCAGTCGTTTTAACGGAGTTCCATGCCAGGTCTGCAAATAAATCTGCGATGGTTTTTTAAAGATATACAAAGGCATTTTACAGTTGATGATCCAATACTTGGCTTTTGACATGTAGTAGAAATACGGAATACTGAAATATTCTTTGATTTCCGCTTTTGGAATCTGTAATTGTTTTTTCTTATGATTCTTTATAAACCATATAAAACGATATCCTTCAAAACGTGGATCCTGTAAAATTTTCTCATAGATAGCCCGTGGATTATCTGAATACCCTCTTCCATGAAAAGAGATAAAAATCATTGTTTTATCATCCACCGGTATATGTCGATAAACCATTTTATAACCTTGGCGAATCATTTTCCCGGCTATTTTTTTACCGACTCTTAAAATCTTAATGTTCACTTTTATCCCTTCTTTTTACCAAACAATACCTCTTCTGCTACATTCTCACTGGCATGTCCGTCATCATAGCAGCAGAAACGATCATAGAACGCATCATAACGTTCCTTGTATTGCTCATTCACCTGATCAATGTTCTCAATGGCTTGCACAACCTCTTCACTTGTATACAATAAAGGTCCCGGAATTTCCGTTTCCATGTCGATATAGAAACCACGAAGCTGATTCTTATATTTATCGATATCATACGTATAGAACAGAATTGGTCGTCTTAAGTTTGCGTAGTCAAAGAAGACACTGGAGTAATCCGTGATACAAATATCACTGATCAGATACAATTCACTGATATCATCATATGTACATACATTGAATACGAAATCCTCCATGCCGCTAACATCGATATGCTCTGCCACATAATGGTGTGTACGCAATAAAACAACGTATTCATCCGATAATCTTTCTTTCAACAAGTTCAGATCCAATGCCAGCGTAAACGAGTATTTTCCTTTTTCTATAATTTCATCATCTCTCCATGTCGGTGCATACAAAATGGTTTTCTTATCCTTTGGTATATTCAACTTGGTACGGATCGAATCAGCCAGCGCTTCCTTATGTTCATCGTAAAGAATATCATTGCGCGGATATCCATATTCCAACATCTTTCCTTCATACATGAAACAACGACGGAACGTTTCTGTAGAAAACGGATTGGCACTGATCAGATAGTCCCAGTCTTTTCTCTGTTTATAGAACTGTTCTTTGTACTTCGGTGAAGCGCTTGTAACTTCCTCCTGATCAAATACCAGTCTTTTTAACGGTGTGCCATGCCATGTTTCCAGAAATACTTGTTCTTCGCGTTTTCTGTACCATAGCGGTGGACGTACATTAAATACCAGATATTTTGCGGTTGCCAGATAATAAGCATACTGGAAGGAAAAGCGTTTGATCTTTTTCGCCCCGTACGGAACCTCTGCATCATCGTTGATGGCCCATACACAAGTAAACTCCGGATAGTTTTTGGCAATGTATTCATAAATGTATTTAGGACTGTCCGAATAGTTTTTGGCCATGAAGCTTTCAAACAAAATAACCTTGGGATTCACATCCATTTTCAGATACCGGTGATAATAGGCCAGCTTATACGCTGTATTTTTGTTTTTCACCATGCTCTTGAACTTTTTCTTTCCTAAGATCCATCGTGTCTGTCTTTGTACCTTATTGAGATCCGAAGCTAGTAAAGCCTCTACCAGCTTTTTATTCTTCCGACTTAAAGAATCGATAACAGACGGCTCACAATTCTCGATTACCGGCCGGATCCTTTCAAAATATTGTGTTCTCCAAATATCGTCCTTGGAACGACGAATGGATTTTGTCATATTCTTTGTATAATACTGAACGATCTTCTGATCAAGATAATGACGAACGAGACTGGATGGTTCCACCAGCGTTCTTGTATATTCCACAGCCTGGCAGCGCTCTTCAAACCGGTTATCATTCTCTTCCTGGCGTAATGCTGGATAATTGATCGGGTCGTTGTGTTTTCTCTTTACATAAATGGCTTCCTCTGCTCTATAAGCAGTCGTTACTGAATCCAGGAAAGGAATCAAACATGTAATATCGCTGTAGTAGCGGAACGATTCATGAAACGGATACTTTTTGATTTTATCTGTCCGATACAAATTTCCCAATACGGTTACGTTACGCAATCCCTTTTTTCTGGCAAGCAGCCAATATACTGCCAAAGCCTGGTTCCAATTTGTATCCGATGGTAAATTCTGTTTATAATTAGAGATCCCTTCCTGTTTACGTAGTTCCCTTTCTTCTTCCAGATCCGGATCAATCTGTTTCTTTGCTTTCTTATCCAAAAAATTCAGTTTGTTGTTCCACGTATTCTCCACTTTTCCGTAGATAATATCCTGACCTGCTATCTTAGCTGCCAACAAAGACAATGTATCATCCAGAACATAATCATCTTCATCCAAAAAATAAATATATTCCCCCCGGGCTTCCTTCACACCGACGTTTCGACAAGCCGCAACACCTGCATTCGGACTTTGGATCACACGTACCTGCGGATACGCTTCCAGCAAGGAAGAAATATCTTCACTCTCCGGATCCAGTACAAGAATGGTTTCAAAATCCTGAAATGTACTTTGTTCTAAGGAATCCAGACATTCCTTCAAATAGTTTTTATACTTGTAAAACGGAATTACTACACTGATCTTGTTCATGTTTGCATCCTCTCCTAGAAAAATCTTTTCTTTTTCGGTTCGATAAGCCGCTTCTCAAACTTCTCATCCAAAAACTTCTTCTTCTGCTTTTTGGTCATCGAATCCATAAATTCCACATATTCGGCATAATCGTCGCAGACTTTGTTAATCTCGCCCATCTCGACAAGCTCTCCGCCTTCTATCCATAATCCGGTTTTACAGAATTCCCGAACCTGAGGTAAAGAATGAGAAATAAAGAAAATCGTCTTTCCTTCTTCATCCCGCAGCGTCTCCATACGTTTCAGACACTTCTTGGCAAAGCCTTTATCTCCAACCGATAAGGCTTCGTCAACAATAAAGATATCCGGGTTCAACGCCAGTGAAATGGAAAAGCCCAGTCGTGATTTCATACCGCTGGAATACTTCTTAACAGGCTGGTATAAGAAATCGCCCAGCTCGGCAAAATCGATGACCGCATCGGTGATCTCCTGGATCCGTTTCTTCCTTAATCCCATCAAAGCGCCTTTGACATTGATATTCTCCAAACCTGTCAACTGGGGATTCAATCCGGTATTGATAGCGACCAAGGTCTGTTCCCCGTTGATCTTCATCGTACCTGAATTAATATCTGATATCCCCGCCAGCAGCAAAGATAAGGTAGACTTACCGGAACCGTTAGTTCCCAAAATACCAACAACATTCCCTCTTTCAATTTTAAAGGAAACATTCTTTAACGCATAGAATTCCTTTTTTCCTGTCTTATACTGATTGTTTTTATTGCGTAATGTATAAATTTTGGAAATGTTCTCCACTTCCACCGCATATTGTTTTTCAGCCATACACACCTCTAAATCATATCGATAAATTTCTTCTTGAATTTATACATCAGAATACATCCGATTACAAAGATCCCGCCGACCAGACACCAGAAATACAACGTAATTGCCGGATGATTCAACGGGGTCCGCTGATAGAAAATGGCTTCTCTGTATCCCTGGATTACATAATATACCGGATTGGCTTTTACCAGTTTATTTAAAATACTGTGAAATGGTACATGACTCTTAAAGTGACAGTTCCAAAGAATCGGAGAAAAATACATGAGCATACGCATGATCGATGCGATAAACTTTCTGACATCTCTCCACAACATGGTCAATACGGATAAAACCAATGTGATTGCTTCTCCCAGCATAAATGCGCAGAACATATAGTAGAGGATCCATAACCAGTAAATATTCGGATAATACCCACACAGAAACAGTGTGACAAAGGTGATGATCAACATGGTAAAATGGTTGAACAATTCCTTTAAACAAATCGTAGCCGGTAATACCGAGACCGGAAACTTCATCTTTGTGATGACATTTGTCTTGGAAAAGACAGCACTGCATCCATCGGTAATACACGGTCGTATATACCACCAGCAGGCAAAACCGACAACCAGCCAAGGAAGATACGAAACGGTAATGCCTCGATACTCGACAGCGTTTCTTCCCCAGGCAATACCAAAGACCAGCCAATACGTGAAGACTTGAATGGCCGGCGAAGCAAAGTTCCAGAAGATTCCCAGTTTGGAATCTCGCATATCTGCCAGCAGTTCATATTTTGCGATACTGTATATCCGGTATAAGTTTGTGAAATTTTCTTTTATTACATAACTGACACTTTTAAACATTGAGGTCCACTCCCTTTTCTGTATCTAGTTTAACAAGAAAGACAAAAAAAATCTGCTATTGAAGCAGATTTTTATTCGCATTCCGTCTCCTTTCCATGTTTATTGTACAAATTGAATGTGAATAAAACATGAATCAGGTCTATTAATTATCTTCTTCGTCCAGAATATCTTTCTCATCCGACTCAGAATCTTCATTGTCTTCATCGTCTTCATCTACTGCTATTGAATCTGTATCCATCACACTTTCTGAATACGTATGTCGTGTTTTCAGATCCCAGTAATTCTTCGGTAGATTTACAAAATGGCCGTCCAATGATAAATCGGTATAAAATTGCGCGATATTATCATCCATCTGACTTTCTGTATAATTCATTTCCTTGCTGACTAATTTCCATAATTCCAAAAAAGGCATACTTCCATCTTGTTGTTTCAAAATAGAATATGCATGTTCGATCATTGATTTTTTCATATTCATAAAACTCCTTAAATACGATTACATAGATTCAACGGCTGTTACTCCGATTAAATCTAAAGCGTTTGCTAATACGATTTGAGTCGCTTTTACCAAAGCCAGACGCTGCGAACTTAATTCCAGATTTTCTTTGTTGATCACTTTACAACTGTTATAGAAGCTGTGGAATTTTGTAGCCAGATCCTGGATATAATGACATACCTTATGAACCTGACGGGTGCGGGCACTTTCGATAATTACTTTGTTAAATTCCTGCAGAGATTTCATCAATTCGATCTCTTTGTCATCCACCAGTAATTCATAAGAGTCTGCCACAGGAATATCCTGGGCCTGTTTTTCAATGGAACACATCCGCGCATGTGCATATTGCGCATAGTATACAGGGTTATCATTCGTTTTCTTTTGAGCCAGTTCCACATCAAAATCAAGATGGGAATCCAAGGCTCTGGAAACAAAGAAATAACGCGCTGCATCGACACCTACGCTTTGGCACAATTCATGAATGGTCGTTGCATTTCCTAATCTTTTGGACATCTTCATCTCTTCACCGTTTGAGACCAGACGCACCATCTGAATTATATCTACATGAAGCTTTTCCGCATCTTTGCCTAAAGCTGTCATACTAGCCTTTAACCGGGTAATATATCCGTGATGATCAGCTCCGAAGAAATTCACAATTTCATCAAAACCTCTTTCATATTTTTGTTTATGGTTGGCAATATCGGGAACAAGATAAGTATACGAACCATCCTGTTTACGCAACACACGATCCTTGTCATCCCCTAATTCCGTTGTTTTAAACCATACTGCGCCATCTTCTTCATACAGATAGCCTTGTTCTTTCATAGTCTGCAGAGCCTGTTCTACAGCGCCGGAATCCCTTAATTTCTGCTCACTTGTCCATACATCAAAATGAACACGGAATTCATCCAGATCGTGTTTGATCTTATTCAATTCAAATTCAATTCCCTTCTCACGGAAGAATTGAAGATTCTTTTCGTTCGGTTCCAGATAAATCTGTGGATACTTTTTAGCTAAAGCATAGCCTTCCTCTTTAATATCCTGTCCCAGGTATCCATCCTGGCCAATCTCTGTTTCAATGCCATGGGCCTGACGATAGCGGGCATTTAATGACAAAGCCAGATTGGTAATCTGGTTGCCGGCATCGTTAACATAGTATTCCCTGGTCACATCATATCCCGCTTTTTTCATAATACGGGCACAGCTGTCACCCCAGGCAGCTCCACGGGCATGACCAAGATGCAAAGATCCCGTTGGATTGGCACTTACATATTCTAAATCAACACGTATGCCGTTTGGCTTTTGTTGACCATATTGGTCCTTATTTTCTAAAATTTCCGAAATAACCTTTGTGAAACGATTTTTAGACAATGTGAAATTCAAAAAACCGGGACCGGCCATCTCGACCTTCTCGATCATAGAATCCATTCGCATGGCATCCATGACAGCTTGTGCTATCACACGCGGATTTTGTCGCAATTGGCGTGTTAACTGCATAGCCACATTACTGGAATAATCTCCATGACTTTTGTTCTTGGGAGTTTCAATCACAATGGATGAAGTTTCCAAAGAAATATCAAACGCTTTTTGCACAGCCTCTTTCAATACTTCTTTCAATTCCATTTCAATTGACATAAATGACCTCCTTCTATTTCCATGGAAAAATGAAACAACTGAGAATGGCTTCCCTGTCTGATTTCATATTTAATTTCCACATAATCCTTTTCTATTTTATATAAAAATAAACAGCACTCCAACGGTATATGCCCAAATTCGGTCTCAATACGACCTCTTGTTACCGCATCTTCCTTCAGTGTAAGCAATACCCGAACAGAAGAATGGGACTGTACGACCACTCCTTTTTCATAAAGCTTCCATAGAAAAGTAAAAGGGTCGCTTTTTACGGTTATTTCTATGCTGTTTTTATTGTAAATCACTTCTGCGGACTCATCATAATATTGCTTATTTTCAATATGATCCCACAGTCGAATTGTATGAATCATAGCGCAAGCTATAATATCATACATTTAAAGATTTTCAATCCTTTTTAGTCTTTTTTTCGTTTCCAATAATAAATTCTTTGTTCTGTATGACTTTCCATACGTAATAAAGCTTTAACAATTTCACTGCAATCTGACAACGGCTTCAAATTCTGGTGACTATCCCTTATCCATATAATCGCATTTTTTTCATCGTATGGAAAATACGTTTGGTTACTGGAAATATCTTCATAATAGAAATAAGCCTCTGGTCGATTGTGTTCTTTTAAATATTTTTTGATTGCATAGATCTGCTGATCATCCGGATTGATCATCCATTCAAACAAATGACGATCCACAATCGCTTTGGCAAAAAGCTGTAATATTTCATCATCACTTTTCATCGCATCCTGAAAACCGACCATCATACGATAGTCATCCAGTTCCAGAAACTGTTCATTGGTCAAATGACTGGAAAACGATTCAAAAACAGGTATAGGGTATCGATCTTTTACTTCTGCATACCGCTTAAAAAATGAATTGATCAGCAATTCATAAGATTTAGCGTCCGGATGTAAATAAACCTGCCAGTACATATGATAACGTGCCATGATGTAATCTTCAACCGAATGCATTCCGCTTTCCTTCATACACAATAAAGAATCTTTCACTCGCATAGTACGAAGGATCCTTTCCAGATCAAAGGTTCCATAGCTTGTACCGGTCTCATAAGCATCCCTGAGCAGATAATCCATCCGATCGGCATCCAGCTGCGAACTGATCATTTGATTGAGCATGGTTTTCGGATGTCTGTGTTCAATAATACTGGCAATCTGTTGCGGTAATTCTTTGTTTTCCTTGATCAAAGCCTGATGGATCTCTGTATTTTTATCCAGAATTAACTGAACGGTTCTTTTTTCATGGCTTATATCCTGAATGCTTTCAAAAAAATGTGAATAAGGACCATGCCCCAGATCATGTAATAAACCGGCACACATCACTTGGATCTTTTCCGATTCTGTCAATGCCTGGTTGATATCATCATTTTCATATACCATCCGCCGGCAGATTTCATAAACACCTAAACTATGTGCAAAGCGGGAATGCTCCGCCGTATGGTACACTTGAAAGACACCACCTAACTGATGGATCCGGTGCAGTCTTTGAAACTCCCGGGCATTTAAACAATCCCATATTACTTGATATTGCACATGAATATATCCATGGATAGGATCTCTTAATACTTTGGTTTCATCCGTTCGATTAAACATGGCCACTTCTCCTTTAACGCATCCACTAACGGATGGTCCGAATCAAAAAAATCATAATCGTAAATATGTTCCGGAGTCGTCCACACATATTGAGAATGAGCATTCATTACCGTCGGTTTCTGACGGGATGTACATGTATAACACGTTAGCTGGATTTCATCTTCCTGATAATCCACATTGGAAGCCAGATATCTTATATCTTCTATATCGATTCCGCATTCTTCCTTCCATTCCCGGATCAATGCTTCTTCCTTTGTTTCATAGAGCTCTACTTTGCCACCGGGAAATTCAAATTTTCCATCGGAAACAGCTGATCTTCTTTGCGCGATCATCACTTTTTCATCGATGATCAATACACCACATACTACCTCAATCATCGATTTTCTCTTCCTTTATGATTTCAAATAAAAGCTGTGCATTTTGTTTAGAAACTTGTTTTTGAATATCAAGAACACGAACCTCCAAGATCCGATACCCGAACTGGATACGGATCGTATCGCCTATGTTGATTTCCGTACTCGGTTTGGCTGTTCTTCCATTGACCTCAATCCGTCCTTGTAAAGCCAGTTCCTTTGCTGCTTCCCTTCGTTTTAAAATGCGCGCTGTTTTTAAATATTTATCAAGTCGCATAGATTTCTCCGTTATTTTGAATTTCATGAATGATTTTCATTAGTAAATCATACCTGTTCGCCGATTTCAATATTTTTATCTCTATTTGTCCTTTTGTCATTCTTAATTGTATTTTTCTGGAAATATCATTGATTGTTTCAAACAGTTTGACTCCATTACAATGATATGTCCAATCTTTGGTCATCCTCAGTACCAGGAAACGCTCATCTTCTTCGATCGTATCCACACCCGGCGTGTTGGTAAACAGATCAATTCTTCGCCGTTCCAGTAATTGTGTGACCGGCTTGGGGATCTGCCCATACAAATCTTGAATTTTCTTTTCCTGCTCTTTTAATTGTTCCAGAGAGTGCATCTTTTTAATCTCTTGGTATAAAAGCAGAATATCGCCATCGTTATCAGAGAATGTACGAGGAACATAACCATTTAACGAAATATTGGCAGTTTTTTGTTCAACCGGCTCTTCCGGTTTTTCTCCTTTTTGTCTTTGAATAGCGCTTGCCAGCATTTCCAGATAAAGATCAAGACCCACCTGATCAATAAAACCTGCTTGTTGGGGACCTAAAAGATCGCCGGCTCCACGAATCGTCAGATCTCTCATCGCTATTTTATAACCCGATCCCAATTGCGTAAATTCTTTAATGGATTTCAATCGTTTGGAAGCCTGTTCGGTTATCTGATGATTTTTATCGATCATTAAATAACAATACGCAATTCGGTTTCTTCGGCCGACCCGTCCACGGATCTGATACAGCTGGCTCAATCCAAAATGATCGGCTTGTTCAATAATGATCGTATTGGCATTGGCTATATCCAGTCCTGTCTCAATGATAGTCGTACAAACCAAGATCTGATAGACGCCTTGCGCATAATCCAGCATGGTCTGTTCAATTTCGGCTTTGGTCATTCTTCCATGTGCTACTGCCACCTGTACATCCGGAAAAAGATTCTGGATATTATTGGCTACGGAATAAATATTGGAGATGTTGTTGTATAAATAAAATACTTGCCCATCTCGGGACAATTCCCTTTGAATGATTTCCTTGATGATTCCTTCACGCTTTTCCATCACATACGTTTGAATCGGTTGTCTTTGCGCCGGAGCTGTTTTCAATTGGGAAATAGTCCGTACACCGATCAAAGACATCTGTAATGTCCGTGGGATCGGCGTTGCGCTTAAAGAAAGGACATCGATGGATTTTTTCATCTCTTTGATTTTCTCTTTGTGTGTGACACCAAATCGCTGCTCTTCATCAATGATCAAAAATCCAAGATCTTTGTATTCAAAGCTCGCATTTAATAATTTATGAGTTCCAATAATGATATCGATCTGTCCGTTTTTCAGATCTTCCTTTATCTTTTTTATTTCTTTGGAAGATACAAATCGATTGACCAGGGCACAACGAACGCCAAATGGCTCCATTCTCTGTATCACTGTTTGATAGTGCTGCATGGATAGAATGGTCGTTGGACATAGAAAAGCCACCTGTTTTCCGGCTAAAATAACCTTAAAAGCACAACGCAGTGCCACCTCGGTCTTTCCAAATCCAACATCTCCGCACAGCAGATGATCCATCGGTTTTGGTTTTTCCATTTCTTCCTTGATCTCTTTGACAGCTTCGATCTGATCCAATGTTGAATCGTATTCAAAAGCATCTTCAAATTCTTTTTGAAGTGCGTCGTCTTTTGGATATGCGTAGCCTATGTCTTCATTCCGCAAAGCATACAATTCTACAAGACGCTGTGCAATTTCTTCAACTCGTTTGCTGACTTTTTCTTTTGTTTTTTTCCATTGATCTGTACCTAATTTACTTAATTGGATCCCTACTCCTTCTTTAGAAACATATTTTCTGACCAACTGAAATTGCGATAATGGGACAAACAAATCATCTCCGCCGGCATAGATTACATGTAAATAATCGAGTGTCTGATCGTTTTGATGACGAGTCACAATTCCCATATACTGTCCGATCCCATATTGTTCATGGACAACATAATCATATACATTCAACTCCAGTACGGATTCGATCACTTGTCCTTGTTTAAAGGTTTTTTTAAATCGTTTCCGCTCTACTTTTTTGGTAAATAATTCTTTTTCTGTATAAATACCGATATCTTGAAAACTGAATCCCTCATAAAAATAAGGATCGATGATCTTATATGAAAAGGAACAGTCGGTTAAATATGGCAATAGTTGATGGACAGACTCTTTTTCCAAAGAAAAGTAAACTTTGGAAAAAGGAATAGCCTGTAACTGTTGAGCCAATGGATAGACCGCTCTTTCAATTGGATAGATCCCGGATGTAACCGGATGTTCAAAATCAAGAAATTCATGAATTTGCATTCCCTGATCTGTCATTGTCTGCAAATCGTGTAATAAAATATATTTCGGCAGACAACGTAGTTCTTTTACCATCTCCTGCATGAACGCAATCGTATCTGTCTGCAGATCTCTGGCAGCTCGCTGAATTTCTTCAATGCTGCTGAAAATGACTTGTCCTTGTACATAATCTAATAAAGAAGAACAAGTTGTATATGGATAGTACCAATATAAAAAAGCATCTCCGTTATAATTCTTTAACGCCAGCATATCATTTTCAACATGCTCCGTTAGTATTTCATTTTCATAATCAGAATGTTTTTTTGTTTCAATCTGTAGTTTTTCCTGCACATTTTTTTCAATTTCTTCAATTTGTGATTCACTAAACAATAAATCCGTAGCTGGTCCGATCATACAATGATCGATGGTGCGAATGGTTCGTTGTGTATTTTCATCAAACATGCGAATGGATTCAATTTCTGTATCAAAGAATTCAATACGGATGGGATTATCGTATTGTAAAGTGAAAACGTCTATGATTCCCCCTCGACTGGCAAACGTACAAGGACGATCTACATAGTTAACTTTGACATAACCCGCCTGTACAAGATGTTCTTTTAACGTATCCATATCCATTTCCATATCGGTATCCAATCGGACACATCTTTCTTTAAAAACATCTACATGAGGTAAAAAACGTAAAAAAGCAGCTGTATTACAGATAATGATCTTTTCCTGCGGTTCCATCAGACACTTTGTCAACGTGGATATCATTTCTTGTTTATCTTCCGGACTGGAGGCGATAGCCTGTACACGCAGACTTTCCTCCACTACAAAAAGCAGCACATTATCTAAAAGAGGAACGAGTCTTTTATAACATTGCTGCGCTTGATATTTATTTTTTTTAACTAGAATTCTTGTCTTGTGATCTTGTTGAAATGCACTGGCTATCAAAACAGCTTCTTCCATATCGAATAAATTACCGACATGATCGGAAGCTTTTATGATCTCTTTTGTCACTTCGTTTTCTTTGAATAAAGACAATAAGGATTCTTTCAAGAACATCACCTTTATTTCTTTTTATTATATACATTCATCACTTTGGAAAAATCTGTATGAATCGATTCAAAAGCAGCCTGGGCAGCCAGATCAATGGCTGATTGCAGATTTTCCTTTTCTTCTTCTTTAAAGGCCTGCAGGACCCAGTCGATGATCGGCACCTGGGCATCACGGCCGATTCCCACTCGTATCCGGTCAAACTCTGTGGTAAAAATACAAGATATGATGCTTTTCATTCCTTTATGACCACCGGCGCTCCCTTGTTGACGTAATCGTATTCTTCCTACCGGCAGATCAATGTCATCGTATATCACTAATACATTTTCCGGACTCTCCTTATAAAAATCCAGACACTGCCGAAGAGCAAAGCCACTGTTATTCATATAAGTGACCGGTTTTAACAGGATAACATCCTCTCCTTTAATTTTTCCTTTCGCAAAATGAGCCGAGAATTTTTCTTGTGTAAATTCAAATTGACACAATTCAGCCAGTCGATCCATGACCATATAGCCGGCATTATGTCTTGTTCTTTGATACTTAACCCCCGGATTTCCCAATCCAATAATAATCTTCATACTCTACTCGCTAAAAAAAGTAACGAGGGATCTCGTTACTCAATTTCCTTTCCTGGCGTATACAAAATATTGATATGTCGACGATCGCCTTCACCTTCTGAATGCGTAGAGATATCTTTCATCTTGGCCAACGCATTGTGAACAGCCTTTCTTTCATCCGCTGTCATCGGATCCAGACTGGCATCAATTTTTGTTCTTTGTACATCACGAGCCACACGGACTGCCATACGACATAATTTTTCATAACGTTCCTGTTTGTATCCATTCACGTCGATCAACAGACCAACTCTTTTCTTAAACTGCGCACTGACAGCTACTTTTACCAGGCGGTTAAATGCCTGCAAAGAACGTCCGCTTTTTCCGATTAAGACCGCATTGTTGGAAGTATCAACAGAAATACGATAGAATCCATTGTCATTTTCAATCATGACATGTCCATCCAGTTCAGCATTATCGAAATAATTTTGAATATAGCTTTCAATAAATGCTTCTACATCTTTTTCACAATAAGCTTCAATTTCAACTTGTTTACCAATTCCTAAAAAACCACTTTTTTCATCAATAACAGTATAATGAATATCTTCCTTGTTTACTTGTTTGGCTGCTGCAGCTTGTGCTAATGCATCATCTACAGTTTTTCCGATAAATGTATCAAATTTCATAGATGGCCTCCTAGTTCTTATGCATAGCTTTATGAAGAACGATATTTTGAATAATACGTATAATCGAAGTAACTACCCAGTAGAATGACATGGCTGTCGGCCATCCGACATAAATAAACGCAAACATGATCGTCATCATATACATATACATATTCATTGTATTCTGTGTCTGGTTTTCATCCTGCTTGTATTTCTTTACCCGTACATTGTCTTTCTTATCCTGATATTTTTTCAGCCATTTTGGCAGCTGTGTTGTCACAAACTGGCAGATGATCATCAAAGCATAAATGATAATGATCGGCACATTCAATGAACGAATTCCCTGCATTGGCGTAAGAGACAAACGAATACCCATGAAGGTACCATATATTACACTGGCTGCACGCATCGTAGCATAGTACATTCCCATCATGATCGGTAGCTGCAGGAACATGACAAGTATCGATCCGAATGGATGGATATCATATTTCTTATACAGCTCCTGGGTTTCGGAATACATCTTCATCTGGGACTGCTGATCGGTTCTTCCTTTATATTTATTCTGGATGGCCTGCAGTTCCGGCTGTATTTCCTGCATTCTCTGGGAAGACATCTGCGACTTTCCTGTCAACGCAAATAAAACCAGCTGTAATAACAAGGTAGCGACAATAATACCGATACCGGCATCTGTCTTGGCAGCAACCTTATTGATCAACGTTGCCAACGGCCATACGATCAATCCATCAAACCAGCCATTTCCGATAGCTTGTTTAAATGTTGTCGGTTCAATCGTAATTTCGGCATCATCATCCAGTTTTGCGTATTTTTTCGCTAATTTTTCATCTTTGATTTCCGTTACATTCACATCGGATTTTTTCACGGTTACGGTTTCACTGGAAATAATCTGATCTACTTTTGTTTTTCCATCCCTTGCTCGCGGTGCACTACATGCCGTACAAGTCAGCAAAAGAAATAAACAAACGATCAATACTTTCAATTTCTTTTGAATGCTTCGTGTCATATTTTCTCTATCCTTTTCTTTTATCTATTCTTCGTTTCAGATCATACAGTTGTTTTTTATTCTCTGCATAAGAAAAACGAAGATAATGAGGTCTTACGATAAGTATCGTATCATAAGATTCATTAAAATCATATATATCATCGATCATCCTTCGCACCTGTCTTTTGATTTTATTTCGTTTTACCGCATTCCCCAGTTTTTTACCTACACTGATTCCAACACGTGCCTGATCTTCTTTTCGATCCACATAATAAATAACAAAAGACGACGATTTTACGAAAGTATGCTGCTGGATAATAGAAGAGAATTCATAATTTTTACACACTCTATATGCTTTTTTCACAAATACCTCCTATCCAGACAAAAAAATCACCATGTCAGGTGATTTCTATGCGGATAATACCTTTCTGCCCTTTGCTCTTCTTCTTGCAAGAACCTTACGTCCACCAGTTGTTGCCATTCTGGCACGGAAACCATGTGTTCTCTGGTGTTTAATTTTACTTGGCTGATATGTTCTTTTCATTTTCACACCCCTCAGTCTTTTATTTTTTCAATTGCTTAAACATTATAAGCATGATTTCAAACAAAAGTCAATAAATTATGAATCTTTTTTTATTATATAGAAACAAATATCCCTGGACTCCATGAATATATCTCTTGATTCTATAGGATAGGGACACATACAGTGATTGATAATTACCGGATAAATATCCTTATATATATAAATATCTTCTCGTGCCTATTTATTATCCTTATAATTTATTATATGTGCTCATAACATATTTTTTACCAAATAACTCTATCAACCTGTTATAAACATAGTAACTTTTTCCCGATCTTATGGGGATTTTATTATTTCTCTTTTTATTATAACCACTCCTTTTCCCTCTTCTTTCCTTGTGTTTTCCACCCTGTAAAGCCTTAAAATTTTATCCCCACCGTTTTTTGTGGATAAGTCTGCAATCGCTTATAAGCAAAGAGAATACAAGACCTGCTTATAGGGATAACTCCTCAAAAAAACAAGAGTTTTCCCCACTACTTTTCCCCGTTTTTAAAAGTTTTCCCCAATGTATAAACAGTTTTCCCCACAAAAATCGTGGAAAACTTATTTTTTTTATTCCTTAAACTTTTAAATGAATTCGTGTATAATCGTATGTGCAAGATTGGAGAATGTATGGAATCGGTATCATTTAACGACATCTGGAAAGAAACATTGGATAAAATAGAAGAGAGTCATTTTTTTGATGACGATACTTTTAGAAACTGGATCCGGAAGACAAATCTTTTTAAAATTGATGATCAGTTTGCGTATGTTTCCTATCGTTCTATGATCACCAAGAACATAGTTACACAAAAAGATGCAAAAGAGCTTATAGAACATATATTAGCTGATGTTTGGGGATATAGAATTCCCATTCAGTTTCTGGAATACCATGAAGCGCAAAAACTGCAGCCGGAAATCGATATTGAATACCGGACCAGTCATATCATCGACGCAAAGCTGAATCCGGACTACACCTTCGAAAATTTCGTTGAAGGAAAATCCAATCAAGAAGCCTATGCGGCATGTCTGGCCAGTTGTACACAATCGAATCATATGTTCAATCCAATTATGTTATATGGAAATTCCGGGTTGGGAAAAACGCATCTTCTACATGCGATCGGCAATTATCTTCGCAAGGAAAAACCGGAATGCAAGTTCTTCTATGCGTATGCCGGTGATCTCGTTTCGATTCTTCTGGATGCGATGAAAACCAAGAATATTCATGGAAATACAGTGGATCTTGTACAAAGTCAACTGATCGATCACGATTACTTTCTGATTGATGATATACAAAATTTGACACAATCCAGTTCGCAGGAAGTCTTTTTTAAGGTCTATAATGCACTGATTGATAAAAATGCGCAGATTATCATTACCAGTGATATGCATCCCAATCAGCTGACCGGCATTCAATCTCGTTTGATTTCCCGCTTCACCAAAGGGCTTGTGGTCAATATCCAAAAACCGGAATTTGATACAAGCCGGGCCATTTTGCGCAAAAAGCTGGAAGGTTACGAAGAAACTTGTCCGATTACAGATGAGGTCATTGATTATCTGGCCTTGCAGTTTTCCGATGACGTTAGAAAACTGGAAGGAAATTTAAATAAGCTTCTTTTTAACGCAACACTGGAAAATCCGGAGGTTATCGATCTGGATTTTGCGAAAATGATTTTATCCGATCAAATTGTTATGGCAAAACCGGATAAATTGACACCAAAACAGATAAAAAAAGCCGTCACTCGGTTCTATGGCATGTCTTATAGAGATATAGAAGGAAAATCCCGGCAAAAACGTCTGGTTACAGCACGTCATATGTTTGTATACTTAACGCATGAAATGCTGGATACGTCCTGGACGCAAATCGGCAATGAGTTAGGACATAGAGATCATTCCACGATCAAAAGTTCCTATGATCGAGCAGCCAAGCTATTGAAACAGGACAAAGCTTTTTCTATCGCTATGACTAAAATCAAGGAAAACCTGGAATAGTTTTCCATATAAATCCCTGCTTTTCCACAGACGGATATGCAAGGATTTACAGATAAAATAAGCGTTTTATCAAAAGTTTTCCACGTTTTCCACACCTTATTATTGTTACACTAATACATAAAGACAAAGGAGATACATTTATGAAATTCTCAATCGATCGTAAATACTTTTACAATAAGCTATCCGTAACCTCTCGTGCCATCAGCGTATTTTCACCGCTGCCGGCTTTATCCGGTATTCATATTCGAGTGGAAGCTAATAAAATTATATTAACAGGAAGTGATTCCAATATTTCTATTCGCACGATGATGGAATCCGATGAAGAAAATCAACTAAAGATTGAATCCGAAGGATCTATTGTTATGGATTCAAAATATCTGTTGGAAATTGTCCGTAAGATTGACAGTCCTGTTATTGAAATGGAATTGATGGATTTTGAACTAGTACGCATCACCAGCAATAATGGACAGTTTAATTTAAATGGCATTGAAGCAGAACAATATCCGAATATTGATTTTTCGCAGCCGGAAACAGCGATTCATATCCATACATCCGATCTAAAAGATATTGTCAATCAGACCGCGTATGCGTGTGGAGACAATGATCAACAAAGACCGGTATTAATGGGAATCAACTTTAATATTCAACAGAATCAGTTGTATTGTTCCGGCACCGATTCTTACCGACTGGCCAGAAAAAAAGTGACGATTGATTCAAAAGCGGATATGAACGTAACCATTCCGAGTAAAACCTTGTCCGAAGTTGTAAAATCTTTATCGGATGAGCAACAACAGATAGACATGTATATCGATCGAAAGAAAGCACAATTCATCTTTGATCAAACCATCTTCCAGACACGTCTCTTGGATGGAAGCTTTCCGGAAGTGGAACGAATCATTCCGACCAACAGTGTAGCTACCTTGGTGGTATCCTCTCATGAACTGACCAGTATCGTCGATCGTACAAACTTTATTCGTAACGATAAGATCCATCTGGTAAAATTGGAATGTTCGGAAGAAATTGTCCGTGTAAAGACAAGTTCATCGGAAATTGGTAACTCCGATGAAGTCATGACCGATTGTATCTATCAAGGAGAACCATTGACATTAACATGTAACGGATCCTTTTTGTTGGATGCGGTCAGAGCGTTGCGTTGTGAAAAAGTGGAACTGAAATTTTCCGGATTAATGAAACCAATCCGTATTGTCAATCCGGAAGATGATTCTGCCATTATGATCATCGTACCGGTAAGAAGTTACGATTAATTCATTTAAAAGCCTGTTTAAGGCTTTTTTTATTTTTAAATGGGGGGGATTCTTATAGTTATAAAATTCAAAATATGCTATAATATTAAAGCATAAAGGGGAACTTCATGGATTTTAAGTTGGAAAATGACTATATTACATTATCTCAATTATTAAAGGCCTGTGATTTTATCTATAGTGGAGGACAGGCTAAATTTTTTCTTCAGGAACATATGGTCTATGTCAACGGACAACCGGAGCAAAGAAGAGGAAAAAAGCTTTTTAAGGGAGATTGTGTTCAAATTGATGAACAAAGGATAGAAATCCAATGAATTTAAATCAATTGAATATACAGAATTATAGAAACTATGAATCTTGTTCTGTCACCTTTCAAAGCAGCAGCATTCACTGCTTATGTGGAAAGAATGCACAAGGAAAAACAAATCTGATCGAATCCATTTATTTTTTAAGTCATCTGCACTCCTTTCGGACCGGACAGCTTTCCAGTCTGGTAAAACAGGATAAGGATTATATGCAGATAGAAGCAAAAGTAGAATCCAATCAAACAATCCAGGATTTAAAAATTATTGTTACAGATAAAAAAAAGCATCTATTCCGATTTCAGAATCCGGTTAACAAATATTCGGATTTTGTAGGTATTGTAAATGCTATTTTATTTTGTCCGGATGATATGATTCTTTTTCAAAAATCTCCAAGAAATAGACGATATTTTATTGATATGGAACTGATCAAATTATCAAAGACGTATACTTATACACTTTCTCATTATCAGAATTTGTTAAAAGAAAGAAATCATATTTTGAAAATGGATAAGGTAGACGATGTGTTGTTAAAGACCTATACGGATCAGATGATCCAGGATCAGTTGGTCATTATCCGGCAAAGGTCGCAGTTTATTAAAGAATTAATGGATAAATCACAAAATTTATATCCTTTTTTTGAAAAAAAAGAAGAAAAAATTAGTGCTGTTTATAAAACATTTGTAGATATAAATGAGGATATGGAAAGTCAATTGCGAGATATTTATGACAAGAACAGATCCAAAGACAAATATTATAAACAGACAATGGCCGGTATTCACAAGGATGACATTATCTTTCTTTTAAATGATAAACCGGTCTATGAAATTGCCAGCCAGGGACAGAAAAGAAGTTTTTTACTGGCATTAAAACTGGGACTGGCAGATATTATTAAAGATAAGAGCCATCAATATCCGATTCTTTTACTGGATGATGTATTCAGTGAATTGGATAACGGAAGAAAAAGATCATTGATACAGAACTTACCAGATTCTATGCAAATATTTATTACGACGACGAAACCTGTAAAAAAGGAATGGTTTGCGAATCGTTCCTATCATCTGTATATGGTCGAAAATGGAATGATAAGGGAGGCTTTCTAATGAGTCAGGAAGAATTGAATAAAGAAATACAAGAATTTGAAACATTGGAAAATGAGGCCACAGCTGTTGAACATTCGTATACAGCGGATGATATCCAGGTATTGGAAGGCTTGGAAGCCGTACGTCTTCGTCCAGGTATGTATATTGGTTCGACAAGTGCCCGTGGTTTGCATCATCTGGTATGGGAAATCGTTGATAATGGAATCGATGAAGCATTGGCCGGATTTGCGGATCGCATCGATGTCGTCATTGAACCGGGTGATATTATCGCGGTTCGCGATAACGGACGTGGTATGCCGGTCGGCATTCATGAAAAAACCGGTGTCAGTGCGGTAGAGACGATTATGACGGTCTTGCATGCCGGTGGTAAATTCGGTGGCGGTGCATATAAGGTTTCCGGAGGTTTGCATGGTGTTGGTGCCAGTGTTGTAAACGCGTTAAGTGAATGGATGGAAGTCAATGTATATCAGGATGGAAAGATCTATTCTATATTATTTGAAAACGGTGGTCAGGCTTCCGGTCCGTTAAAGGTCATCGGACAAACCGAAGAAACCGGAACACTGGTTCGATTTAAAGCTGATCCGACGATTTTTACGGAAACAACAACGTATGATTTTGAAACCTTGAATACACGTATTCGTCAGCTGGCATTTTTAAACAAAAAGATCCGACTGACTTTAACGGATAAACGAGTCGATCCGGAAATTCATAAAGATTATTGTTATGAAGGAGGAATCATTGAATATGTTCGTTATCTGAATAAGAATCGTTCAAAAATCAATGACGAAGTGATTTATTGTGAAGGCTTGGTAGATAATATTCTAGCTGAAGTTGCTTTACAGTATAATGACGGCTATCAGACCAATATTTATTCTTTCTGTAACAATATCCATACACACGAAGGTGGTTTCCATGAAGATGGATTCCGTATGGCTTTAACACGTGTTATCAACCAATATGCCAAAGAGCATAATATGCTTAAAAAAGATGAGACATTGACCCAGGATGACGTAAAAGAAGGGATTGTATGCATTATCTCTGTTAAGCATCCGAATCCACAGTATGAAGGACAGACAAAGACAAAATTAGGAAACAGTGAAGTGCGAAAAATCGTTTCCGGTATTGTCGGTAATCATCTGCAGCGATACTTTTTAGAGAATCCGGATGCAGCCAAAGCGATTATTGAGAAAGCTTCTCTAGCCTCCAAAGCACGATTGGCTGCTAAAAAAGCACGTGAATTAACAAGAAGAAAATCCGCTCTGGACGGTATTTCCTCTTTACCGGGAAAACTGACAGATTGTTCCAGTAAGGATGCCAGCGAATGTGAAATCTATATCGTCGAGGGTAATTCTGCCGGTGGATCTGCCAAACAAGGACGGGATGCCAAAACACAGGCAATCCTTCCTTTGCGTGGAAAGATCATTAATGTGGAAAAAGCCAGAGAACACAGAATCTTTGATAACGCAGAAATTCGTAGTATGATCACTGCTTTTGGATGTGGTATTAAGGATGAAGTGGATGTTTCTAAATTACGTTATCATAAAATTGTTATCATGACCGATGCCGATGTGGATGGTGCGCATATTGCGACATTGATGTTGACATTCTTATATCGTTATATGAAACCGGTCATTGAACAAGGATATGTATATATTGCCCAGCCTCCTCTTTATAAAGTACAAAAAGGAAAAAAAATCCTGTATGCCTATAAAGAACAAGAGATGGATGCCATCCGTAATGAATTGAAGGATGGTTATAAAGTGCAGCGATATAAAGGTTTGGGAGAAATGGATGCGGAACAGTTATGGGAAACGACAATGGATCCAAAAAACCGAATTTTGAAAAGAGTGACGATTGCGGATGCTGAATATGCTGACAGCACATTTGAATTATTAATGGGAGAACAAGTCGATCCTCGTAGAGAATTTATTCAAGAAAATGCAGTATATGCCAATCTTGATTATTAACAGGAGGTCATTATGTCCGATGAAAATAAAAAGTATGATGTCGTAGAAGAAGTAGAAATATCGAAAGAAGTCCGTGAGGATTTTCTGGATTATTCCATGTCTGTCATTGTACAGCGTGCCCTTCCCGATGTAAGGGATGGTTTAAAACCGGTACACAGACGTATTCTTCATGCGATGAACCAATTGAATATTTCAGCAAATGTGGCGCATAAGAAAAGTGCGCGTATTGTCGGTGAAGTCATCGGTAAATATCATCCTCATGGAGATGTTGCCGTGTATGATGCGATGGTCCGTATGGCACAGGATTTTTCTTATCGGTATCCATTGATTGACGGACATGGAAACTTCGGATCTCTGGATGGAGATGGAGCTGCGGCTATGCGTTATACCGAAGCGAGAATGTCAAAAATCTCCATGGAAATGTTGAAAGACATCAATAAAGATACAGTCGATTTTATTGAGAACTATGATGGAGAAGAAACCGAACCGGTCGTATTGCCAAGTCGTATTCCGAATCTTTTAGTGAATGGAGCTATGGGAATTGCGGTAGGTATGGCAACCAATATGCCACCACACAATTTGACAGAAACCATTCAGGCTATCTTTGCGGTTATGGATGATCCGAATATTACCGTACCTGAATTAATGGAATTTATCAAAGGACCGGATTTTCCGACCGGAGGCATTATTCTGGGAAGAAAAGGAATTCGTCAAGCGTATGAGACTGGCCGCGGTTCGATTATGATCCGTTCAAAATACCGGATTGAAGAATTGGATAACGGGAAGAAAAGAATTATTTTCTATGAGATTCCATACGCTATCAATAAAGCGAATCTGATTACCAAGATGGCTTCATTGATCAACGATAAGGAAATTCAGGGAATCACTTATTTAAATGACGAAAGTAACCGAGAAGGTATCCGTATTGTCATGGAACTGAAAAAGGATGCGCAGGAAGATGTTATTTTAAACCAATTGTTCCGATTAACACCACTGCAGTCCAGTTTCGGTATCAATATGCTGGCATTGGAAAACGGAAGACCAAGACAATTGCCTTTAAAAGATATTATTACAGACTATATTGATTTCCAGACGGAAGTGGTAGTAAGAAAAACGAAGTTTGATTTAAAGAAAGCGCAGGACCGCGCGCACATTCTGGAAGGCTTCCGCATTGCGTTCGACCATCTGGATGAGGTTATTCACACGATTCGTTCATCGCATAAAGATGAAGCCGGTTTAAATGCTGAGTTATGTGAAAAATTCGGCTTCAGTGAAATACAGGCACGTGCTATATTAGCTATGCAGTTAAGAAGATTATCCGGATTGGAAATTGATAAGATTGAAAAAGAGTATCAGGAAGTGTTATTAAGAATTGCCGATTATCAAGATATATTGGCAAATCATGATCGTGTCCTGCAGATCATCCGTGATGACTTAACCGAAATCAACGCTAAATATGGCGATGAACGTCGAACGGAAATATCCGATTCTTATGTGGATATGGATGATGAAGATCTGATTCCTAGAGAAGATGTTATCTTGATTTTGACGACTTCCGGGTATATCAAAAGAACACCTGTGGATACATACCGGGCACAAAATCGTGGAGGCAGAGGAATCAAATCGCTGACATTGAACGATGAAGATTCTATTCATACGATGATTACTATGTCAACACATGATCATCTGTTGTTATTCACGAATAAAGGTAAGGTATATCGGATCAAAGGATATAATGTACCAAATGCTTCGAGAATATCCAAAGGATTACCAATCGTTAATTTAATTTCTTTAGATAAAGATGAAAATGTAACTACAATGCTGGGAATCCCGAAGGAAAACGAATATAAATATTTACTGTTTGCGACCAAATTCGGTGTTGTGAAGAAAACGGATTTATCTGATTTTGATCGGATCAATAAAAACGGAAAGATTGCCATTCATCTGAAAGACAACGATGAACTGTTCTTTGTAAAAGCGACACATGGTGATGATGAAATATTGATTGGATCATCCAATGGACGAGTTGTTCGATTCAAAGAAAGTGAAATTCGCGTGATGGGACGAACAGCTGCCGGTGTCAAAGGAATGAATGTAGAAGATGGTCATATTGTTGGATTATCGATTTCCAGTGATGGTGATACACTGTTATCTGTATCTGAAAATGGATATGGAAAACGAAGCGATATCCAAAGCTATCGATTAACATCCCGTGGAAAAAAAGGTGTAAGCACCATGAATGTGACAGACAAAACAGGTCAGTTGATGATCGTACGTGCTGTTCAGGGAGATGAAGATTTGATGATTGTTTCGACTTCCGGTATTATGATCCGTACACCAATCAGTGATATTGGTATTTATGGAAGAAATACCCAAGGCGTTCGACTGATCAATTTAACGGAAGACGCAAAGGTAAATCGGATTACCTTGGTAGATCATGAAGAACAGATAGAGGATGAGTAAAATCATCCTTTTCTTTTGTAATCATATGATTAGTCAGAATTATAGAAATAGGAATAAAAATATGAATTTCCTATTATTGTCTTTATTCGAATTAATATTGCAGAAAACGGTAAACAATGGTATAAAATAATGGAATGCGTTGAGAAGGAAAAGTAAATAGATTGTATGAATGCAGAGACGATATGGTTGGTGAGAATATCGCATTGATCTATTGAAAAGCACCTTTGAGCAATTGAATGAATTATAGTAGTTCAATTCGGTACATACCGTTATCATGTTGAGAGATCTTGTTTAAGATAAGAAGGGTGGCACCGCGAGACATCGTCCCTTTTGGAGGAATGTCTTTTTTTTATGGTAAAAGGAGGAAATGAATATGTTGGATATGAAGTTTGTGCGCGAAAATCCGGATCTTGTGAAAGAGAATATGAAAAAGAAATTTCAAGATCAAAAACTGCATTTAGTTGATGAAGTATTAGAGGAAGATAAAGAACTTCGTAAACTACAGCAGACTGCAGATGATTTAAGAGGACAAAGAAAGCGGATTTCCAAAG
This sequence comes from Erysipelotrichaceae bacterium, assembly GCA_040266995.1. Classification (GTDB taxonomy): domain Bacteria; phylum Bacillota_I; class Bacilli_A; order Erysipelotrichales; family Erysipelotrichaceae; genus UBA4312. The sequence goes on along the minus strand of JAWRHV010000010.1, from coordinate 66,345 downwards.
AAATTGGCGACTTGATGAAACAAGGAAAAAAAGAAGAAGCAAACCTTGTTAAAAAGAAGGTAGCGGATATTGCGAAAGAATTGTCTGTCATGGAAGAAAAAGAAGATGAATTAAGAAATACAGTTCGTAAAAAGATGATGGCAATTCCGAATATTATTGATGATACAGTTCCGATTGGAAAAGACGATAGCGAAAATGTTGAATTGGAAAAATTCGGAGAACCAGTTGTTCCTGATTTTGAAATTCCTTATCATACGGAGTTAATTGAAAAGTATTCCGGTATCGACATGGACAGTGCAAGAAAAGTAGCCGGGAATGGTTTTTACTATCTTATGGGAGATATCGCCCGTCTGCATTCCGCTATTTTGAGTTATGCCAGAGATTTTATGATCAATAAAGGATTTACATATGTCATTCCTCCGTTTATGATCCGTAGTGCTGTTGTCGATGGTGTTATGTCCTTTGAAGAAATGGATGGAATGATGTATAAAATTGAAGGCGAAGATCTGTATTTGATTGGTACCAGTGAACATTCAATGATCGGTAAATTCATCGATACGATCCTGGATGAAAAGGATCTGCCATATACATATACATCTTATTCTCCTTGTTTCCGAAAAGAAAAAGGAGCCCATGGTATTGAAGAACGTGGTATATACCGAATCCATCAGTTTGAAAAGCAGGAAATGATCGTTGTATGTAAACCGGAAGAAAGTCGTGAATGGTTTGTGAAACTGTATATGAATACTGTTGAATTCTTCCGTTCCCTGGATATACCGGTTCGTACATTAGAATGCTGTTCGGGAGATTTAGCGGATCTGAAATGTAAATCTGTTGATGTTGAAGCATGGTCTCCAAGACAAAAGAAATATTTTGAAGTTGGAAGTTGTTCCAATCTGACGGATGCACAAGCACGACGTTTGCGAATTCGTGTCAAAGACAGTAAAGGAAATAAATACTTTGCCCATACATTGAATAATACATGTGTGGCACCTCCGAGAATGTTGATTGCATTCCTGGAAAACAATTTGCAGAAAGACGGAACAATCACTATTCCAGAAAAATTACAACCTTATATGGGCGGTATGAAAAAAATAGGATAATAAGACCAAGAGCGAGAGATTCGCTCTTTTCTTTATGAATAACAAAAAATAATACGGATACAAAGGAGAGAAAGCAGCATTAGATCGGATAGGAAAATTGAAAGTGTTCAGCCCTTCCCTTTTTTATAAAATATGTGTTATACTATATCCGCTACTACAATGATATCTTGTGAATCAGGTCAGGTCGGGAACGAAGCAGCCTTAAGGAAGCTCTATCATGTGTAGTAGTTTTTTTATATAATAGTAGTATGACAGCAAATAATGAAAACCATATAAAATGGATGAACGAAGCCATTGCTCAAGCAAAGCTGGCTTATCAGGAAGACGAAGTTCCAATTGGATGTGTGATTGTTAAAAATAATCACATAATAGCGAAAGCATATAATCGGCGGGAAGGATTACAGCTTAGTACAGCACATGCAGAAATATTAGCCATTCATCAAGCATGTAATGTGTTACATACTTGGCGACTAGAGGATTGTGTATTATATGTGACGTTGGAACCATGTCCGATGTGCACGGGAGCTATTATACAATCACGTATTCAGAAGGTGATATATGGAGCAGCCGATCCAAAGGGAGGATGTATAGAATCCTGTACAAATTTGATGGATGTGAAAGGGTTCAATCATTATCCGGAATATGAAGGGGGATATTTGAAAGAAGAGTGTTCTTCCCTTCTTACTGATTTTTTTAAATCAAAAAGAAATGCAAAAAAGATAAAATAATATAAATATATGAAAATCATATAAATAGATACCAGGAGGTATGAAATGGCATATCAAGCTCTATACAGAAAATACAGACCAGTAACATTTGATGAGGTAGTCGGTCAACAGGCTATTATCCAAACATTAAAGAACGCGGTTGATCAAGATCGTATTGCGCATGCATATTTATTCTGTGGTCCAAGAGGAACAGGAAAAACATCCATCGCAAAGATTTTTGCGAGAATGTTAAATTGTACCTCGCAACAACATGATAAACCCTGTGGTCATTGTATGAACTGTCAGATGGCTTTAAACAATAGTCATCCGGATATTATTGAAATTGATGCTGCATCCAATAATGGTGTAGATGAAGTGCGACGATTGATTGATCGTGTAAAATATGCACCAATGCAAGGAAAATATAAAATATACATTATTGACGAAGTTCATATGATGACAACAGGTGCATTCAACGCATTGTTAAAAACTATTGAAGAACCCCCTGCCCATGTGATTTTCATTTTTGCGACAACGGAACCAAACAAAGTGATATCGACAATTATCTCTCGTTGCCAACGTTTTGACTTCACCAGAGTTCCGGATTCTGAAATAGAAAAGAGATTACATATTGTATGTAAAGAAGAAAAAATTAATATACAGCCAGAAGCGATTTCTTTAATTACATCATTATGTGATGGAGGTATGCGAGATGCTTTATCTATATTGGATCAAAGCGTGGCCTATTGTTCTTCGGAAATACAAGCAGATGATGTTAGACAAATTTATGGTGTCGTAACGATCGAAGACATGGCTAAAATATATAAGGACTTATACAATCGTAATATTGAAGATGTTGTTAAAGCTTTAAAAAATATTAATGATGGAGGAATGGATCTTCGTAGATTCACATCGGATTTCATATCACTGATCAAGAATAGTATTATATATGACTATTCCTCAGAAACAACATTGATTGATACGAATACAAAGAAAATTCTGGACCAGTATATCATGCCAACATCTTTACCATTTCGTATGAATTTATTATATGAATTAATGGATACATATAATAAATTTGTCTATGCGTCCAACATATTGGATTATTTAGAGGCAGGATTACTCAAGGTTATATCCGATTCATATGATGAAAAAAGTAAAGAAAAAAATGTAAAAAGTAAAGAAAATACTTCGGATATGATTAGGAATTCATATGAAACAACACAAGAAATTCCTTTAAAAAAGGTTGATAATCCACATTTTAAGCAAGAAGAGGATGTGAAACAACCGGAAAAGGCATATGATGTTTCACGTGAAACATTAAATACAGAGAGTGATCGAGATAGTAAAATCATATTGGACGATGAAACAATCATAAGATTGCTGGTAGGCGCTAATAAAAAAGAAAAAGCAGAAGATATGAATAAGTATGAAAATCGGTATGAACTGGATTTAGATACGAAATATATGAGAGAACAGTCTTTATTAAGACAGTCTACATTAGTAGCTAGTTCAGAAGAATATCTGATTGTTAGTGTGAAGAGTGAAGTAGAATCAAAAGCAATTAACGAATTCCAACAAACAGAAGGCTTTGAAGGGTATTTAGAGAAGCTTATAGGAAAAAGAAAGAAAATATTCAGTATTGATACAAAGCAGCAGAATCGTGTCATAACGGAGTTCAGAGAGCGAATGATCAACGGTACCCTTCCCGACCCGATTAAAGTGAAAATAGTTAAGAATAAGCCGGAAGAGACTGAAGAAGAAAACGAAGAAATGCTTCTACAAAAACTGTTTCCGGATTTAGAAATTAGAGAAGATTAGAAAAGAGTGAATTATGTATCCAAAATCATTCAATCAGTTAATAGAATCCTTTCAAAGGTTACCAGGTGTCGGTAAAAAAACGGCAGAACGATATGCTTATACTGTTCTCAACTGGGATGAAGAAACAAGAAATCATTTTATTGACACAATAAATCATATGAATGACATAAAACGTTGTAATATATGTGGAAATATCTGTGAAGGAGATTCATGTGAATATTGTAAAGACAAGTCAAGAGATCATAGCGTAATATGTGTGGTGGAATCCCCAAAAGATATTTCATCCATAGAATCTATGAACGAGTATAACGGCGTATATCATGTGCTAAATGGTATGATTAATCCTAAAAAAGGAATGTTACCAGATCAATTAAATATCAATTCTCTTGTAGACAGAGTGGATGACAATATCAAAGAGGTTATATTGGCATTAAGTCCCACGATAGATGGAGAAACCACTTCCCTGTATCTGGAAAAGCTGCTGAAGGATAAAGTGTTAATAACACGATTGGCATATGGCATTCCTATAGGTGCACATTTGGATTATACAGACAGCCTTACCCTATTGAAAGCCTTCGAAGGAAGAAAATAAGAATAATCACATGAATGAGGCATGAATAATCCTATGTATATACAATATAGTTAACAATAATTTGTTCCATATGAATAATAATATAGGATTCATAAGGATATTCCTATGATAAAAAATCAAAATCATATTTTATTCCTATTGTAAATGAATAATGGGAATAGAATATGATTTTTTATAGGATAATAATAGGATAAGAAGAAAAGAATATGATTGATACTCTAATATAAGATAATAGTAAAAGATTTGAATTGATTATTGTATCTGTTGAATAATCAGATTATTGATAGTATATATCTCTAAAGCTAACAAAATAAGATATGAATTTATATAGTCTATTCAATCTCTGTTATGAGAAAATAATTTTCACATTGTGAAAATTACATATGAAATCACAATATGAAATTCACATATGATAACAATTAAAGCGTATTATTCAAAAATCTACTCTCTTCTGATTCATATGAATAAGATATGAATCAGAAGATGTAAAAACAATAGAATTTTAATTTCATATGAATTAGATAAAATGTAATATGAATTTGGAATTTATTCATATATTTATATGATTTAATCATATGAATAAGATAAATAGTGAAAAATAGATTCATATGAAAGAAAAACACTTGATAATAAAATCATATGATGTAAAATAAAAGCACAGCTCAAAAAAGAGTATAAATATTCTTTTCACATGAAAATGATATTTAATAATAATCACATATGATGATTCATATGTGAATCATATGAAGAGAGAGGTTTGTTATATGGTTGATCAAGAAATGCCAGTTGATGTGTATTATGATATGGAAATTGCTCAAATTTGCCAGCATTTTTCAAAATCACGGAATACCGTCGATAAAGCAGTCGCTAAATTAGTAAAAGATTATCCGGATGCCGGTTATAAATATAAAAATCCTGAAACACGGCGTATCACTATTAAAGCGGAAGGTGTGGAGAAGCTTTCAAAATATTTCCGAAAAGAAAAACATGAAATTTCTACTGTAGAAATGGAATTGAAATATGAAAATGAGAAATTGAAAGCTATTATAGAAGAAAAGGAGAAAGCTGAAAAACAAATTGAAATCTTGTTTCAGCAACGTTTATTGGCAGAACTGGAAAAGAGTAAACAAACATTTCTTCTTGAACAAAAATCAAAAGATGAAGAAATAGAAAGACTCAAGAAAGAAGCATTGGAAAAAGAGAATGAAATCCAAAATCTGATAGATAGTAATTCAGATCTGGAGACTCAGAATCAGTCTTTGATGGAAAAGACATGCAATATGTCTGAAATGGAAGAGGAATTAGCGACTTTAAAAAGAAAAGAAGAAGAATACAATTCAAAATCCTTCTTCTATCGTTTGCTTCATAAATTATAAGTAATGAAAAGCTCTGGAAATCTTTCCGGGGCTGTTTTTTTGATACGTTATTCCCAGAGTTTCTAATATAGTATTAAAGAAAGTGATGCCGTCATGCTCTTTCGTATATTCATATTCCAATTCATAATCTTCAAAGGAAGGAAACAATGTATGATCGGCACATAATTGACCATTTTCAAAATTAATAGTCTGACGAATCGTTGAAAAGGACATGATAGGATGGAGATCTTTTGGGATTCCATATTTTTGTAGCCAGGCATCGATTTTCGGATCATCAATGTCTTCAAAGCGTTCGCAAGGTATTTCTTTTTCCAATTCAATATGCGTAATGGCATCTGTTCGTATTTTTAAGGTAAATATATGTATATTACCGATTGTACGAATTCGTAGTCCTCCATTTTTTTGTTTGATCAGACGATCATGGGTGTCATAAAAAACATTTGTTTGTTTCCAAGAATCTGAAAATTCATAGGAATGGAGTATTTTTTCATATTGTTCTTTTGATATCAAGACTTTAAGTTCTCTTTCGATTTGATTATACATAAGCACCTCTTGAATTATTATCCCTTATATATGATACAATATTTTCGTGAGAAGTGATAATTATGAAATATACGATTGTGTTAAGAGATGATAAGTATTCTGCTAATGTAGGAAAGCAGATACGGCAGCGACTGAGTTTTAATGGATGGAGATTTGATGAAGAGTATCCGGATCTTGTGATATGTGTGGGCGGAGATGGAACAATGCTTCGAGCTATTCATATGTATATGGATCAATTGGACAACCTGCAATTTGTAGGAATTCATACGGGTACGCTTGGGTTCTTTACGGATTATACATATGGTGAATTGGAAAACTTTCTTAACGATGTAACAAAGAATGAACCGGTGATAGAATCCTTTCCGTTGCTGGAGATCCAACTGCCGGAAATCAATCAGTCTTTTTATTCTTTTAATGAAATACGTATCGACGGAATGGGGAAGACCATTCATCTCATGATCTATATTGATGGAGAATTCTTTGAAAGTACAGCGGGTTCCGGTATTTGTATCAGTACCCAGTGTGGATCTACGGGAGCCAACAGGGCATTATCGGGTGCCGTTGTGGATTCCGGATTACAGATTTTACAGTTATGTGAAATTATGCCAATCTCACATCATAATCATTCAACCTTACGAAATCCTTATATCATGCGTGTCGACCGAAAGTTGGATATAAAGATTACCAGCAGCAACCCGGTCTATGCCATATATGATCACTTAAGCAGAGAATTAAAAAATATTACCAAAATACATATTGAAGCATCCGCAAAAAAAGTACGATTTGCGCGATATCGTACTTATTCTTATCTGACAAGATTGCGGAATCTATACTAGTTTGGTTTTACGACGGCGATTGAATAAATGAATCGCCTCTTTTTTTGCCGGCGAGATATTCAGGATGATCGCAAAGGAGATAAAGTAGGAAAGGATACTACTGCCTCCATAAGAGATTAAAGGAAGGGTAATTCCTGTAATCGGTAATAAACCAATGATCATGGAAAGATTCTGCATCTGCTGATACAACAACATGGCAATAACGCCGATCACAATAAAACGATCGGTGCGATCCTTTGTGTTATATGCTATCTTACAAAGATACAAGTCCAGGATCAAACACAACAGAACGATAGCGGATGTTCCTGCCAAACCAAAACATTGCCCGATAGCGGCAAAGATAAAGTCTGTGTGTGCCTCCGGAATGGATATGATATTCGCCTGCATACCATAACCGGTTAATCCGGCACTGCCTAAGGATAAAAGGGCTGTATACAGCTGGTTGGAGCTTCCTCGTATATAGCTTTCCGGATTCAGCCAGGCTTCGATTCTCTGTAGACGATAGGCCGATATGATGGAAGCGAGGAATTCCTGATGGTTTAAATATAGATAGAAGAAACCCCCTACCACAACCGCTATGGAAACAAAGGCGGTAATAACATAACCTCTTCGAAGACCGGAACATACCAGCATCACAAAGATGGTAAAGAAGATAATGATACAAACACCGGTATCCGGCTGCATAAAGATCAATACCAGTGGCGGGACCAGGATGCGGGCAACACGTAAGATCAGACGCAGGTCATCACGAACGGTAGGATCCGGATATTTATTCTGATGCTCGGTAATCGCCTGACTGGTCAAAACGATCAATACAACCTTCATAAATTCACTTGGCTGAAAACTTCCCAACAGAGGAATGATAAACCAGGAAATGGCACCGTTGATTGGTGGAGCCAAAGGCAAGGTAAAGCCGAGAAAAGAGGCAGTCATGCGAGAGGCGAATAAGTATAATAACGCATACATCAGATAACGATAGGCATCTTTCATAAACCGATAGATAAAACGGTTTTGCAGCGAAGTCAATAAAAATACGGTCGCGAATCCAATCAAGTACCAGAAACTCTGGCGGATCATATATGAGTAACTGCTTCCTTCTTTGATCAAGTTGAACGCATTATACAATGCGAAAATACTGGTAAACCACATTAAAAGAAGGATTAAGATAAATCCAAAATCCATTTGGAAGGTTCGATTGCGAATGGTAATCGTTCGTTTCACAGATCCATTCCCCCTTTGATTGTATTAGTATATCATATTTCTAATAGAAGCCTGAAAAATTTGATATAATACCCTAGATGAAAGATAAAAATTATACGCCGATGATTCGGCAGTACTTAGAAGAAAAAGAAAGAAACAAGGATTCCATCCTCTTTTATCGTGTTGGCGATTTTTATGAGATGTTTTTTGAGGATGCGCAGACAGCCAGCCGGGAGCTGGATCTGGTTCTCACGGGAAAAAGTGCCGGAGACGGGCAGAGGGTTCCTATGTGCGGTATTCCACATCATGCAGCGAATACATATATTCAGCGACTGATCAAAAAAGGATATAAAGTCTCTATCTGCGAACAGCTTCAAGACCCAAGTGAAGCGAAGGGTATTGTAGAAAGAGGCATTATCCGGATCGTCACCCCGGGAACATATATGGATGAGATCGTCGATACGAAAATGAATAACTATCTTGCCAGCGTTGTGATGACAAGCTGGGAAATCAATATTTTGTTTTGTGAATTAAGTACCGGTGAACTAAAAAGTCTGACTGTGGAACGTTCCTTGATTGCCATGGAAAAAGCGTTGATCGAACAGAATGTCAGTGAAGTTGTTTGTTCCATGAAGATGGATAAACGATGGATCCGGGCTTTAGAGGAAAAGGATGCATATCTTGTCAGCCGACAGAAAAAAGTGAAACTTCAAAAAGAAGATGAACACTTACTGCCACATGGATCCGGAGAAGCCCTAAAAGAAAATCTGGCTATGTTGATGGGGTATTTGACGGAAACCCAGAAACAACATATCGAGCATTTTATGCCCATTGTGATCATGGATCAAAAGAAACAGATGATCATAGATTATGAATCAAAAAAACATCTGGATTTATTCAATCCGACAGGTTCTTTGAGTTTATGGTCCTTTATGGATCATTGTTGCAGTGCTATGGGATCTCGGACATTGAAGAACTGGTTGGAAGCCCCATTGATCGAAGCCGATAAGATTGGAAAGAGACAAAAGGCAGTTTCTACGTTGATCAGTGATTTTATCTTACGGGAGAACTTAAAAGAACATCTGATTTATATATACGATATGGAAAGACTGGCCAGTCGTATGGCTTATGGCAATGCCAGTCCACGCGATGTGTTACAGCTGGTTACCTCTTTGGAACACGCCAAGCCGATCCTTCAGCTTGCCTTGGCTTTGGATAGTTATCCGGAATTTCAGGAAGTACCGGATTGCCAGGATCTATATAACCAGATTGAAGGAGCCATCGTGGAAAATCCTCCTTTGTCTTTAAAAGAAGGAAATGTGTTTACCGAGGGATACAATCAACATTTGGATAAAATTCGTAAAATGGCTGACCAAGGAAAAGATTATATCTTGCAGCTGGAGGCGAAAGAAAGAGAAAGAACCGGCATTAAATCTTTGAAGATCGGCTACAATCGAGTATTTGGCTATTATATTGAAGTACGTAATGGAAATCTTTCCGCTATCAAGGAAGAGTTCGGATATCATGCGAAACAGACGCTGGCTAACGCGACGCGTTTTATCACATCGGAATTAAAAGAAAAAGAAGACCAGATCCTGCATGCACAGGAACAGAAGATCAAACTGGAGCAGACTTTATTCAAGGAACTGCTGGAAACCATAAAGAGCAGTCTTTTTGATCTGCACACCTGCGCGAAAGCGTTGGCTGTCATTGATGTATTGGTTTCACTGGCGACTTTGGCTGTGGATAAGGGATATATCTGTCCAACATTCCATAAGGAATCCAGTATCCGTATCATAGAAGGAAAACATCCGATCCTGGACGATCAGATGAAGACCTCAAAATATGTATCCAATAACTGGATCATGGATGAAAAAGTGCATATAGAGATGATTACCGGACCGAATATGGGTGGAAAATCTACGTATATGCGGCAAAATGCTTTGTTGGTGATCATGGCCCAGATTGGCAGTTTTATACCGGCTAAAGAAGCAGAGTTACCGATCTTTGATCGTATCTTTACCCGGATCGGGGCCAGCGATGATATATTGACAGGCAAGTCGACATTCATGGTGGAAATGATGGAAGCCAACGAAGCTCTACGATATGCAACAAAGAATTCTCTGATTCTTTTTGATGAGATTGGAAGAGGGACAGCCACCTATGATGGCATGGCTTTGGCACAAGCTATGATTGAATACATCGATACGGCAATCCAAGCCAAAACACTTTTTTCAACGCATTATCATGAATTGACAGATATGGAGCAGCAGCACGCAACGATCCATAATGTACATGTGGATGTGAAGGAGAAGAAACAAGATATAGAATTCCGTTACCGTGTAGTGGACGGAAAAGCAGATAAATCCTACGGAATCAATGTAGCCCGATTAGCGCATTTACCAAAGGTCGTACTGGACCGGGCTTCCCAGCTGTTAAAAGATTATGAAGGCAGTCACAGTGGCATCGGATACCAGCCGAATCTATTTGTGATGGATGCCGTTCAGCCGGAGAAATCCGAACTGGTCGAGCGATTGCAGCAACTGGATATCGATTCCATGAGTCCAAGAGAAGCATTGGACTTCTTATATGAATTAAAGAAATTATCAAAAACAATAGAGTAAGGAGGCGTTCATGGCAAAAATACATGTCCTAAGCGAGCATTTGACCAATATGATAGCTGCCGGAGAAGTGGTGGACCGGCCAGCCAATATTGTCAAAGAATGTGTGGAAAACAGTATCGATGCGCATGCCCGAAATATAGAAATTGCGGTGTATCAAGGAGGAATCGACCGAATCGTTATACGTGATGATGGAGATGGCATGGATCCGGAAGATGCACAGTTGGCTTTTATGCGCCATGCGACCAGTAAAATGTATACCGAGGAAGACCTTTTCAATATACAGACCATGGGCTTTCGGGGAGAAGCCTTGCCAAGTATTGCTTCTGTGGCTCATGTCATTTTGGAAACCAACAATGGACAGACAGGATATCGGATCGTTTATGACTATGGTCAGCTTCTGACACAGGAAAACGTATCTTGTCCGAAAGGAACGACGGTGGATGTATCCGGTTTATTTATTAAAACACCAGCTCGTTTCAAACATTTGAAAAGCGTATCCTACGAGTTTTCTGTCATTGCCAATCTGGTGAACCGGATGGCATTAAGCCATCCATCCGTTCGTTTTGTGTTGTATAACGAGGATAAAAAGGTATTTCAGACATCCGGAAATGGAAATATACAGGAAATACTCTACCAGATGTATGGTCGGGAGGTCGCCAAAAATGCGCTGGCCTTTGAAGCTGCCAACGAAGATTATCGCATACACGGCTATGCGGTGCAGCCAAAGATCAACCGGGCAACCAAGTATTTTATGTATATCACATTGAACGATCGTCTCATTCGCAGCAATGTCATCCAAAAAGCTATGGTGGATGCTTACAGTGATTTTATGCCGCCGCATCGGTTTCCAATCGTTGTGATGCAGATTGAAGTAGATACCCAGCTTGTGGATGTCAATGTACACCCGAATAAATGGGAAGTGCGTATGTCCAAACAAGGCCAATTGGTTGAATTGATCAAAACAACATTGACACAGACATTGCGTTCGGCTTTAAAAACCGTAGAAGTCAAACGTGCACCGAGCACACCGGTTTATCAGCAGCAGACGCTTTACAATACACAGTCTTCGATTTCGTTCCCATATCCGGTAGAACAATCAAACAACCGGGATTCTGTTATTCAGGAAAGTTTTGAACAATACCAGGCAACAGAACCACAGCCTGTATGGCAGATGCCGGAACGGCAGCCGGAAGAAATGGTGAAAGAAAGCAATCACGGTCCTTCGTTCTTTGATCATCTGCAGGTTCTGGCCCAATTGCATGATTCCTATATTTTATGCTCCAATCCGGAAGGATTGGTGATCATCGACCAGCATGCCGCCCAGGAGCGGTATCATTATGAACAGCTGGTGGATACACTAAAAGAACCGGTAACACAACAACAGGCGTTGATGCTCCCGATCCAGATCCATGTTTCTTCCGATCTGATGGGACAGATCCAAACGATCAACGAGAAGGTATCCTTTTTTGGTCTGCATTTCGAAGAGTTTGGTACGGATCGTTTTCTGTTAAGAGAAGTACCGCTCTGGTTTCAGAACGTAGATGCGGATGCTTTTTTACAGGATATGATGGATTACTTCCGCCAGCACCAGGATGTGGATATGGCGGCATTGCGCAAGAAGATGTTAGCGACCATGGCCTGTCATTCTTCTATCCGTTTTAATCGGCCTTTGACCATGCAGGAGATGAGGCAGGTTATCGAAGATTTGAAAAAATGCCGGCAGCCATATCATTGTCCTCATGGAAGACCTACGGTCATCACGTTAAGTGACAATGACCTGCGAAAGGAATTTGAACGTGGCTAAACAGAAAGTGCTGGCCATCGTCGGACCGACCGGCATTGGGAAAACAGCGTTATCCATTCGTCTTGCCCATGCATTGAACGGGGAAATTGTTTCCTGTGACAGTATGCAGGTTTATAAGAAGATGGATATCGGAACAGCGAAGGTAACCGAACAGGAAAAAGACGGAATTGTCCATTATCTGGTGGATGAACAGGCGTATGACATTCCATACAATGTGAAGGTATTTCAAAAAAAATGCCGTCAGGCAATCGAAACAATCACACACAAAGGAAAGTTTCCTATCCTTTGCGGGGGAACCGGTCTGTACTTAAAAGCGGCTTTATATGATTATGATTTCCAGGAGGAACAGCCGGATACCCAATACGATGCGTATTTACACACCTTAAATAATGACCAGCTTCATGAATTATTAAACAAACAAGATCCACAATCCGCACAGAAGATCCATAGCCATAACCGGAAACGAATGATACGGGCTTTGCAGATTGCGCACCAAGGTCTGAATAAAACACAGCGGGAAGCGCAACAAAACCATGAGCCGATCTATGATATCTTTTTTCTGGGATTATCGGTTGACCGGGATCTTTTACATGATCGGATCAACCAGAGAGTCGACCGGATGTTTGATGCCGGATTGGTTGAGGAAGTACAGTCATTATTCGCCGATCCGAAGACATGGGAGTACACAAGCTTTCAGGGAATCGGCTATAAAGAATTTAAAGCGTACTTTTTAAAAGAAAAAAATTTAGAAGAGATCCGGACACAGATCAAGACAAATTCAAGAAGATACGCCAAAAGACAATACACCTGGTTTAGAAATCAAATGGATGTCCATTGGTATGAACCGGATGATCCTAAAATCGAAGAGGATATTCAAGCGTGGATATCTTCCTGTCGGGAGGAGTAAGCGGTGAAGGAAGTATTTATTATCAATCCACATATAAGTCGGGATAAGCAATACCGGTTCATGCAGGAGGTCAAAAAGAATTTTCAAGGAAAGCAGATCATCATAGAAAAGACCAAAAAAGCCGGACATGCCCAGCTGATTGCACGAAAATATGCGTTGATGGAAGAGCAGCTGGTTCATATCTTTGCGTGTGGAGGCGATGGCATCTTGCACGAAGTTGTAAACGGAATCGCCGGATACCCTCATGTTCAGCTGTCGATCATCCCCGTCGGGACCGGCAACGATTTTATCAAGAGTCTGGATGGTCTGACACAAGAGGATTTCCTGGATCTTTCAAACTATAAAGATCCCTTTACGATGGATGCGGATTTATTAAAGGTAAATGGGGAATATGTCATCAATACCGTTTCTTTCGGATTTGATGTATCTGTGGCCGATTATTCCAATCAGATCAAAAAACGACTTCCGGTGAAAGGAATTGCGCCTTATTATATGGGCATGTTGATCTCCTTAACGAAATCCTTGGAACAGACGTATGATATACAGCTGGATGATTCACATTTTCCGATCCGGCCTTATATGTTTGTGGTCTTTTGTAACGGACGTTTTTATGGAGGCGGGTATCAACCTTGTCCACAGGCAAAGATCGATGATGGAATGATTGATGTCTGTTTGATCAAACCCGTGAAAAAGTATCAGATCGTACAATTAGCGAAGAAGTATGAACGCGGCCAGCATGTGCAGATTTCCAATCTGGTTTCTTTGCACAGAGCCAAGGTGGTCCACTTAAATACGAATAATCAGGTCATTCTTGGGAATCTGGATGGAGAAATCCGCGAACTGAAAAATCCGACAATTGAAATCGTAGAGCGGGCAGTCCATCTGGTGCTGCCGAATAAGGGGGAATAATATGAACGGTCTTTGGAAGCAATGTATCTTGTTAATCCTATTGTTGTTTTTGTCCGGCTTTTTTTCCTCGGCAGAAACAGCTTTGGTTTCCTGCAACAAGATCCGTATGCGAACCTTGATGGAAGAAGGAGACAAAAATGCCAAGACAGTACTGGATATGTTGGATAATCAATCCAAGATGTTAAGTACGATCCTGATTGGAAACAACCTTGTGAACACGTTTGCGGCAAGTATCACTACGACCATCGCCTATTCATTTGGGGGCGCTGTAGTCAGCGTGGCAACCTTTATCATAACCATCCTAATCCTGATCTTTGGGGAGATTACCCCCAAAACCATGGCTACCCAAAAAGCGGATACGTTGGCTTTACGATATGCGGCAATCATTCATTTCCTGATGATCCTATTGACTCCGATCATTTTCTTTGTCAATGCGATCAGCGCAGTACTTCTCAACAGCTTTGGGATTGATATCGATGGTTCTTCACCGACAATGACAGAGAATGAACTGCGGACAATTGTCGATGTCAGTCATGAAGAAGGTGTGATTGAAGAAGATGAAAAGGATCTGATCAATAACGTATTTGATTTTGGCGATGTAAAAGTAAAGGACATCATGGTGCCTCGCGTACATGTCGTTATGGCCGATGTTGATTCGACCTATGATGATCTGATTGCGATATTCAGAGAAGAGCAGTATACACGGATTCCAATCTATCAAGGTTCGATGGATAATGTCATCGGAATGATCAATATGAAAGACCTACTGTTACATACGGATATTGAACATTTTCAGTTAAACAGGATGTTGCGAAAAGTATTCTTTGTCTATGAGAATAAGCTGGTATCCGATTTGTTGCTGGAAATGAAGGAGGCCACCTTTAATTTGGCCATCGTATTGGATGAATACGGAGAATTGTCCGGTATCATCACACTGGAGGATATTCTGGAGGAAATCGTCGGGGAAGTACGGGATGAATATGACGCCCATGAAGATACCAATATTCAGAAGATCACTCAGCGTGTGTATGACGTCAAAGGGTATATCAGCCTGCATGATCTAAACGATGCCCTGGGACTGGATTTGGACAGTGAGAACTACGATTCGATTGGTGGTCTGGTTATTGACCGGTTAAAACGACTGCCGGAAATCAATGATTATATTGTTTTGGAAAACGGGATCCGTTTACAGGTAATGAAAATACAGAAACATCGTATTGATGAAGTGCGGATAACATTACCGAACAAAAAAGAAGGATAATAAAAAGGCTTTGTTCTGTGGAACAGAGCCTTTTAGTCTTTATTCTTTTCACCCCATATACAAAGCTGGTCCAAAACCTTCATTAAAGATCGTCCCCGTGGGCTCAGGCTGTATTCTACTTTTGGAGGAATCTGTGCATATTCCTTTCGGACGATTAATCGATCGGCTTCCAGCTCTTTCAAATTAGCACTCAAAGTTTTATCGGATATCTTTTTAATATAACGACGCAGTTCATTAAAACGCACCGGCTCAAACTCCATCAGACAATATAAGATCACCATCTTATGTTTACCGGTAATCAAAGAGTAGGTATAGTAGAAACCGGTCTCTTCAAAATTCGAATTCTCAATATATTTTTTGATCATTTAAACTTTCCTTTCGTATAGTACATATCTTTAATGACAGTACTTGATTAATTGTTGATGTCAGTTATAATGTATACATAAGCAGATACATGTGTCAATCCATAGAAAAGAGGAAATGTAAATGAGAGTTAAACTGAATCTGACAGAAGGTATCTTTCCGATGCCGGTATTAATGATTGCGACATATAATGAAGATGGTAGTGTGAATGTGATGAATGCTGCCTGGGGAACCATGCAGGAAAGAGGAACAGTTGCGTTGAATTTAACCGAAACACACAAAACAGTAAAGAACATTAAAAAAAGAAAAGCGTTTACTGTTAGCATTGCGGATGCATCACACGTTGTGGAAGCCGATTATTTTGGCGTAGTTTCGGGAAATAGAGAAAGCAACAAATTTGAAAACAGTCATTTGACAGCGACAAAGGCAGAATGCGTGGATGCGCCGATCATCAATGAATTTCCACTATGCCTGGAATGTGAATTTATTGAATACCAGGATAGTGAATATGGAGTCGGGGTGATTGGAAAGGTAGTCAATCTGACAGCGGATGAAAAGGTGATGGTGGATGGAAAAATCGATATGTCACTGGTCAATGCGATTGCCTTTGATCCATACACACACGGTTACTATAAGGTGACAGAACGTGTTGGAGAAGCCTTTAAAGACGGTTTGAAATTAACGAAGTAAAGCAGGTTCATCGGAACCTGCTTTTCATTGTTATTTGCTTTTTTCATCGTGTTCTAGAATGTATTGATGATAAGCCTGTGCGACAGCATCGGCAATCAGATCAACGGTTTCATCCTTTAATAGAACTTGTTCCATATCCGGATTGGAGAAATAACCGATTTCATACAACATGGCCGGAATATCTTGATCACTGACCACATAAAGCGGATAATCGGCAACATCCAGAATGAAGGATTCATAATCCCATCCGTTCTTCTGCAGATTGTCGATAATGGATTGAGCAATTGTCTGGCTGACTTTGTCATCCTGTCGTACAAAGAAATCATAATCGGTTGCTTCCAGATCATTGGCATTGGCGTTGACATGGATGGATAAAAAGTAGTCGGCTTTGTTTTCTTTGGCTATATCTACACGGGCAATCAAATCTTTTTCTTCATCTTCTTCCCACGGAATCTCATCGCTGTCCCGGGTATAGACGATGTTCAGATTCGGATTCAACGCTTTCAGACGTTCACCGATAGCCAATGTATAGGTTAAGGTCAGATCTTTTTCTTGTGTTTCTGAATAGCCAACCGTTCCACTGTCGTAGCCTCCATGACCTGGATCCAGGACGATCGTTACATCCGGATACTGGCTGGTATCGATCTTTTCTTTTTTTTCCTCTTTTTGTGCAATGACGGGTTCCGGTGTTAAAAAATGAACGGATAATGCCATAATGGCAGCCAAAACACCTAAACCGGATACCAGAATAAGATGTCGTATATGTCGGATCAAGTCCGTATTTTTTTCACTCATGGGTTTATTCTAACAAAGAACACCGCAAAACTTTATGTGAACTTATGTGAAAGTTTATTTAAATAAAGCGGTGCCAATTCGAATTTGATTGGAACCATGTTCCAAAGCCAGACGCCAATCATTGCTCATACCCATCGATAATACCGTCATATCCGGGTATTTTTCTTTACAGAGTTTAGATAATGCAGCCATCTGATCAAATTCTTGAATAACCACAGAAGTATCTTCTGTATTGGATGCGATGCACATCAAACCAATCACATGCAGATTGGCAAAGCTTTGCAGCTGATCGATGAAATCCATGGCCTGTGCGTAAGGATATCCGGTTTTGTTCTCATCCGTTTTGGACACTTTGATCTCAGCATAAATTTTCTGAACGAGACCATGTTTTTTTGCGTGTTTGTCAATTTCCTTAGCCAGTTTGATAGAATCCACACTTTCAATCACATCGACTTTTCCGATGATATATTTCACTTTGTTGGTTTGAAGATGGCCGATGATATGCCATGTATACGCCGGATCGTATTTTGTTAAGAACTCCTGGACCCGGTTTTCTCCGAATACATGCAGTCCCAGCGCAGCGAGCGCATCGACCTCTTCCTTTGTATGTTTTTTTGTGACAGCGAC
Source organism: Erysipelotrichaceae bacterium (assembly GCA_040266995.1). GTDB lineage: Bacteria > Bacillota_I > Bacilli_A > Erysipelotrichales > Erysipelotrichaceae > UBA4312. The sequence goes on along the minus strand of JAWRHV010000010.1, from coordinate 48,187 downwards.
CAGTGATATGCCCCTGTCTTGAATTTCCTGAATTAATGTCTTGTTCATATGTTTAGTATATCCCCTTTGTCAAGAGAAAAGCATGGACGGACCATGCTTTTTGTTTATCCTTTGGATTGTGCTTCGACCAGGCGTTCCCCACGATAGAGACGACGTAAAGCCGGTTTATCGATCTTTCCGGTGCCGTTTCGAATCACATCCGCAAAGATGATCTTTCGTGGTCGTTTGTATCTTGGCAGATCGATACAGAACTGATTAACTTCCTGTTCTGTTAATTCCATCCCTTCTTTTACTTGGATGATGGCAGCGGCAATTTCACCCAGACGCTTGTCGGATAAGCCGATGACCGCAACATCATGGATCTTCGGATGGGCAGCCAAAAAGCTTTCAATCTGTACCGGATACAGGTTTTCACCACCGGAGATGATGACATCTTTTTTACGGTCTACCAGATAGATGAATCCATCTTCATCCTGACGGGCCATGTCCCCTGTAAACAACCAACCTTTTTTCAATACTTCAGCGGTTGCCTCCGGATTCTTGTAGTATTCAACCATGACACCGCGCCCTTTGACACATAATTCGCCGACTTCTCCCTGAGGAACGGCATTGCCGTTTTCATCGACAATTTTGATTTTCCAGTGATAACCCGGAATTCCGATGGCACCGACTTTATGGACGTTGTCCAGTCCCAGATGAACGCATCCCGGGCCTGTGGACTCGGATAATCCATAGTTGGTGTCGTATTTATGGTTTGGAAAATACTCCAGCCAATGTTTGATCAGACTTGGTGGTACTGGCTGAGCCCCGATGTGCATTAAACGCCATTGATCCAGCTTGTAGTCTTCTTTTTTGATCTTTCCGGCATCTAAAGCAGCCAGTATATCCTGCGCCCACGGAACCAGCAGCCAAACGATCGTGCATCCTTCATTGGATACAGCGCTCAGGATAGCCTGTGGGGAATTTCCCTTTAAGATCACGGCGCGGCTTCCTGTATACAGAGAACCGAACCAGTGCATCTTAGCCCCTGTGTGGTATAACGGCGGGATACAAAGGAAGTTATCCTGTTTTGTGGTGCGGTGATGAATGGCTTCCATCTGTGCGGACTGCATCAAGGCTTCGTGCAACAATAAGATCGGTTTTGGAAAACCGGTCGTACCGCTGGAAAAATAGATAGCACCCTCGTCTTTATCCTCAATCAGTACTAATGGAGCAGCGGAGGAAGAGTTGGAGGCTTGTTTATAATAATCCTCTGCATAGGAAGGACATTGGTCACCCACGTAATACAACAATGTTGTTTTTTTAATGTGACCGGCAATATCCTCCAGGCGTCCGATAAATTCCGGACCGAAGAACAGGACATCCGCATCACTGGCATCCAGGCAGTATTTGATTTCTTCTCCGGTAAAACGGAAATTTAACGGTACAGCCAGGGCACCGGCTTTCATAATACCGAAGTAGATAGGCAGCCACTCCAGACAGTTCATCAGAAGAATGGCGCACTTCTGTCCTTTGGCAATCCCGCGATCTCGTAACATATTGGCCACCCGGTTGGCTTTTTCATCAAAGACACCCCAGGTAATCTGACGTCGGTAAAAAGACCGCGAGGTCGGTTGGATCAATTCATATTCTTTCCATGTTACCCTTTGTTCCTCTTTGATCTCAGGATTGATTTCTACAAGGGCAACTTCGTTGCCATATAATTTGGCATTTCTTTCCAGCAAGTCTGTAATAGGCATAATTCATATTCCTTTCGTTATGTTTTATCACTTTACAATTCGAAACTATGCGTGTCAATCGGATTGTTTTTTAAAATAGAAGTTTCCTAACTTTTCAAAAGCAGGCAAGGATCGCAGGATCATCTCTTTGGATACACAATAGGCAATCCGTACATATCCCGGCGTACCAAAGCTGTCAGCCGGTACGATCAGAAGATCAAATTCCTTGGCCTTTTCACTGAACGCATTGGCATCTTCAATCGGTGATTTTACAAATAAGTAAAACGCACCATCCGGATGGATACATGTAAATCCATAGGAAGATAACGCATTGACCATCAGATCTCGGTTTTCCTTATAAACGTTGATATCCGATACTAGACCGGTGCATTTTTCGATAACGTGCTGGAGCATGCTTGGAGCGCATACATAACCCAGTGCACGACCGGCACCGCAAATAGCTGCATAGACATCTTTGGCATCGGCTGCTTCATCCGGCACCAGAATGTAGCCAATTCGCTCTCCTGGTAAAGACAAGGATTTACTGTAGGAGTAACAAACAATGGTGTCCTTATAATACTTTGTGACAAAAGGCACTTCGATAGCATCATAGACCAGCTCACGGTATGGTTCATCGGTAATCAGATAAATAGCGTGTCCGTATTCCTTTTCCTTTTTTTCCATCAAGGAAGCAAGCTGGCGGATGGTCTGCTTTGTATAGACAACACCGGACGGATTGTTCGGCGAGTTTACAATAATGGATTTCGTGTTCGGGGTAATTGCCGGTTCCAAAGCATCAAAATCAATCTGGAAGGTGCCCGGATCGCAGGCAACTTCGACAAGGCGGGCACCGGTTGTCTCCACAAACACCTTATATTCCGGAAAGTACGGCGTAAAAGCGATGACTTCATCCCCTTCGTTATACAAAGCAGTCAATGTGATCTTTAAAGATGCGGCAGCACCGCATGTGATATATAAGTTGTCTTTGTGAAAGGATGTGTCAAAACGTCGGTTCAGATCATCCACGATAGCCTGTCGACAGGCAGCATCTCCTTGTGCGGATGTATAGCCGTGCAGATATACATCGTCTTTTGTATCGATGAGATTTTTGATTGTTTCATTGATTTTGGCCGGTGCGGGTACATTGGGGTTTCCCAGACTGAAATCATATACATGATCAGCTCCGACAATCGCTTTTCTCTGTAATCCGAATTCAAACAAGTCACGGATGACCGAACGGTTGGTTCCATAATTCTTCATTGTTTCATTCATTATTCTATCTCTTCTTTCTTTATTCGTTCATGGGCCATTTCGATTCCATCGTTTCCATCACTAAGAAGCCGGTTCACACGACTGATGGTTGTGGTGGAGGCACCGGTGGTACGGGAGATTTCCTGGTAGGTTTTTTTATTCAGAAGCATTTCCCCGACCTGGAAACGCTGGGCAACAGAAAGCAGCTCGTTTACTGTACAGATATCTTCAAAAAATGCATAGCATTCCTCAAGGTTATTCAAAGACAATACAGCCGTAAACAACCGTTGAACAGATTCATTATGAATATCTTTTTTCATGTTGTCACCTTTCCTATATGTGTAAACAGTTTAACACTTTAGCGCAGTAAAGTCAATTTGTGAAAAACGCTTGAATTATTAAAGAAAGTATTATAAACTTTAGTAAGTCAACGCTTTAGCGCGTTAAATCGTTAGAATAAAGGAGAGGGTATTATGTTGATTAAAGTTGTATTATTGGTGATATTCTTTGCGGTGATGCTGGCCATTGGTTTTGTTTGCCGTAAGAATTCTACAGATGTCAACGGATTCGTTCTGGGAGGACGTTCCGTAGGGCCTTGGATTACCGCGTTTGCGTATGGCACATCCTATTTTTCGGCTGTTATCTTTGTTGGTTATGCCGGACAATTTGGATGGAAATACGGAATTGCATCCACCTGGATCGGGATAGGGAATGCGTTGTTAGGTTCTTATCTGGCTTGGGCTGTGCTGGGCCGGCGGACAAGGATCATGACCCAGCATCTGAATTCAGCAACCATGCCACAATTCTTTGAGTCTCGATTTGGATCGCCGGCTCTGAAGGTGGCTGCAAGTGTCATCACCTTTATCTTTTTGATTCCATACACAGCTTCTTTGTATAATGGTTTATCGCGGTTATTTGGGATGGCTTTTAACATTGATTATACGGTCTGTGTCATCGTTATGGCGGTGTTGACCGGTATCTATGTCATTGCCGGTGGATATATGGCTACCGCAATCAACGACTTTATACAGGGAATCATTATGATCTTCGGTATCTGTGCGGTTGTATACGCTGTACTGCAAAGCCAGGGAGGCTTTATGATGGCGCTGGATGGCATGGGACAGGTGGTGGATGAAACGGTCTCAACGACACCGGGGGTCTTTGCTTCTTTCTTTGGACCGGATCCGTTAAACTTATTAGGTGTTGTTATTCTGACATCCTTAGGTACGTGGGGCCTGCCACAGATGGTACAGAAGTTTTACGCGATCCGCAGTGAGAAGTCCATTTCCACAGGGGCGGTGGTTTCTACTGTCTTCGCGTTTATCGTAGCCGGCGGTTGTTACTTTTTAGGAGGCTTCGGTCGTCTGTTTTCCGATAAGATCGATGTAGTGGCCGATGGGTTTGATGCCGTGATCCCAACGATGTTATCAGGGCTGCCGGATCTGTTGATCGCCATCGTCGTGATTCTGGTATTATCGGCTTCTATGTCTACCTTGTCCTCGCTGGTGCTGACCTCCAGTTCAACCTTGACCCTGGATTTATTGAAGGGACGTTTTATTAAAGAGATGGATGAAAAGAAACAGGTCTTTGTGATGCGTTGTCTGATCGTGGTCTTTGTGTTGATCTCCGTCATTATTGCGATCATTCAATATCGTTCCAACGTCACCTTCATCGCACAGCTGATGGGAGTTTCCTGGGGTGCTTTGGCCGGGGCTTTCCTGGCACCGTTCTTGTATGGTTTATACTGGAAAAAGACAACGAAATTGGCATGCTGGTGCAGTTTTCTGTTTTCGACCATTGTCATGATTGCCAATATGTTAGTTCGTCCATGCTTTCCGGTCTTGCTGCAGTCTCCGATCAATGCCGGTGCTTTCTGTATGATTGCCGGATTGATCATCGTACCACTGGTGTCCTTGTTAACACCGAAGCCGGATGAAAGAATTGTCGAAGACGCATTTGCGTGCTATGATACAAAAGTATTGGTTCATCAAAAGGAAGCATTAGCGGACGAAGACTAGAAGGAGAGATCTTGATGACGGTGATTGATTTTCATACGCATACATTTCCGGATAAGATTGCCAGAAAAGCGATTACTTCCTTAAGTGGAAAATCACACTCAAAACCGTTTACAGACGGGACGATCCATGGACTGAAGGCATCGATGCAACGATCCGGAATCGACCGGTCTGTCATCCTACCGGTGGCCACAAGCCCGGATCAGGTGGAGAAAATCAATACATCTGCTGCGATATTGAATCAGGAACAGAAGGGAACGTTGTTCTCTTTGGGATGCATCCATCCGGAGTATGAAAATGTGGAGCAGGAAATGGTTCGTATTAAAGAGCTGGGGTTACGAGGAATTAAGATTCACCCGGTCTATCAACATACGAATTTGGATGATCCTCGCTTTCTGCGTATATTTCGTCAGGCAAAAAAGCTGGATCTTGTGGTTGTTACACATACCGGATTGGATATCGGCTATCCGGGACAGGTGAAGTGCTCACCGCAGATGGCCCGCCATGTTGTGGAGCAGATCGGTCCATTTCGGTTTGTGCTGGCGCATATGGGCGGATGGCGCAACTGGAACATCGTACCGGAGATATTGGCCGGCACCGGCGTCTATCTGGATACCGCTTTTTCAACCGGGGAGATCGTTCCTTTAAACGATGGGTATTGGAAAGAAGAGCAGCTGCCGATGATGGACCGGGAGGAAATGATGAATTTGATCCGTATCTTTGGTGCCGATCATATCTTGTTCGGAACCGATAGTCCATGGAGTTCGCAATCGGAAAGCTTACACTTTATGCAGGATCTTCCATTGACCAAAGCGGAAAAAGAACAAATTCTCAGTCAAAATGCCCGGAAGCTGCTTCAATGGGAGAAATAAAACAGACGAAGATACCTTCGCCTGTTTTTTTTACCAGTTTTCATAACGTTGATCTTGATCCAGGACAGCAATTTGGTCCATTTCGTCCTCTGTCAATTCAAAATCAAAAATATCTGCGTTTTCCTGAATGTGTTCGGTATTGGAAGATCCCGGAATCGCAATATAACCAGCTTGTAGGTGCCAGCGCAAGAGAATCTGTGCCGGTGTTTTATCGTGCGCTTTGGCTATGGAGCGAATGGTTGGATCGTTGAAATGATCTTGTGTGTGACTGCGACCACCAAACGGATACCAGGATTCGATGACAATGCCATATGATTGTACATAGGCCTGCAGTTCGTCGTTCTGATAATATATATGGTTTTCATTCTGAATGACGGCAGGCAGGATCTCTGCATAGGCAAGAACCTGATCGACAGCTTCCTTTGTATAATAATTGGAAATACCGATGGAACGGACCTTACCATCTTTGACCGCCTGTTCCATGGCACGATAAACAGCTTCGTCATTCCATCCGGGCTGATGGATCAGCATCAGATCCAGGTACTCGATCTGCAGATCCTGTAAAGAGTCATCGATGCCTTTGGCAGCGCGGTCATAGTCCGAAGGCATGATCTTGGATGTGATGAACACATCTTCACGGGTAACGATGCCTTCATCAATGGCTCTTTGCAGCCCTTTTCCGACACCCACTTCACATTGATAATAACGCGCTGTATCAATCAGGCGGATACCGGCTTTCAAGGCCTGATATACTGATTCTTCCGCTTGTTCATCCGACAGTGTCCAGGTGCCTAGACCGAGGGCGGGCATTTTATAGCCGCTGTTTAGCTGGATATCCTCTATTGTGTATTTTGGCATAGAAACCTCCTTGGTACCCGTCGGTGTACATCCCCAACCCAACAAGAGAAGGAAGACCAGCCAGATTGCTGATCTTCGCAGAGTGGTTGGCTTCATTTTACAGATTTTCTTCAAAGAAGCTTTGCATCTTATCAAACGGAATAATATCAATCTGGTCGTACAGATCTGTATGGACGGCCCCCGGAATGATCATCAGCTCTTTATTCTCTGAATACGGATTGTCTTTGGTCATCGCTTCAAAGGCGTCCTTGCTGAAATAGCAGGAATGCGCTTTGTCGCCGTGGATCAGAAGAACGGCACTGCGGATCTCGTTGGAATATTGTAAGATCGGCTGGTTGATAAAGGACTGGCATCCGATCACATTCCATCCACCGTTAGAGTTGAGGGAACGGGCATGATAACCACGATCTGTCTTGTAGTAATCATAGTAGTCCTTGACAAAGAACGGGGCATCGTCCGGCAGTGGATCAACCACACCTCCGCCTAACTTGTATTCTCCGTTTTTATAATCTTCTAGACGCTGGGCACACAGAGCCGCTTTTTTATCATAACGAGCCTGTGGACTGTCTTCGGAATCAAAATAGCCTTTGGCGTTTACACGGGTCATGTCGTACATGGTGGTTGCGACGGTCGCTTTTATGCGGGTATCCAGAGCTGCGGTATTGACCGCCATGCCGCCCCATCCGCAGATACCGATAATACCGATTTTATCCGGGTCGACCTTTTCATGTAAGGAAAGGAAATCGACAGCCGCCATAAAGTCTTCGGTGTTGATATCCGGAGAAGCCATATAACGAGGTTGTCCACCGCTTTCACCGCAGAAAGATGGATCAAAAGCCAGTGTCAAAAAGCCTCTTTCGGCCATGTTCTGCGCATAGAGTCCGGAACATTGTTCCTTGACGGCACCAAACGGACCACATACCGCAATGGCCGGTAATTTGCCTTCGGCCTGCTTTGGCACATATAGATCGGCGGCTAACGTAATGCCGTAGCGAGTGATAAAAGTCACTTTTTCATGATCTACTTTTTCACTTTTTTTAAACGTTTTATCCCATTCTTGTGTTAATTTCAATGCTTCGGTTTTCATCATTGTGTTTTTCCTCCGTTTATTTCTTTTTCTGTCTGCCGGATCAAATAATCGATACAATCGATTTTTCTGGCACTTTCATGCCATTCCTCCATCAGTCGGCAGCGGTTCTGTTTCATCATTCGTAAGGCTGCAGACAGATCTTGTGCCCGGCACATTTGTACAATAGGAGAAATCGTTTCTTTGCTGCATCCTGCATCGTTCAGACAGATTTCAACTTGTTCAAGGTCCATAGCTTCCTCCCATCGTTGGTTTCAGTATAAAACGATATTTAAATATTGGCTAATGGTTATAACGCATAGTATGATATTCTAAAAAGGAATAACAGGAGGCAACGATGGAAATACGAACACTTCGCTATTTTCTGGCGGTAGCCAGGGAAGAAAATATGACAAGAGCGGCCGAAATCCTGCATGTGACACAACCTACGTTATCCAAGCAGCTAAAGGCATTGGAGCTGGAATTAGGGAAAAAACTGTTTACCCGACACAGTTTTCGCATTTCTTTAACGGAGGAGGGCATATTGCTTCGAAAACGAGCCGAGGATCTGGTTTCGATGGCAGATAAAATTGAAAAGGAATTTATTTCACTGGATGATATCACCGGTGGTGAACTGTATCTGGGAATGGCCGAATCATATCAGATCAAATATCTGGCACGGGTCATCCGGGATTTTAAAAAGCAGTATCCCAATCTTCATTATCATATTACCAGCGGGGATACGGAACAAATCGCAGACAAGCTCGATAAGGGGTTGTTGGATTTTCTGGTCTTGGCGGAATTGCCGGATAGTCGAAAATATGAGTATATCGCGTTTCCGGAAAGGGATGTATGGGGTGTTGTGATGCGAACAGACGATCCCCTGGCGCAAAAAGCTTCCATACGTGTGGAGGATCTGATCGGGCTTCCGTTATTCTGTTCGGACCAGGCATGGGAAGCCGAAATAAAAACGTGGGCAAAGAGCCGTTTTTCGCAATTGAATCTGGAAGGCTCGTTTCGCCTATCGTATAACGGATCTGTATTTGCCCGCGAGGGACTTGGATATTTATTGACTTTTGATCATCTCATTGATGTGTCCAGAGACAGCGGGCTTGTTTTTGTGCCTTTATCACCGACACTGGAAAGCAGTCTGTACCTGGCCTGGAACCGATATCAGGCATTTACGCCGATTGCGGAACGATTTCTGCAGAAACTAAAAACGTCCTTTACCAAAGGCGGACGTTAGTCATCACAGGATGATTTGCGGAGCATGTTTTGAAAACCGGTGACGGACAGGTCATCCGGCTCTTTGGGGATTTCAACAGGGATGTTTCTGTCATCTTGATGGATTCCTAACAGAAGCAGTACTTTTTTTAAAGGATCAGTCATCATGGATGCAGTATATAAAAAGAAAATGAAATACAGATGATAAGTATGTAAAGAAAATGTAAAAAAAGAGTACATGCGCTGTACTCTCTTTGATTATAAGCTTTCAATATCTTCCTGCGTTAACATCTTTAAACCGTTTGCGGTCAGTTTCGCTTCGGCGTTTTTGGTATCCGAGATACGGAAGATCATATATGCATTTCCGTCGGATTTTCCTAAAAACGCATACATATATTCAATGTTAACACCAGCTTCCGCGAAAATTTTCAGAAGCTTGTCCAGGCCACCGGTTTCATCCGGAATTTCAACCGCCAGCACCGGCGTCAGGCTGGCGATGAAATCGGCATCTTTTAAGACGGTTACCGCGTCCATAACGTCCGATACGATGATGCGGGCAATACCGAAGTCCTTGGTCTCGGCCAAAGACAGAGCACGTAGATCGATTTTGTGAGCTGCCAGAACACCGGTCATTCTTTGAAGCCTTCCCGGTTTATTTTCCAGGAAGACAGAGATTTGTTTAATACTCATTGTTTTTCCTCCGATTAGATTTTTCTATTATCGATAACGCGAACGGCTTTTCCTTCGCTGCGGGCAATCGTCTTCGGAGCAACCAGAGAAACCTTCGCTTTAATACCTAACATGGACTTTAACGCATTGACTAATTCTTTCTGACGATCTTCAATTTCACCTACATTGTCTGTGAACATCTCCGGTGTCATTTCCACCTGAACATCCAAGGTGTCCGTGTTGTTGACACGGCCTACAACGATCTGGTAATTGGCAGGATATCCCTGGTTCAACAGAACGGTTTCGATCTGGCTAGGGAATACATTAACACCGCGCACGATCAACATATCATCGGAACGACCTTTCGGTTTGCTCATACGGATGTGTGTACGACCACAAGAACATTTTTCGCGGGTCAGTGTACAGATGTCTCTTGTCCGGTAGCGTAACAGAGGGAAGGCCTTCTTATCCAGGGAAGTAAAGACGAGCTCACCCTGGGATCCTTCCGGAAGAACCTCCAACGTTTCCGGGTCGATGATTTCAGCCAGGAAGTGGTCTTCGTTGATATGCATACCATCCTGTGCCGAGCATTCAAACGCAACGCCCGGACCGGACAGCTCGGTTAACCCATAGATGTCATACGCTTTGATACCGAGCGTGTTTTCGATATCCTTGCGCATTTCCTCGCTCCAGGCTTCCGCGCCGAAAATACCGGCTTTTAAAGGAATATCCTTTGGACCGTAGCCCATTTCCTTCATACGTTCGCCCAAGAAGGCGGCATAACTTGGTGTACAGCACAGAATCGTGGCATTCAGATCTTTGATAAACATAATCTGACGATCGGTGTTGCCGGAGCTTGTCGGAATGGTCAGACAGCCGACCTTATGCGATCCGCCGTTCAATCCCGGACCACCGGTAAACAATCCATAGCCATAAGATACCTGGCATACATCCTCATTGGTGCCACCGGCAGCCGTAATGGCACGTGCACAACAATCTTCCCAAAGGTCGATGTCCTCCTGCGTATAGAAGGCAACCACGCGCTTGCCGGTTGTGCCGGAAGTGGATTGGATACGGACACAATCGTCTAACGGTGTTCCCACCAAGCCATACGGATAGGCCTTCCGTAAGTCGGCTTTTGATAAAAACGGCAGTTTATACAGATCATCGGTCGATTGGATATCGTCCGGTGTAACACCTTTTTCTTCCATTTTTTTACGATAGTAGGGTACGTTGTCCCATACGTGTTTGACTTGTTTGATCAGTTTTTCATCCTGAATGGATTTGATGGTCTCTCTTGAAGCACATTCAATATCCGGCTGGTAATATCTTTCCATGTCTAAGCTCCCTCCTTAATTAGATATAAATATTTAATTATATTTTAAGCATTTTTTCCGAGAAGAAAAGCTTTTTTGTTCAGTTCCAGAAACTTTGGTGGCACAATGGCTTCCATCGACGCAAACCAGGTTTCTTCATCAAAGTCAAAATAGTGAGATAACCGACCTAACAAGACAGTGTTGACCGCCTTGGAAGAACCGGCTTCTTCTGCGAGCTTCAAGCAGTCAAGGGCATCGACCTTGGCGCCTGTCGCTTTCATTTTTTCGATCAGGTTTTCCGGATACTTTGCGGCACCGGTAATAACCGGCATCGGATCGATCTGCTGCGTGTTGGTCACAATGACACCGTCATCCTTTAAAAAGGAGATACAGCGCGCTGCTTCCAACGCTTCAAAGGAAACGATACAGTCCGCTTCTCCTTGGTCAATAACAGGAGAATACACAGCGTCTCCATAACGTACATAGGTTACGACGCTGCCTCCACGCTGCGACATACCATGTACTTCGGATACCTTTACATCATAGCCGTTGGATAACAGAAGGTGTCCTAACAGCTTGCTGGCAAGCAGGGAACCTTGTCCGCCGACACCGACGATCATAATATTCTTTGTTTCCATCATCAGACCTCCTTTGCGGTGGATTCAAATGCACCGAAACGACACATCTGTGAACAAACACCACAGCCGACACACAACGTATTGTCCACACAGGCTTTGTTGTTCTTGATAGAGATGGCCGGACAACCAATCTGCATACAGGCTTTACAGCCGACACATGTATCGGTATTTACTTTTAACGGTGCTTTGTGTTTTACATATTTTAATAAAGCGCATGGACGGCGAGAGATGATGACCGACGGTCCATCTGCAGCCAGTTCCTCTTTTAATACTTGATCGCATTCCGTCAGATTATACGGATCTACGATACGGACACGCTCAAATCCCATGGCATGGCACAGCGCCTCCAGGTTGATCTTTCCGGCCGGATCGCCTTTGATATTATACCCGGTTGTCGGGTTCTGCTGATGGCCGGTCATTCCGGTGATGGAGTTATCCAAAATGATGATCGTGGAATTGGACTGGTTATAGGCTACATTGGCTAAACCAGTCATGCCGGAATGCATAAACGTAGAGTCACCGATGACCGCGACGGTATTATGTTCGCTTTTTTCCTGGAGCATCTTGTTGAAGCCATGGGTGGCACCAATGGAAGCTCCCATACACAAGGTCATTTCAATGGCGTTTAATGGCGCAACGGCTCCCAGTGTGTAACATCCGATATCGCCCAATACCGTGCAGCGGTTTTTCTTCAATGTGTAGAACAATCCGCGATGCGGGCATCCGGCACACATTACCGGTGGACGTGGAGGGATGGCATCTTCCAGCTTGTATTTGCCGACATGTGGTTTTTCACCCAATGCTTCGGCAACCAGATTCTGGGAGAATTCGTTCAGGATCGGAAGGACATCCTTTCCGGATACTTCCAGTCCCAGGGATTTTACGTGATTTTCAATGATCGGATCCAGCTCTTCCACAACGACAAGCTTATCGACCTTTCTGGCAAAATCCTTGATCAGCTTGACCGGCAGAGGATTGGTCATTCCCAGTTTCAATACACTGACCGTGTCTCCAAATACTTCCTTGACATATTGATAGGATGTGGAAGCGGTGATGATCCCCATTCTTGTGTCACCCATTTCCACACGGTTTAAAGGAGAAGTTTCCGCATAGTCGATAAGATCCAAGGTACGTTGTTCAACGATTGGATGACGACGCAGAGCATTTCCCGGCATCATGACATATTTGGCAATATTCTTTTCATATTCCTTGACCGGGACATTTCGCTGCCCCTTGGTGACAAGGGATTGTGAGTGTGCTACACGCGTACACATCTTCAATAATACCGGTGTATCAAACTGTTCGGATAATTCATAGGCCAGTTTGGTGAATTCCAGGGCTTCTTCCGAGTTGGAAGGCTCGATCATCGGAACTTTTGCGGCAATCGCATGATGACGACTATCCTGTTCGTTCTGGGATGAATGCATACCGGCATCATCGGCCACACCGATAACGATTCCGGCGTTTACACCTGTATAAGACATAGTATACAGAGGATCGGCGGCTACATTCAGACCTACGTGTTTCTGCGCGCAGAAAGCACGGCGACCGGCTAGACTGGCACCAAAGGTTGATTCCATCGCTACCTTTTCATTAGGTGCCCATTCACAATAAATTTCATCGTATTTTGCGGCTTCTTCTGTTATTTCCGTACTCGGTGTACCTGGATAACTGGAAATAAAGCAGACACCAGCTTCGTATAGACCGCGGGCAACGGCTTTGTTACCCAGCATTAACTCTTTGTTCTTGTCCATTACACACACCTCTCTATAAAAAATATAATATAATAAAAAGACATTAAAAAACAATAAAAAGGGAAGGGAAATCCAAAGCCGGACAAGATAGGAAAAAAAGGAAATTAGAAAAAATTTGAAAAAGTCAGGGCAAAACAGTTGACTCTTGGGTTAGACTATGCTAACTTATAGTCAGTTAGATAAATCTAACTAGGAGGATTACCAAATGAAATATGTTTATGCATCACGTACAGGAAACGTTGAAGCTCTGATCGGAAAATTAGGACTTGACGCAATCCGTATCGATGACGGCAGTGAAACCGTAGATGAAGAATTTGTATTGTTCACTTATACGGATGGATTCGGCGATGTACCGATGGAAGTGGATACTTTCCTGATGGCTAACTCACAGAATCTGACCGGTGTTGTCGTAAGTGGCAGCATGGACTACGGAGAAGCTTTCTGTAAAGCGGGAGACGTTATTGCGGAAACGTATGATGTACCGGTATTGTACAAAGTGGAAAATGACGGTACTGACCAGGACGTAGAAGCGATCAAAGACGTATTATAATAGGCAATGCCAGTCAACGGCATCGTATTTCAACATCAATTAGTGATTCACGGAGCTTGTACCCTGGCTCATATGAAAACAGGAAGTTTGTTTCGGGTCTATAAGTCACAGATCCCGAATCTGGAAGAATGTATGTGTTACTTCAATGATCAATGTTCTCCTTTTGGGTATCACATATGTATTTTGGAAGAAAACAGTCAAAGCTTTCTGGTGTATGTATACAACGCTCATAAACTATCTTATATCTTATCCGAACCTTCCATTATAAAATTCCTCTCTGATTACGGATATGAGGTATTTGATATCGAACATGCTCTGATTCATTTACAGGAGAGGCTTTGTGAACCAACGTTTCCTCATGAAATCGGTGTATTTCTTGGCTATCCGCTCCAGGACGTCAAAGCGTTCATCACGCCCAATAAGGAATGTCTTTTGATCGGTTACTGGAAAGTGTATGGAAATGTCAAAAATTGCCGAAAAACCTTCCATCGTTTTGATTGTTGTAAAAAGACGATGGAGCACAAGATTTTAAAGGGTGAACCATTAGTAAATATCCTAAAAAAAGTAAACTAAACATCACACACCTTACCAAGGACTCACCCACCTTGGTTTTTTTACGTCCGTGGACTCTATAAGATAATAAGGAAATTTGTTATAATTGTTAAAAGTTGGAGGAGCCTATGAGAAAAGGGGTATTTATCACATTTGAAGGAAATGACGGGGCCGGTAAGACCACCGTATGTCTGCAGGTCTTAAAGCGTCTGAAACAAGAGGGGTATGAGGTTGTTTATACGCGGGAGCCCGGGGGCTCGCGCATTGCCGAGACCATTCGAAATATATTGCTGGATGTGGACAATCAGGAACTGACTGCCCGTACGGAAGCATTGTTGTATGCGGCCAGCCGGTCCCAGCATTTGCAGGAAGTCGTTATTCCGGCATTACAGGCCGGTAAGATCGTTCTTTGTGACCGGTATGTGGATTCCAGTCTGGCTTACCAGGGCGTTGCCCGGGATCTGGGAATCGAAGATGTTTGGAAGATCAATGAATTCGCAATCGACGGTTATATGCCACAAAAAACATTGTTTTTTGCGGTCAGCATCGAAACCGGACAAAAACGGATGAACATCCGCGGGGACAAGAACCGGCTCGATCTTGAGCAGGACAGCTTTCATCAAAAGGTACGGCGCGGATATGAAACATTGATCGAAAGGTATCCGGAAAGGATACAGGTCATCGATGCCGAACCGGCACTGGATGTCGTAGTACAGACGGCATACGATGTCGTAAAGAAAGTTATAAAAGACTATGAATAAAGAAAGATTGAAACAGCAGCAGCCGATCGTTTATCGGGTATTATCCAATGCACTGTTGAAAAAGCGATTTGCGCATGCGTATTTGTTCTGTGGAGCCAAAAACGCACCGAAAGCAGAAACGGCTTTATTGTTTGCCCAAAGCCTGGTTTGTACCAATCCGGATACGGACGGCTTTGCCTGCCAGAAATGTATCAGCTGTATTCGCTTTGAAAAAGAGGAATCCATCGATTTCTTCCATCATCATGCGATTGGCTATGAGAAGACGATCAAGGATCCGTTTGAAGACAAAAAGGAAAGGACGGTCGTCACGGAACGGATCAAGAAGAAGGATATTTTGGAGCTGCAGGCATTCTTTGACCAAACCAGTGCAGAACAGGCGGATCGCCGTGTTTATATTCTGGAGGATTATGACCAGGCAACCCCGGATGCTTCCAACAGCTTGTTAAAGTTTCTTGAGGAACCGACCGAGGGCGTTTATGGTATTCTGGTGGCCAATGAAAAAGCCAATATCCTGCCAACGATCCAATCCCGCTGCCAGATCGTTAGCTTTCGACCTTCCTTGCAGCCGGAAACAGAGGATCCGGTACAAGCCATGTTGTTGAATAACGGTTATACGATGACACAGATCCGGGAAATGATGGAAACCAGTGAATTTGAACGGATCCAATCCTCGATAGAGGAATATATACAACATTGGAACGAAATGGAAATGATCTCTCGTATGCAAAGAGAGGTATTTGTGCCTAAGAGCTCGATGATGCAGAAGAAGTGGGTCCGCTTATGGGTGGAATGGCTGTTAGATATCGTTAAATCGGGAAACATTTCGCTTGATTTAAGCACCCGTGTTTCGTTACAATTATTACTTGTAGAAGCGCTGGATATCTTACGGGTACCGGTGGATCTGGGATTGTTCCTGGATCATTTATACAATCAGATACGAAAGGTTGTCGATATAGATGAAAACGGATGAAACGAAAGAACAGGGGACATATAAAAAAATAGTATATGTGCAATTTGAAGGATCGACGAAATCATATAGTTTCGGATCCAATATAGAATACAAAAAAGGACAGAATGTCGTCGTAGAAACCATACGTGGCAAGGAGATCGGAACGGTCTGTGCACCAACGATCGAATTTGATCCGTCCAAGGTCAAAGGAGATATCAAGCCGGTGATCCGACTGGCTACGGAATATGATCTGGTTCAGAAAGAAGAAAACAAAGCCAAAGCGGCAGAAGCCATGACGATCTGTCGCAAATGTGTGGAAAATCTGGGACTGGATATGCATCTGATCAACAGTGAATATACACTGGATCGCAGCAAGGTCATCTTTACCTATGTATCCGAACAGCGGGTGGATTTCCGTCAGTTGTTGAAGGATCTGGCCAGTCAGCTGCATTGTCGGATCGAACTGCGTCAGGTAGGTCCCCGCAACAAAGCTAAGATGATCGGCGGACTGGGAAACTGCGGCATGGAAACGTGTTGTTCCCGGTTCCTGAATGATTTTCAGACAGTATCTATCAATATGGCCAAAAACCAGCTGCTGGCATTGAATATCGCCAAACTGAGCGGCCAGTGTGGAAAGCTGATGTGCTGTCTTCGCTTTGAAAACGAAGAATATACACGATTGCGGGATGGATTGCCAAAGATCAACTCCCAGATTACTTATGAAGGAAAACGCTATAAGATCACCAGCATGAATGTGATCCAGGAGGAGGCAAAGCTCGAAAACAAAGAGGAGATCCTGTTTGTTCCGTTTAAGACGCTTTGGCCGGACCGGAAGCTTGATGATGAATAGGCAAAAAAGCTTTGAATCGCACAGACCGACATTATATCTGGTGCCGACCCCGATCGGAAACCGCCAGGAAATGACGAAAAGAGCGTTAAAGATATTGGAAAGTGTAGATTGTATTGCGGCGGAGGATACGCGCAATACACGCACATTGTTACAGACATACGGTATCCATACACCGTTGATCTCGCACCACGAGCACAACCAGGCCCGCAGCATCCAGCAGATCACAGAGCGTCTGGCACAAGGGCAGTCGCTGGCGGTCGTATCCGATGCCGGCTATCCTTTGATTTCTGATCCCGGGCAGAATTTAGTGCGCCGGATCCTGGAACAAGGCTATCCGGTTGTATCAGTATCCGGAGCGAATGCGGCATTGAACGCATTGGTGGCCAGTGGTCTGGATTGCCATCATTATGTATTCTATGGTTTTTTGGATCACAAATCCTCCCATCGAAAGAAAGAACTGGAACAGCTGGCAGCCATGCCGTTTACCATGATCTTCTATGAAGCACCGCACCGTATTGAAGCCACACTGAAGGATATCCTGGAGGTGTTGGGAGACCGGAATATGTGTTTGGCCCGGGAGCTGACCAAGGTGCACGAAGAATACCTGCGAGGCACCGTTTCGGAAATCCTGGAGGTGGCTGCTTCCTGCAAAGGGGAAATGGTCATCGTCATTGAAGGGGCTGTAACACAGGACACGCCGGATATGGATCAACTAGCGCAAAAGGTTCTGCAATATGCAGATACAATGCGGTTAAAAGAAGCAGCTGCACAAGTAGCGAAAGAATACAACGTATCCAAGAACCAACTGTATCAGATGGCGTTACAACAGAAAGACAATTAGGAAACCATAGGTTTCCTTTTTTCGTTTGGGGAATCTGTCTTGTCACGTAAAATAGAAGAACGTATAATATGAATTAGCGATAATTAATATAGAAAGAGACAAAGATCATGAAATCATTTGAAAAGTGGAAACCGATACAAGAGATACAAATACCGGCACGATCATCGCAAACGGAAGATCTTGCGCCGGTCGACTGCACATATGTACAACCGATCGTTAAAGAAAAACAACCAACGGTTGTCCATGCGTATATTACCCAAGGATCGTATGGGGGCTATGTAAAGATCGAGAAAGGATCCTTTACGATGGGAAAAGCCATAGGGCAGGACTATTGGATCGTCGATGATTCGACGGTTTCCCGGGAACATGCCTGTATTGAAAGAAGAGAGGATGGCTTTTATCTGATCGATAAAGATTCGAAGAATCACACTTATGTCAATAATCAGGTGATTACGGCCCCATATAAATTGGAAGATGGCACGCGATTCCGTTTATCTGTTCGCGCAAATTTTGAATTTGTGTTGAAAGAAGAAGTAACGGATACGGAGACAAGCACACCGAAAGCGTTCGAAGGGGCCCTTCTTGGTTTGGATTCAATGAAGGACCAGGGGTATGCGTGCTCAGATAAAGAAGAGGTTTTCTTTTATCAAGACGAAGAGCTGTCTTTTTCACCCTATAAGGTGGAACAACCGCTCGTGGGAATCTTTTATAATAAGGAAAAAGAAGAGTATTGTATAGAACCATACAGGAACAAAGCCGTATTCCTGCCATCGGGACAGCCGTTAGGAAAAGGAAAACAGTATCATGTTCCCAGAGGAACGATTATATATATAGAAACAGAACGATCTCTGTTTCAACTGGTATAAAGGAGGGGCGACAATGAGTTCAAATGATGAAACCGTATTGGTGAATGTAGAAGAAGAAATGGAACAGAAACCGGCACCGCAAGCAGAGGAGCAAAGCCGGTATGAACCGCTTGAACGTGCTTATATGGAGCTGGGAAAAGCTTTTTACGAAGGAAGATATGAAGAACCGACACCGGAATTGCTTCCGTATTTTGATCGGATCACCCAGCTGATCGGGCAGACAAGCCATGAAGTGAAAATGGAAGAAACGGAAGTGGTGGCACCAGATCCGATCCAGACAAAGATCGAGGATGAGATCGATGCTTATTTTGAGTCACAACGACCGAAAAAGCTGGATGACCTTTCCAAGATTGCCGATCCGATCATACCTTCTATGCCGGTGGCCCAGTTCTGTCCGGAATGTGGAAACAAACATGCTCCGGAGGATCTTTTCTGTGGCAACTGTGGTTTCCGCCTTCGTTAATACTAAACAGGGATGATTATGAAGAATCGAATGTTGACGATTATTAATTCGAAGAACCAGCTGTATGAAGTGGTTTTGTTGGATACCGGCAAACCAACAGTGGTCATCGGACGCAATGAACAGATGGCAGATGTGATCATCGAAGATAATTTCGTTGCTCGCTATCATGGAGAGTTCTTTGAACAGAATAATCAATTGTATTATCGGAATACCAATACCAGCAACGGTACGTTTGTTGAACAATATGGAAAACGGATCCATTTGAACAAACAAAACGAAGTGACCGTATTGGCAGAGCATGCCATTCTACGCATTGGCAATCCGAACAACGCTCGTCAGATGGTGGTCATTTTGGTTGGCCACAATCTGGAAGGGGATTCCAAATGGAAGGAAGTGTCCCTGCAAGCGGCTTCCACGACCATCGGACGTTCCCAGGATTGTTCGATCGTATTGAATCATCCGGGGGTCTCTCGCGTCCATGCGCAGATATCTCACGATGGCAGCCAGTATATTCTGCATACGACCCGGGCAATCAACGGTCTGCTGCTGAATGGGCAGAATGTTGATAAGGACAGGGTCCTGCGGGAAAAGGACATTATCGGTATACTGAATTACCAGCTGATCTTCTCCAAGGGCAGCTTGTTTTATAAGGAAGTTGTGGAAGGGCTCTCTTTATCGGTATCCCATATCACGAAGACCGTGGGAACCAAAGGAGGCACCAAACAAATTCTGACCGATGTCAGTCTGGATATCGGCAGCAACGAATTTGTGGCGATTGTCGGCGGTTCCGGTGCCGGAAAAACAACGCTGATGAACGCGATCAGCGGGTTTGAACCGGAATTTGACGGGCACGTCTTCTGCAATGGGGTGGACCTGGTCTCGCATTTCCAGGTATTTAAAAATATGATCGGCTATGTGCCGCAACAAGATATTATCTACGATAATCTGTCTTTGCGCCGTATGCTGGAATATACCGGCAGGCTGAAGATGCCGAAGGATATGAGCCAGCAGGAAATCGATGAGCGCATCGACAAGGTGTTGCAGATGGTGGATCTGCAACAACACCAGGATACGTTTATCCGTAAGCTGTCCGGCGGACAGAAAAAAAGAGCCAGTATTGCCGTCGAGCTGCTGGCCGATCCGAAGTTATTCTTTCTGGACGAACCGACCTCAGGGTTGGATCCAGGTACGGAAAGAAATCTGATGATGACATTACAGAGCTTGGCAAAAGGGCAGAACAAGACCGTGATCATGGTGACGCATACAACGTTGAATCTGCATTTATGCGATAAGATCATCTTTATGAATCCCAAAGGACGGTTAAGCTTTTGCGGAAATGTCAAGGAAGCTCTGCGGTTTTTTGAAACCGATGATCTGGTCAATGTGTATAATCTGATGGCGGAAAATCCGGATTATTGGGAAAATAAATATCGTCTTACGCGAAACGATCCACAGACCCAGACCGGAAACGGTCCGATCAACTACCAGAAGGAAAAGACGGGGTTACGTCAGTATCTGATCTTGACACAACGGTATTTTGAATTGATGCTGCGCGATCCGCAAAGACTGGCTATCCTTCTGGCCCAACCGGTATTGATTGCCTTGTTGTTGAAAATTGTGGCGGATGAGGACATCTTTACTATTTATGAGAGCACAAAATCTATTTTATTCTCTTTGGTTTGTTCAGCTATCTGGATCGGTTTATTTAATTCCATTCAGGAAATCTGCAAGGAAAGAGTGATCGTCAAACGGGAATATATGGGAAATATGAAATTATCGAACTATATCCTATCCAAAGTGACCGTACAGTCGGTATTGGGGTTGATCCAGGCTTTTTTGTTGAGCTTCTGCTTTCTGTTTCTGACCGATGCCAGTAAAGAAGGCTTGTTGATGGATCCGTTCCATTTTGAAATCTTCGTAACGGTATGGATTACGATCCTGGCTGCCATGGCCTTTGGCTTGTTGATCTCCTCGATAGCCAAAAGCGGGGACAAGGCGATGACCGTAGCTCCTTTTGTGTTGATCGTCCAGCTGTTGTTTTCCGGCATTCTCTTTAAGCTGGAAGGCATCGGCGAAAAGATCTCCTATTTGACAATGAGCCGCTGGTCGGTAGAGGCACTGGGCAGTATTGCACGTTTAAACGATCTGGATCTGCGGATGCAGGCGGATTTTCCTATGCTGGAGCACGAAGCCGAAGACTTTTTTGAAGCAACTGTATCGCATCTGTTGAAAGATTGGATGATCCTTTTGGTCATGGGAATCGTTTTGCTCGTCCTGTGTGGATTGTCCATGCGTACGATTTCCAAGGATAGACGATGATGAAACAGATTCGTTATCTTATTCGAGAAAATCGAGCGTTTCTGCTTGTTATGATCGGGTATGTCATTGCGACCCGCTTGTTATTCGGACGTATCTGTCCGATCCAGATTACGACCGGATTCCCTTGTCCGGGATGTGGCATGGTCCATGCAGCGATCTATCTGGCAACGTTTCAGTTTGAGAAAGCGTTTCAGGAGAACGCGATGGTATATCTATGGGCACCGGTCATAGCGGGGCTTGTGTTGTATTGGATCTGTACAAAAAAGATGTTCAAGGGAGCCAAAGGATTGATTTGTTTTGTGGGAATTCTGACAATTCTTTATTATATATATAGGATGACAACCATGTATCCGAAGTATCCGATGGATCCGTATGCGGAAAATCTGATCCATCGAATACTGAACTGGGGGAAAAGTATATGAAGTGTCTACATTGTGGAAAGGAAATTGCTGATACCAATAAGTTTTGTCCGTATTGCGGAACCAAGGTGGAAAAACCGATCCGGAACACACCGGATGATACCCCGACCTTGCACATTGTTGAAAAAAAGCCGGGAAGCGTACCGGATATTCCAGTGGTACCGGGACAGAACAAGAAACGGGAACCCTTGCGCTACATCCTGTATTTTTTGGCTGCCATTGCTTTTATGGCTTTCATGGGATTTGCGGGAAACTTTATATACAACCAGCTGGAAGCCGGTAAGCAGGAAACGACGGTAGAATACGAACCAACATCGGAGCCGCCATCGTCCGAACCAGTCCCGAGCGAAGCAGTGGATGGATATGATCCGGGAGATTACCGGGCTAATTATCAGATGACCGTTCGCCAGGGGCCATCCAAATCCTCCAAAGACAGCGGAGAGACGATTTATAAAGACGATGAAGTGTATATTGCTCATGTTGAGAAAAATACCAGCGATGATAGTATCTGGGGAGAACTGTACTCCTCCGGATCCGGTATGTGGGTCTGCCTGAAGGATAGCCAGTATACGTATCTGGTGAAAGGATAAAGACATCCTTGTAGACAAAGAGAGGTTTGTGATGGATATTGTATTTAAGGTTCTGGCGGTTGTGTTATTGATCATTACGATCGGATATATCGGTTCCATCGGATATAGCACCTATCAGGAGCAGGACACAACGGACATAGCGAAGAAAGAAGAAAAGAAGACCGAGAAGAAAGAATCGGTGCTTTCGGATAGAGAACAGGCCTATGCCAAGAAGAATCCGAAACTGAGCGAACAACAGGTTATTCTGGAAGTAGCTATGAATCTGGATAAAGAACCCTACAAAGACATAGAAACAATAAAAAAACCGGAATCGATAACGGCTTTGGTCAATAAGTACTATACCCTGCCTGCTGATTATGTACCGCAGGATCTTGTATCGGTACCTTCCAGCGGGGAGCATGGCGATGTGCAGATGCGAAAGGAAGCAGCAGAAGCGTTCCAACAGCTGGTAGAAGTCTGTCGGCAGAATGGCCTCATCCTGAATGCTTGTTCAACGTATCGTTCCTATGAGGACCAGAAACAATTATTTGAAAACGGGAAAAACAACCGGGGAGAAGATTATGCCGATTCCTATTGGACCCGGGCAGGAAGCAGCGAGCATCAGACAGGGCTGGCTGTAGATATTCGCTTGGACAATGATACCAGTGATCTGGATGCGGTACGCAAGAATCCGAAATATTCATGGTTTCTGGAGCAACTGCACGAATATGGCTTTATCCTGCGGTATCCGGAAGATAAACAGAAATATACACTCATTGCCCCGGAGAGCTGGCATTTACGTTATGTGGGAAAAGAAACGGCCACAGAAATCTATAAGGAACAATTGTGTCTGGAAGAGTATTATGCGCTTCATGGAGGCTTTCAAAACGAAGAGTAAGGAAACGGAAGAAACTTCCGTTTTTTTGTGTAATAATACACAAAAACACATATAAATGGGACGGTTCTATTTGATTAATTGTCGGTAAAATGACATAATGAATATACAAGCTATACAATAAAGGAGAATAAATATGAAAAAGTTAGGGGTATTTTTATTGAGTTTTTTCATGTGTGCGTTTTTATTCGCGCCGCAAATGTCTCTATCTGCAGATGGAGGAAGTCCGAAACTGACAGTCAAGACAAATAAATCAAGTTACGAATTGAGGGAACCAATCGATGTAACGGTACAGATGGAAAATAAAACCACAACAGACATGGACGATGTACAAATCTCTTTGTCAAACGTTAAGGGTCTGGAAAATACGAGCGATGCTAAGGTAAATTCCTTTGCCACCGTACCTGCAGGCGATAAGGTAACATCCAGCTTCCAGATGAAGAGCAAGGAAAAGAAACAAAGGGAAGGCATTGTGTTCAAGAAATCACACATCGTGAAAAAGCTGTCTTCCGCAACCTTCAAAAATTCTTTGAACTATAGTGGAACCGTGACCTATACTTCCAGCAATACGAAGGTTGCCACGGTTGCTTCGGATGGTACCGTGACGTTGGTCGGCCCTGGAGAAGGCGTTATAATTACCGCAACGATTCCGGAAAGCGATGAATATTATGAATATTCAACGTCTTTTACCCTGGATGTTTATAAGGAAAAGACCGAAAAGAAAGCACAGACCTTGAAATTTGAGAAGGATTATATCGCAAAATGGAAAGAGGATAAAAACTTTGTGAATCCGTTGACCCAAAAGGGAGAAGGATCCGGAAAGATCACCTATTATTCATCAAATCCATATGTAGCTTTTATCAATCCGGATACAGGAGAAGTGGATATCAAACATACCGGCAAGGTAACGATTACCGCATACAAGGCAAGTGATGAAACGTATAAGAGCGCAACGGCAAGCTATACATTGGCTATCTTTAATACACCAGTCAACACCGGAGCGGATACATCGGATTCCAATACCGGATTGTACATTGGATTGGGTGTCGGCGCTGTTATTATTGCCGGTGTAGCTATCGGATTATCCCGCAAGAAAGCTAAAAAGATCTTGATGTCTTTATTGATCGCGGCAGCGATGGGTGTTACGTATACAGCACCAAAGGAAATTAAAGCCGCTGAGGAAGAAGAAACACAGGTTGTGACAGCTTCTACAAAGGTAACAGTAGACGGTCAGGAATATACAATTTCTGTTGAATGTCAATATGTACCGGTAGCCGCCGAACAGCAGAAAGAAGATAAGGAAGAAAAGAAAGAAGAAGAAAAGAAGGAAGAAGAAAAGAAGACAGACGACCAGGATACCAAAGAAGAAGAGAAGAAGATAGACGAAGAAGAGAAGAAAGAAGAAGAGACAAAGGACGACGAAAACACGGATAATCAGAATACAGAGGATCCGAACACGGATAACCAGAATAAGGATGACCAGAATAACGATGGCCAGAACACAGACAATCCGAACACGGATGATACAGATCCGGTAGATCCTTCAACAGGTGATGATCAGAATACCGATACAAATACAGAGACTCCGAACAAAGAAGAAAAAGAGAATAAAGAAGAGAAAAAGGATGTTGGAGCTCCGATCGTTGCACCGGTAGAGGATCCAAAACCAGCCGATGATGAAGAGACAAAGGACGATACAACCGATGATCAGACCGGTGAGGATGAATCTTCAAATAAAGAGGAAGAAGAAAAAGAGGAAAACCCTTATAATCTGGCAGAGGGTGATAAAGCCTTTGAAGACATCTTGAAGACTAACGTTGGTAAGAAGTATTCGATTGAAACGATCAACGGAGAAGACGTGCTGATTCTGATGGAGCAAACAGCGAAAACAGGTGAAATTTCAGCTATGTATATCATCAAAGATGATGTGGCAGAAGAAGTAGACTTAGAGGGCGAAGGAACATTCTATTTATGTAAAGATGGTATCATCGCTCGAGAAGTAGAAGAAAATGGTTCTGTTAAGAAGGCCGCCTGGTATGTATTAAAGGACGGAAACCTGAAGGAAGTCGACTCTTATGAAGAAAAAGAAGAAGACGAAGAACCGGAACAGGAGGAAGAACCAGAACAGGATACAGAAGATCACTTCTCAAAATACGAACATCAGACAATCAACGGCACAACGATCGAATAATCATTGTGTATAAAGCAGGTTTCCATACCTGCTTTTTCTATGCGTAGGTAACACTTAATGATATGATGGGGTAAGAAACGAGGAGCCGATATGACATGTACAATACGTCTTATTCAAGAAAAAGATGATCCGGTCATCGAGACGATCATCCGCCAATGCCTGATCGAGTATGGTGGGAACCACGAAGGAACGGCGTGGGACGATCCTGATCTGGGACGGTTTTCAAAGATTTATAACAAGCCCGGACAGGCGTACTGGGTGGCAGAGGATGAAAACGGCATCGTCGTTGGTGGTGTAGGAATCGGTCCTTTGAAGACGGATAAGAGGACCTGTGAACTGCAGAAGATGTATTGTGTCCCTGCCATACGATCTAAAGGGGTTGCTTCTCAACTGTTAGACACCGCTTTATCCTATGCCAGAACCTATTATGATCGATGTTATCTGGAAACATTGGATACAATGGTGGAAGCACAGCGCTTTTATGAAAAACATGGATTTCACAGGATATCCTACGCCATGGGAAACACAAGCCATTTTTCCTGTGATGTCCATTATCTTATGCAATTATAAAGAGGAAAAGGGGGATGGAAAATGATCCGAAAACTGATACAAGTCTTTTTGATAGGGACGGTTTGGTTCGGTGGAATGGGGCAGGAAAAAAAGATGCCGTCAAAAGAGCCGGCGGTGGATTACCTGGTTTTGGTAAACCGGACCCATAAACTGCCGGATGGCTGGGAAGAGCAAATAGAGCTTGTGGAAGCGGACAATATATATGGAGAAACCTTTCTTGTGGAAAGGGAAACATTAGAGCATTTTGTCGAGCTGCGGCAAGCTGTGCTGGAAAAAGGCTTGGATATTGAGCTGGAAAGTACCTATCGTACGATAGAAGAGCAGCAGACGATCTGGGATGAATGGACGGAGCTGCTTGGAAAAGAGTATGTGGAAGCATATGTGGCTGTACCGGGATATTCGGAGCATCATACAGGTCTGGCAATTGATGTCTGCCTGGATATCGACGGGCAGCGTTTCAATATGAATGACCAGCTGCTGACCATGACAGAGCCATTTGAAATCATGAATGAAGAACTGGCAGAGCATGGTTTTATCTTACGGTTCCCAAAAGAAAAAGAAGAGATTACGGGATACCATTATGAACCTTGGCATATACGCTATGTAGGGAAAGAAGCGGCAATGGAGATGGCTGAACAGGATCTGACATTGGAAGAATACCTGGACAAAGTCGAAGAAAGCGCTTAGAGGTGTAGAACAGGAAAGAAAAGATCAGGAAGAATTAAAAAGAAGAAGGAGGAAGTATGGCCTTTTATGATTCAGCAAGTGTTAAGTCCCTTTGGCGGGGCATGGATATTTATCATCAAAAGAAAGTGCTC
The DNA here is from genome assembly GCA_040266995.1 of Erysipelotrichaceae bacterium. Taxonomy (GTDB): domain Bacteria; phylum Bacillota_I; class Bacilli_A; order Erysipelotrichales; family Erysipelotrichaceae; genus UBA4312. Next base: position 21,193 of record JAWRHV010000010.1, on the reverse strand, counting down.
TTTTGTCATGATCTAGGCAAAGGAGAATATGAAGGACAGGTCAAAGGAAGCCAGGGGGAAACCTATGATGTGCATATCATCTTGAAGAAACCCAAAACGTCCACGTGTACATGTCCATTTGCGCATGGGCGATTTGTGGTTTGTAAACATATGGTTGGGTTGTATTTTACCGCGTTTCCCGAGGAAGCAGACCATCTGTTAGAGGAAGCGAAAAAAGCAGAGCAGCAGCAGGAACAAGAATATCAACAACATTTAAAAGAGATCCGAAGCTATGTGAACAGCCTGAAAAAAGCGGAGCTGCAACAACAGCTGTATGAAGCGTTGGTGGAGCTGGAACAGCGAGATACATATTGGTAAATCACACTGGATCCGGATTTTGTATGGCCATGTTGACAGAATATGATATGATGAATTTGGACTAAATAGAATGGTTGGTGATACTTTATGAATATAGCTGTATATTGTGGAGCTTCTATCGGCGATCGGCCTGTATATATGGAGATGGCCCGTGAACTGGGATTATGGATCGGTAATCATGGACATGATCTGGTATATGGCGCAGGCAGACGAGGTCTGATGGGGGCTGTAGCCGATGGTGTGCTGGAAGCCGGTGGAAAGGTATACGGAGTCATTCCTGAATTTCTATGTAAAATGGAAAGTAAACACGATGGCTTAACAGAAACCGAAGTGGTAAAGACCATGTCAGTACGGAAACAGCTGATGATTGATAAATCCGATGCGTTTGTTGCCTTACCGGGAGGACCGGGAACGTTAGAAGAAATCGTGGAAATTATATCCCTGGTTCGTTTGGACCAGACAAAAAAACCATGTATTGTATATAATCTGAACGGATTTTATGATCCATTGAAAAATATGTATCAGATGATGGCTGATCGGCAGTTTGTTCAACAAGAATTTCTCGATCGGATCATATATCCGACAGATCTGGAACAGGTCTTCACGATACTTAGTAAACAGAGTCGAAAAAAATAAGAAAAACTTGATTGTCAACAAAAATGATTTCATGTAAAATGGGTTCGTAGAGATTTTGGAGGTCTTACTTATGGTCTTAAGAAGATTAACAAATGTAAATGTAGTGAACTCTATAGCGTGCCTAATATAGGTGCGCTTTTTTTGCGCAAGAAAGGAAGAAAAATCATGGAGAATAAACGAGTATTGATTGTGATGGGCTCGCGTTCCGATATGCCTGCTATGGAAGGCTGTATGCAGCAGCTGGATGAATTCGGAATCGGATACAGCGTGCGCGTGCTGAGTGCGCATCGTACACCGAATGCGGTATTACAGGTGTCGCAAGAAGCCAAAGACAATGGAATTCAGGTCATTATCGCGGCTGCAGGAGGGGCTGCCCACTTAGCGGGTGTGATTGCCAGCTCTACACCGCTGCCGGTCATCGGAATTCCGATCCAGACTTCAGCCTTAGGCGGCATGGACTCTTTGTTGTCTACGGTTCAGATGCCATCCGGTGTCCCTGTGGCGACGGTAGCCATCGGCAAAGCCGGACCGAAGAACGCAGCCATTCTGGCCACACAGATCATCGGTGTAGCCGATCCGAAAGTACAAAAGAAGATTGAAGACTTCAAGGCTGCGCAGGCAGAAAAAGTTTTAGCCGATTCAGTGGTTGAGTAAGGAGACATTTGTATGGATACTAGATTTTTTGTACAGAAGAAGGAATCGTTTCGTACCGAAGGCAGATCCCTGCAGAACGAATTGAAGCAGCAGCTGGGGCTGGCAAAGGATTTTAGTCTGAAACGCTATAACATCTATGATGTATTCAATGCCGACGCATCGGATATCGAACTGTTGAAGACGGCGGTCTGCAGTGAAGTGGTAACCGATACCGTTTATGATTCCGTGGATGTAGAGGGAAAAGATTATCTGGCGTATGAATATCTGCCGGGACAATATGACCAAAGAGCGGACAGTGCCATGCAGTGTCTGATGCTTTTGAATAATAAGCAGACCGTGCGGATCCACTCCGGTACTTTGTTGGTATTTGAGAATGTGGAAGCCAGTCAGCTTCCGGCCATTGAAAAATATCTGATCAACCCGGTCGAAGCGCGTAAGAAGGATCTGAGCATTTTGGAAGACGAACTGGACATCTCGGTTGAGGATGTACCGGTACTGGATGGATTTACAGAAAAATCCAAAGAGGAATTAGAAGAAATCCGCAACCAGCTGGGACTGGCGATGTCACAGGATGATATCGAATTTGTGCAGACGTATTTTGCCGATACGGAAAAAAGAGATCCTACATTGACGGAAATTAGAGTACTCGATACGTATTGGTCCGATCATTGCCGTCATACCACTTTTGAAACTGTATTGGAAAATGTTGATTTTAAGCTGGATACGTTAAAAGAACAGCTGCAGAAATCATACGAAACATATTTGGGACTGCGCCAGGAAGTGCACGGAAACCGAAAAGAGCGCACCTTGATGGATATGGCAACCATTGCCGGCAAATATCTACGCAAACAAGGAAAGCTGGAAAATTTAGAGATCAGCGATGAAATCAACGCCTGCTCCATCGAAATCAAAGTCGATGTGGACGGGAAGGACGAAGACTGGCTGCTGATGTTTAAAAATGAAACACACAACCACCCGACGGAAATCGAACCATTCGGTGGTGCTTCAACGTGTATTGGCGGTGCTATCCGTGACCCGTTATCCGGACGTGCTTATGTCTATCAGGCCATGCGCATTACCGGAGCCGGGGATATTACCAAACCGATTGCGGAAACGATGGAACACAAGCTGCCACAATCGAAAATTTCCAAGGAAGCCGCGCATGGATATTCCAGCTATGGAAACCAGATCGGTCTGGCAACGACCTTTGTGGAAGAAATCTTTGATGAAGGCTATGTGGCAAAACGTCTGGAAGTCGGTGGTGTCGTAGCGGCCGCGCCGAAAAGCCATGTAAAAAGAGAGCATGCGGAGCCGGGCGATATTATCGTATTGATCGGTGGGGCGACCGGCCGTGACGGCATCGGTGGGGCAACCGGTTCTTCCAAAGAGCATAATGAAACCTCTTTGGAGAAGTGCTCCAGTGAAGTACAAAAGGGAAATGCCCTGATTGAAAGAAAACTGCAGCGTTTATTCCGGAATCCGGAATGTACACGCTTGATCAAAATATGTAACGATTTTGGTGCCGGTGGTGTCAGTGTTGCCGTAGGCGAACTGGCTGATGGTCTGGATATCAATCTGGATGTCGTACCGGTGAAATACCAGGGTCTGGATGGCACGGAACTAGCTATCAGTGAGTCCCAGGAACGTATGGCTGTCTGTATCGAAGCCGGTGATTTCGATCGCTTCCTGCAGCTGGCCCATGAAGAAAACCTGGATGCCATCAAAGTGGCGGATGTAACGGATACCAACCGTTTGGTGATGAAATGGCGAGGCAAGACCATTGTGGATATGTCCCGGACGTTCTTAAATACCAATGGTGTTCGCCAACATCAGAACGTGAAGGTTGTGGAATCGGAATACGATGAACAGCCATTTGCGAAAACCGATACCGATTTGTTGACGGTCTTACAGGACCCGAATGTGGCCTGCCAGATCGGATTGAGCGAAATGTTCGATGCTTCCATCGGAAAGAGCACGGTTCTGATGCCGTTTGGGGGAAAATACCAGCTGACGCCGGAAGAAGGATCGGTACAGAAGATACCGGTATTCGGCTTTACCAATACGTGTTCCTTGATGACGTACGGATACGATCCGAAGCTCAGCAAGTATTCGCCATACCTGGGGGCTTCTTATTCCGTGGTAGAGGCCTTGGCACGGATCACGGCTTTGGGGGCTGATTACAGCACATGCCGTCTATCCAACCAGGAATACTTTGAACATTTAGGAAAGGTCGATGAAAAATGGGGCAATCCATTCCAGGCTTTACTGGGATTGATCGATGCCCAGCTGGCCTTTGAAACACCGGCTATTGGTGGCAAGGACAGCATGTCCGGTACATATCGGGATATTCATGTACCGCCCACACTGATCACCTTTGCGGTGACGACAGCGAAAACACAGGAGATCCGCTCCGCTGCCTTTAAGGAAGCCGGAAACTATATTTATTTAGTCAAACATACACCACACCTGGATCATACACCGGATTACGAACAGCTGAAATCCAACTTCAAGGCCGTACATGACTACATGCACAACGATAAGATCGTATCGGCGGCCAGCGTGAAGTTTGGCGGTATCGGGTACGCATTGGCACGCATGTGCTTTGGAAACAAGATCGGTGCAGCCATTGAAACAGAGGAGGATGTCTATGGATTCAATATCGGTTCCATTCTGGTGGAAGCCAAAGAAACCATTGAAGATCCTCACTTCACCTTGTTGGGAATTACGCGTCAGGAACCGGATATCATCATCAATGAACAGACGGTTTCCATCAAAGAAGCCGTGGATACATGGCAGAAACGCTATGACGATATTTACCCGGTCATCGTGGATAAAGAGGGCAAAGCCGTCAAGACCGAATTGACCAATGTAGAACTGCCACAGTCCAGCGTACAGGTGGAGAAACCGAAGGTTGTGATTCCGGTATTCCCGGGACAGAACTGTGAATATGATACAACGCAGAAGTTTGAACGAGCCGGCGCTGTTGTCAAACAAGTCATTTTCAATAACCTTACAGTGGAAGACATTCAGAAGAGCATCGAGACACTGGCAAAGGAAATTGAGACAGCCCAGATTTTGATGGTCGTTGGTGGATTCTCCAGCGGGGATGAACCGGATGGCTCCGGTAAGTTCATCGCTACCGTATTACGTAATCCGATCATCAGTCAGGCCATTGATACTATGCGGGCCAATGACGGACTGATCCTGGGCATCTGTAACGGATTCCAGGCATTGATCAAGAGCGGACTGCTGCCATATGGCGATGTGAATAAACTGGATGAAACCAATCCAACCTTGTTTAGAAACAACATCAACCGCCATGTCAGCCACATTGCCAGAACACGGATCACCTCCAACAAGAGCCCTTGGCTGCAGGGATTTGTTCCGGGTTCTATGCATTCCATTGCGATGAGCCATGGAGAAGGAAAGTTCACAGCCAGCCCGGAAGTCATTGAAAAGCTGGTCAAGAACGGACAGGTAGCTACGCAGTATGTCAATGAATTTGGTGTACCGACTATGAACGGATTGGATAACATCAACGGTTCCGATCTGGCCATTGAGGGAATCCTCAGTGAAGATGGTCATATATTCGGAAAGATGGGCCACAGTGAACGGTATGAAGCCGGTTTATTCCAGAACATCGAGGGGAACAAGGATCAGGATATCTTTGCCAACGGTGTTCGTTACTTTACACATAAATAGGAGAGCAGAATGGATTATAAACAAGCAGGTGTAGATATTGAAGCGGGTTATGCATCCGTGGAATTGATGAAAAAACATGTAAAGGAAACCATGCGGCCGGAGGTGCTCGGTGGCCTGGGCGGTTTTGCCGGAGCTTTTGATCTGTCCAAGATCAAAGACATGGACGAACCGGTCCTGTTATCGGGAACCGATGGTTGCGGAACGAAAGTAAAGCTTGCGTTTGTGATGGATCAGCACGATACCATCGGTATCGATGCGGTGGCGATGTGTGTGAACGATATCGCCTGTGCCGGCGGAGAACCTCTGTTCTTCCTGGATTACATCGCGTGCGGAAAGAACTATCCGGAAAAGATCGCGACCATCGTCAAAGGGGTAGCGGAAGGCTGCAAACAAAGTCAATGTGCTTTGATTGGCGGAGAAACAGCGGAACATCCAGGATTGATGCCGGAAGATGAATACGATCTGGCTGGCTTTGCGGTAGGCGTTGTCGATAAAAAGGATATTATCGATGGCCATACGATCCAGGACGGGGACGTTCTGGTCGGTATCGCTTCCAGCGGTGTACACTCCAACGGGTTCTCTTTGGTACGGTCCATCTTCGATATTACCAAAGAGTCGCTGGATACGTATTATGAGCAACTCGGCAAAACCTTAGGCGAAGCCTTGTTGGCACCGACACGTATTTATGTCAAAGCACTAAAGAATGTCAAAGAAGCCGGTGTGAAGATCAAGGGATGCTCCCATATCACGGGGGGCGGATTCCAGGAGAACATTCCGCGCATGCTGCCGGAAGGCAAACGCGCAATCATTCATAGAGACAGCTATCCGGTGCCGCCGATCTTTGATTTGATTGCCTCACAAGGTAATGTGGCACAAGATGCCATGTACAATACCTTTAATATGGGCTTAGGCATGGTGATTGCCTTAGATCCGCAGGATGTCGTACCGGCGATGGAAGCCATTGAAACCGCCGGGGATACATGTTATGTAGTCGGAGCCATCAAGGATGGGGAAAAAGGAGTCGATCTATGTTAAGATTCGCGGTTCTGATTTCCGGATCGGGATCGGATCTGCAATCCATCATCGATGCCTGGCAGCAGGGCGATATCCACGGCGAGATTGCTCTGGTCGTCAGCAACCGGGAAAACGCCTATGGTCTGCAGCGTGCAAAGAAAGCAGGCATCAAGAATACGGTCATCAAAGACCAGAAGGTTCTGTTACAGACCTTGCGCGACGAACAGATCGATTTTGTGGTATTAGCAGGTTATTTAGCTATTTTGGGAAGTGATTTGATTCAGGCGTATCCGAACAAGATCCTGAATATCCATCCTTCACTGATTCCGTCCTTCTGCGGACCGGGGATGTATGGGATGCACGTACACGATGCCGTACTGGCTCGCGGTGCCAAAGTATCCGGTGCTACGATCCACTTTGTATCCGAAGAAGTGGACGGTGGACCGATCATCTATCAGGAAGCGGTGGATATATCCGATCTGGATACGGCAGAGGATATCCAGAAACGGGTCCTTGAACTGGAACATAAGATATTGCCATTGGTCGTAGGTATGTACTGCGACGGAAAAGTAAAAATCGAGAAAGGAAGAGTAAAAATTCGATGAAAAGAGCGTTAGTCAGTGTGTCTGATAAGACAGGAATTGTAGAATTTGTGGAAGGACTTGTCAATCTGGGTTTTGAAATTATCTCTACCGGGGGAACCAAGCGTGCCTTGGAGCAGGCAGGATTGAAACCAATTGGTATCAGTGATGTCACCGGTTTTCCGGAAATCATGGATGGCCGTGTAAAAACACTGCATCCGAAAGTACATGGGGGTCTGTTAGCCGTACGTTCCAATCCGGATCATATGAACCAGTTGGAAGAGCTGGGAATCGAAACGATCGAACTGGTCTGCGTAAACTTATATCCGTTTAAACAGACCGTACAAAAAGAAGGGGTTTCCCATGAGGAAATCATTGAAAACATCGATATCGGAGGCCCTTCCATGTTACGAAGCGCATCCAAGAACTACCAGTCGGTTACCGTTGTGACTGATCCGTCGGACTATGAAAAAGTATTGAGTGAGTATAAGGAATTCGGCGATACAACGTTGGAAACCCGAGAAGCCCTGGCTGCCAAGGTGTTCCGTACAACAGCCCAGTACGATGCGATGATCGCCGACTATCTGACCAAGAAGGAAGGCAATGAATTCCCGGAAAAATTAACGATCACCTTTGATAAGGTGCAGGATCTTCGTTATGGAGAAAATCCGCATCAGAAAGCAGCTTTCTATAAAGGCATGATGCCAAAATACTCCTTGGCCAATGCCCAGCAGCTGCACGGAAAAGAGCTTTCCTACAACAACATCCAGGATGGCAATGCGGCCATTGAGATCCTGAAGGATTTTGAAGGACAGTACGCAGCTGTCGGACTGAAACATATGAATCCATGTGGTGTGGGAATCGGTGACAATATTGAAGCTGCCTGGGATAAAGCGTATGAAGCAGACCCAGTATCCATCTTTGGTGGGATTGTGGCTCTGAACGATAAGGTGGAAGCTTCCCTGGCGGAAAAATTATCCAAGATCTTCTTGGAAATCGTCATTGCGCCGGACTTCAGCGAAGAAGCACTGGAAATCTTAACGAGAAAGAAAAACATCCGTCTGATGAAGCTGGATACAACATTATCCACCAATACCGCCTTGAAGTATACCAATGTCAATGATGGTTTACTGGTACAGGAAATGGATATGCATACCATTACAGAAGCCGATGTACATTGTGTCACCAACCGGAAACCAACCGAAGAGGAAATGCGTCAGATGTTGTTCGGATGGAAGGTTGTAAAACACGTGAAATCCAATGCGATCGTCTTGGTAAAAGACGATATGACGATTGGTGTCGGAGCCGGACAGATGAACCGTGTCGGCGCAGCGAAGATTGCCATTGAACAAGCTGGCGATAAAGCCAAGGGTTCTGTATTGGCAAGCGATGCCTTCTTCCCGATGCCGGATACTGTGGAAGCAGCCGCTGCTGCCGGGGTCACAGCCATCATCCAGCCGGGCGGATCCATCAAGGACCAGCTGTCCGTTGATGAGTGCAACAAACATGGGATTACCATGGTGTACACAAACGTCCGTCACTTCAAACACTAATGTTTCTAAGCCGAAGCGTTTATCTTCGGCTTTTTTTGGTTATAATAGAAAAGAAGGAGTGGATTATGAAATTAATATCATGGAATGTAAACGGGATCCGGGCAGTGATGAAAAAGGATTTCGTGGAAATACTATACGCGCTGGATGCGGATGTTTTCTGCATCCAGGAAACCAAAGCCCAACCGGAGCAGATAGAGGTGGATTGTGAACTGTACCCCTATCGGTATATCAATAGCGCAGAACGGAAAGGGTACAGCGGCACGATGATTTTATGTAAGGAGGAGCCGTTGAGCGTCCGTTACGGGATCGATCAACCGGCACACGATACCGAAGGCCGGGTCATTACCCTTGAATATGAAGATTATTATGTGATGACGGTCTATACGCCTAATGCCGGATCTGAACTGAAACGGTTGGATTATCGGATGGATTGGGATATCGCGTTTGGAAACTATGTCAGATCCCTGGATAAGCCGGTTTTGATCTGTGGTGATTTTAATGTGGCGAATGAAGAAATTGATTTGAAGAATCCGAAGACAAACCGCCGCAATGCCGGTTTTACGGATGAAGAAAGAAACAGCTTTAAGGCCAATTTACTGACCCAGCTGCAGGACAGCTACCGGACACTTTATCCGGATAAGGTGGAATATTCCTGGTGGAGCTATCGCTTCCGTGCCCGGGAAAAGAACGCCGGATGGCGGATCGACTATTGGCTGGTATCCCCGGAGCTCTTTGCGCGGGTACAGGATTCCAAGATCTTGACCGATATTTATGGCAGTGACCATTGTCCGGTACAATTAGATTTTTCGTAATTCTTTTAGGTGTTTAAATATTTCTTATGTATAATAGAGTCAGAGAATACGAAGGAGAACTGTTATGTTTCGATTCCTTAAAAAGGGAGCTTCCCTGTTAACGGCTGGTATGCTGGTTCTGAATTTGGCGCTGGTTCCGGTTTATGCCAAAAGCGCGCAAACCTTTAAAGGAGACAGTGAACAGATTGTCGGTGAATTCGCATTTACGGTCAGTGAGGATCTGGAAGTCAACGAATATGATGATGAACTGGAATTCACAATCAAAGGGCAAAGCTATCCAATCTTGAATGTCCGCTATGAAAAGGATGGCGTCGTTTACGACGAGGAAGATTTTTATTCGGATACCAATATTGAATACCTGATGGAGGATCAGGAAGAGAATGCGGATGCCCGTAAATTCAGTGGGGAATCCTATGGAACCAAGACCGTCGATGGCAATAAGTTTGTGATGATGGAGCTGGATTATAAGAATGGCAAGGACAAATCCCTGCGATCTGAAATCTACATTCTGCCGGGAAACAAAGGGTATGTCGTTATCACGGTCATCAAAACAAAAAACACATTGACCGGATACGGAATCAATAAAGTATTGTCTTCCTTTGAGATCAGCAATAAAAAAGCTGTGGAAAAAGATGTCAAGGTCAGTGAGGATACGGTAAACCTGGAGGACATTCTGCAGAGTCCGGAGGAGTATCTGGAAAAGGACGTGGAAGTGATCGGCGTCTTCCCACAAAGCATATTCGGCTATGAAGACAATGAACCGATGCTCTACATGCTGACGGAAGATGGGACCGATATGATCCGTTTACGAGGAACGCTGCCGGAGGACGGAGATTGTAAGGTGATGGCCCGTGGAACCATCACATATGAAAACAAGGAGCTTTGTCTGATTCTTGATGATTACGATGTCATTGAATACTATACGGTGGAAGCAGAGGAACCGATTGACCAAGAGCAACCGGCTTCCGAGGATGTATATTACGACGAATCATTATCTGAATATGGTTATTAAAGCGGGAGATCCCGCTTTTTTAAAAGGATATAAAAAGCGTATCCGGAACCGGTTCCGAATACGCAACGATTTATTCTACATACCAATAATAGTTCATGGATGCGATCAACGTATCCATATCTTCAATATGATATGTCGTGGCATAGCTGCTGTCCATGATCGGGATGATGGCATCCGGTGCACACATAGCCGGATCGTAACAATAGAATGTATCCGAATCAGCATCATAGCTCGTCAGTAAAACAGCATGCATCGCATTATAGCCGGCTACATAGAAAACGATTCCTTCCGGATGTTGTTGAAGGGCTTCGATCAGCACCTTCTTTTTTTCTTCCGTGCTGAGGTTTGGATCCAGTGTATTCGCCGTTGTTTTGACGTTCATGTCATCGTACGTAAATTCATACAACAGACCGCTGCCGCTCCATGCCACTTGTTCTACAGCGTCTACGGTAATCTCTTTCCAGTCGGTTTCTCCGTTAAGGATCGCGTTTCGACGCAGCATCATAACCGTAGAATACAATGTACATTGTACATTGCCTTCCGGTTGTTTTATATATATTTCTTTTTTATTCAGTCCTTCTGTGCTGCTCTTGGTGAGAACAGCCGTCTGTGCGACAGAAAGGACCGGCTCTTTACCTTCTGTATTATTAAAGGCTTCCCATGTATTTGTCGAAGTAAACAACATGGAAGCTGACATCATGGATTTGATAACTACATTTCATATCATAACATGCACCTCCTGAACGCGAATTATTACATATAAATGTGTAATAATGAACACCTTTTTAAAAAGTGTATGGTGCAGTTATACAATATTTAGAGAAAAGAATCAAGTTTTGACATCATTTCACATATTCATCATGGATTTGCACATAATAAAAAAGCCATGATTTCTCATGACTTTACGACTTATTTCTTTTCCAGCAGATCGCGGATCTGTTTTAAAGTTTCCAGTGTTTCGTCTACTTCCGGTTCTGGTTCCGGTGCCGGTTCTTCCTTCTTCATCTTATTCATGGATTTGATCATGATGAAGATAACAAGAGCAATCAGCAGGAAGTTGATAACAGCCTGGATAAAATTACCGTAAGTGATATTAGCGTCTCCGACAGTTACAGCTAAACCGGTAAAATCAACACCACCGGTCAGGATCCCGATCAATGGTGTAATGATATCACCAACCAGGCTTGTAACGATTGCGGTAAACGCACCACCAATAACAACACCGACAGCCATATCCATGACGTTGCCGCGCATAGCGAATTCTTTAAATTCTTTCATAAAGTTTTTCATAATCTCTCTCCTTACTAATTATATATTTATACACAAGAGTATTTTATCATGTTTGCTTAAGAATGACACATGGAATTCTTAAAAAGCTCTAAAATATACATACGATAAGGAAAAAAAAGAAGGTTCTATGCAAATAGGGAAAGAATTCGTTATAATGAAAAAAGAATCGAGGAATGATTATGCAGAAAATTAAATGTACACAGAAATCCGGCTCTAATTTATTATTTCCGGTGATTGTTGTAGCGGCTTCCGCTTATTTATTTGTCAATACGATTACGATGCTGACGCAAGGGAAAGCGACGATGGGGACCAGCATCATCTTTATCTTCATGTATGGGGCTGTCTTTGTGAACGGGCTGATCCTTTTGTTGAATTATTTCAATAAGAGCATTACCGTCAGTGATGAAGAAATTGTGGTGACCGATCATTTTGCCAGAAAAGATGTGTGGAAGTGGGAAGATGTGAAGGTACAGCAGATTGGTGAACGTAGAGTGCAGTTTGTCAATGGACCAAAAAAGTACATTCTGAAATCCGGAGATGATAACTACAACTCGATGGTGATGTATTTAAAAAGAAAGAAAAAATTCGAAGAGGAATAACAACTCTTCGAATTCTTTTATTATCCGTAATACTTTCCCAGGAATTCCTTGGTTCGCTGGTTGTCCGAAGTAAACAAATCTTCCGGTTTTCCGTCTTCGACGATGACACCGTTTTCCATAAAGATGATCCGGTTGGACACATCGCGGGCAAAGGTCATTTCGTGGGTGACGATGACCATGGTCATCTTTTCTTCTGCCAGCTGCTTGATGACCTTCAGGATCTCCAGTGTTAATTCCGGGTCCAGGGCACTGGTTGGTTCATCAAAGAATAAGATCTTCGGCTTTAATGCCAGAGCACGAGCTATGGAGACACGTTGCTGCTGACCACCGGATAGCTGACATGGATACGCATCCTCTTTGTCCTCCAATCCCATTTGAGCCAACAGGACACGGGCTTCTTTGTATACTTGTTCCTTCTCTCGTTTCTGGATCCGGATCGGGGCATCCGTAATGTTCTTCATCACGGAAAAATGTGGAAATAGGTTGAAGTTTTGAAAGACCAGACCAAAGTAGCTCAAGGCTTCTCTCTGGTCTTGTTTGGATCCGTATACCGCATGGCCGTTTTCCGAACGGACAACCGTATTTCCGATATACTTCATTTCTCCGTCATCCATGGTTTCCAGGAAGGTGGCACATCGTAATAATGTACTTTTTCCGGAGCCGGACGGACCAATAATGGATACGACTTCGCCTTCGCGAACGGTGAGATTAATATCCTCGAGGACCTTCGTATTATCAAAGCTCTTTTTGATATGATTCATTTCCAATATATTCATTCCGACTCACCTCTATTCATAATAGCTCATGCGCTTTTCAAAGTGTTCCATCAAAGCAGCTACCAGGAAATTGAAGACATAGTAGAAGATCGCAGCGACCACAAACGGGATCATGCTCTTTTCGGCGGCTGCCAGCGCTTTGGCCTGTGTAAACATTTCCGCATACGCAATCGAGAAGGCCAGCGAGGTATCCTTTACCAGCGTGATGACCTCATTGGTGATTGCCGGCAGGATCCGTTTGATGACCTGTGGCAGAATGATGATAAAGAACGTCTGCACTTTATCATAGCCTAAGACCGTAGCGGCTTCATATTGTCCTTTTGGCATGGAAGCAATACCGCTTCGATAGATTTCCGCAAAGTAGGCAGCATAGTTCAAAGAGAAGGCGATGATGACGGCAAGGCCGCGATAAGCAGAAGAGATCTGCATACCGAAAATATAATAAGGGCCAAAGTAGATGACCAACATCTGCAGCATCAACGGGGTTCCACGCATAATCGAGATATAGATCTTGAAGATCGTAGACAGGATCAGGTTTTTGGACATACGGCCAAACGCAATCAGTAAACCTAAAGGCAGGGCAAACAGCAAGGTCATCACAAAGATAAAGATGGTTGTTCCCATACCTCCGGCCAGCTGTTTCATAATGGTCGTCATGGCCATGCCGTTATTGGATTTTACTTTTTCCTGCTTTTGTACTTGTTTAGATGTTACCTTTTTGGCTTCGGTAATGAACTCTTTGTTGGCTACATTGGTATTAAAGTATTTCATGGAGATCTTTTCAAATGTGCCATCCTCCATCATTTCTTTCATGACTAATTCCACTTCATCACGAAGTTCATCATTTCCCAATAAGAAACCAATCGCATATTGTTCTTCGGAAATATGATCATCCAGGATGATCAGATTCTCTTTTCCCTTGATTTGGTCAATGGCTACAAAGTGATCCATCGCAATGGCATCGATGGCCCCGGATTCCAGATCCATGATAGCCGTATTATAATCGGCAACCTGGTTTAATTGGCCAAAGCTGTTCATCAATTCCGGATTATCTTCCAAGGCGCTTAAAGCGGTGGATTCTTTCTGGACATCGACCACTTTACCGGCTAGATCATCAAAGGTGTTGATACCTGAATCCAGGCGTACAACGATGTCCTGGTAATTAGACATATAAGGGGTGGACCATGTATATTTATCCTCACGTCCGTTAATGGTAAAACCATTCCAGATGCAGTCTATGGTTCCGGATTCCAGTTCCATATCCTTGGCATCCCATTCGATAGGCTGTAAAACGATCTTCTTGTTCATTCGTTTGGCAGCTTCGGTAGCTAGTTCGATATCAAATCCCGTGAAGTTTCCTTTTTCATCCACATAGCCGAAAGGCGGAAAATTCTGATCAAACCCTACGACAAAGGTATTGTCTTCTTTCTTTGGGGCTTCATTCTTGGTCGAAGGTGTGGAACAGGCCACGATCCCTGCGAACAAAAAAAATGTCATCAATAAAGAAAAAAGACGAGATACTCTCTTTTTCATATTTCTCACTCCATTCGTTGTTTATTTTATCATAAATCGACTTTTAATACGGGAGAAAGTTACAGAGAATCTTAAATAAAAAACGAAATGGTTTAACCATTTCGTTCCTTGCTTATTCTTCAGCTTTTTTCAACAGCTCTTCACTGGCTACATTGGTATCAAAATACTTCTTTGAGATCTCTTCGAACGTGCCGTCCTTAACCATTTCCAGCAGGATCGCTTCTACTTCATCTCTGAGTTCCTCGTTTCCTAACAGGAATCCGATTCCATACTGCTCATCGGAAATGTGTTCATCCAGGATCTTCATATTGTCTTTATTGGCAATTTGATCCAAGGCTACATAATGATCCATGGCAACAGCGTCCACAGCGCCGGATTCTAGATCCATGATCGCTGTATTATAATCAGCTACCTGATTTAATTCCGCAAAGCTGTCCATCAGATCCGGATTGTCTTCCAGTGCGGTTAATGCAGAAGACTCTTTCTGGACATCCACGATCTTGCCTTCCAGGTCTTCCAAAGATTCAATGCCGGAATCAGCGCGTACAACGATATCCTGCATGTTTGTCATATACGGCGTAGACCATGTATATTTATCCTCACGTCCGTTAATGGTAAAACCGTTCCATATGCAGTCAATGGTTCCGGATTCCAGTTCCATATCCTTGGCATCCCAGTCAATTGGCTGAAGAACGATCTCCTTGCCCATACGATTGGCGACTTCAGTAGCTAATTCAATATCAAATCCAGTGAAATTTCCGTCTTCATCTACATAACCGAATGGAGGGAAGTTTTGGTCAAATCCTACCGTAAAGGTATTTTTGTCCGAAGCATCCGCTTCTTTTTTTGTGGATGAGGACCCACAAGCGGCCAGTCCTGCAAACAGGAAGCAAGAAATGATTAATGAGAGAAAACGTTTTAAACTTTTTTTCATAGTTTCTCTGCTCCTTTCGGCTTTTATTTTATCATAAATGGTTTTTTAAATAATATAACTGTATTGAAAATATGTGGGAAAATTAGGATAATAGAAATACAAGATCGGAAGGAGCAGATAATATGGTATTAGCACATTTAGAATGGATGCTGCGGATCCTGGTCGCCACGCTATGTGGTATGTTGATCGGGTATGAGCGCAGCAGTAAAAATAAAGAAGCCGGTCTGCGTACCCATTCCATCATCTGTCTGGGCGCTTGTTTGATTGCGATTACCTCCGTACATGGTTTTGCGGATAATGTCAGTGCGGACAGAGCCCGTATTGCTGCCCAGATCGTCAGTGGTATCGGTTTTCTGGGAGCCGGCATTATCTTTGTCCGGCATGGAACGATTTCCGGATTGACCACGGCAGCCGGTATGTGGGCCACGGCCGGTGTTGGATGTACCATCGGTATGGGATTGTACGATATTGGTGTTTTTACAACACTGTTAATATTGATGATCCAGATCATCCTGCATAAGGGGGTCTTCGAAAAGATCGATACATCCTCGCAACCTTTACGTTTTGAACTGTATGATACCGGACAAGCTATACAACGTCTGATGGAGGACTTTGATAAATTCGATATCGGTTATGAAATTTACAAGGTGGAATACTTCGATAACGATGTGATCCAGGTGGTCCTGGAAACAACGATCCCGGGTCGATTTGACCAAAATGAATTCATATCCTATATGATCCGGCAGGATTATGTAAAAACAGTCAGTTTCCGATAATATCCAACAATTGAACATCAGAAATGTCAGTTATTTCTTTATCCTTTTGGTAACGGGAGGATAAGTATATGAATGACATTATAGACCAGATTAATGACGCAATCACCAAAGTGTTTCTAAATGAGTCCAGGCAGGCGCTGTTTCACAAGATCCAGGACCGTCAGATGGAATTGTCTATTCACTATAAAGGATTTGAGATCGTTCCGCTCTATTCCTTTGCGGATGCGCTCTATTATGGGGATATCCAAAAGGCGGATAAACGATATGAATCATGCTGCGGTATGATTTTGGAAGACATGTTGATTGATGGAATCCATATCATTGACCAACTGGAAACACTGGATGAAACGGAATTGGCAAAAAAAGAATGGAATGAAGCAGAGAGTGTGTCTATGCGCATTGTATGTATTTAAAAGAAAGGTCGAGTCTTTAGGGCTCGGCCTTTGTTGATATTAATCATCAAATAACGGGGTGGAGAAATAGCGTTCAGCTGTATCCGGAAGGATGGTAACAACGGTTTTTCCTTTTCCCAGCTTTTTGGCCAGCTGGATAGCGGCAGCTACATTGGACCCGCTGGAAATACCACACAGAATACCTTCTTTAGCTGCCAGATCCTTAGCAGTCTGTAAGGCAATATCATCTTCTACAACACAGATATCATCATAGATGTTCTGGTTCAGGATGGCTGGGATAATGCCATCTCCGATACCCATCTGTAAATGGGTGCCGATCGAACCGCCGGCTAAGATCGCTGCGTTTTCCGGTTCCACAGCCCAGATGGTCATGTCCGGATAGACTTCTTTCAAAGCTTCTCCGATACCGGTAATGGTACCGCCGGTCCCGATGCCGGAACAGAAACCATCGATCGGACAATCGCAGTCTCTCAGGATTTCCTGGGCTGTCCGGTTTTTCTGAATTTCCACATTGGCTTTGTTCTCAAACTGTTGTGGCACATAGACGCGTGGATCTTCTTCCTTCATCTTTAAAGCGAGCTGTATACAGTCATCGATACATTTTCCGATATTGCCATCATCATGGATCAAGATCACTTCGGCACCGTAGTGCTGTACCAGCTTTCTTCGTTCCACACTGACAGAATCCGGCATGATGATCTTGGTCGGATAGCCTTTTACGGCACCGATCAGAGCTAAACCGATCCCCTGGTTTCCGCTGGTTGGTTCGACAATGATGGAATCTTCTTTTAAAAGACCTTCCTGTTCGGCGTGCTTGATCATATTATAGGCGGTCCTTGTTTTGATGGATCCTCCTACATTCAAACCTTCAAACTTAACGAAAATCTGGGCACAGTCTTCATCGACTAAGTGATTAAGCCGGATCAACGGCGTATTTCCCATAGCATCTAATATATTATTAAAAATCATATGTGTCACCTCATAAAGCAAACATTATTATAAAGGAAATTTAGTATGGAGGAAACAAAAAATGCCGAAAACTTTTCGGCATTTTAAGAAATTCATTCAATTTATGCTTTTTTACCTTGGTTAGCCACAGCGTCCATAGCTGCCTTTAATGCTTCTTCGTCAGCTAAGTAATATTTATCAACAACATTGAAGTCTTCATCAAATTCGTAAACCAACGGAGTACCTGTAGGGATGTTGACCTTTAAGATTTCATCCGCTGTCAAGTTGTCAAAGTATTTTACCAATGCACGTAAAGAGTTACCATGTGCAGCAATGATAACACGCTTACCAGCCTGCATATCCGGTTTGATGACTTCGTTGAAGTAAGGAACAGCACGTTCGATGGTTGTTTCCAAACTTTCATTTGCCGGTAACAATGCTCTGTCTACATCACGGAACATTTCTGCGTTAGCAGGATGTCTTTCATCTGTCAATTCCAGGGCAGGAGGTTTTACATCAAAGGAACGTCTCCAGATCAATACTTGTTCTTCACCGAATTTTTCAGCTGTTTCCGCTTTGTTCAATCCTTGAAGAGCACCGTAATGACGTTCATTTAATTTCCAGCTTTTGATTACCGGGATCCAGTTACGATCCATTTCATCTAATACATGGTTTAAAGTATGGATGGCACGTTTTAAATAAGAAGTATACGCTACGTCAAAATCAAATCCTTTTTCTTTTAAGATCTTACCAGCGTTCTTTGCTTCTTCGTGTCCTTTTTCACTTAAATCGACATCTGTCCAACCAGTGAACAGGTTCAATTTATTCCATTCACTTTCGCCATGTCTAACAAGAACTAATTTCATGTTTGCCATTTTAGCACCTCTTTCTTTAACTTAATCTTGGTAACTTAATGATAAATAGAATTTGAAAAGATGTCAATAAAATGGAAACGAACAAAGCACGAAGAACATTGCGTAATCTAAGCTTGATAAATCGCTTTTATGTTATAATGGTTCTGCTTGGAAAGGAGGCATTCCATGATTGCGTTTGTGCAGGGAACATTACGCCTGATCCGCAAGGAAAGCGTGGTACTGGATGTACAAGGGGTAGGCTATGAAGTCTATGTATCCCATCCCGAATCCATGAAATTCGGTCAGGATTATTTCCTATATACCTATCAACATGTCCGGGAGGATGCGATGCTTCTCTTTGGGTTTGAAAAAGAAGAGGATTATGAGGTCTTTGTCCGGTTGATCAACGTAAAAGGAGTCGGACCGAAAAGTGCTATGAATATCATGGGTGCCATCAGTGGCGCTGAAATGATTGCGGCCATTGAAAATGATGATATCAAACGATTAAAAGCATTGCCGGGAATCGGAGCCAAAACAGCCGGTCAGATCGTATTGGATCTGAAGGGGAAATTTGTCGCCGTGGATACAAAAGAAGCGAAGATCGAGAATCCTGTATGGGACGAAACACAGGAAGCTCTGGTGTCTTTGGGATATAAGGTAAATCAGTTAACATCAATAAAGAAGGAACTGATTTCGAATAAGGAGCTGACTACTCCACAGATGATCCAGCAGGCATTGCGATTATTAGCGAAATAGAAATGAGGAATCACATTGGAAACTAGAGAAGTGGATGCAGGATTACAGGATAATGATACATTGGAAGCAACGCTGCGTCCGTCTACATTAAAAGAATATATTGGGCAGAATACATTAAAAGAAAACCTGCGTGTTTTTATCAATGCCGCCAAACAAAGAAATGAAGCCTTGGACCATGTTCTTTTGTATGGGCCGCCGGGCTTGGGAAAAACCACACTGGCGTATATCTTAGCCAATGAAATGGGTGGAAATCTCAAGACGACCAGCGGACCTTCCATAGAGAAAAGCGGGGATCTGGCAGCCTTGTTGTCAACGTTGGAACCAGGCGATGTCCTGTTTATCGATGAGATCCATCGCTTGCCTAGACAAGTGGAAGAGGTGTTATATCCGGCCATGGAAGACTATTGTCTGGATATTGTGGTCGGAAAAGATACAGCGACAACACACAGTATCCGCTTATCTTTGCCACCGTTTACCCTGGTGGGAGCTACAACTCGGGCCGGCGATCTGACCGCCCCGTTACGAGACCGCTTTGGCATTGTGTCCCAGCTGGAATATTACGAGCTCAATGACCTGAAAAAGATCGTTGCCCGCACCTCCCGTGTTATGAACACAAAGATCGATGACGATGCCGTCCAGGAGATCGCTTTGCGTTCACGAGGCACACCACGTATTGCCAATCGTCTGTTCCGAAGAGTACGGGACTTTGCCCAGGTATATAACGATGGCCTGATTTCTTTGGATGTAGCCAGAGATGCCCTGGACCGTCTGGAGGTTGACCACCTTGGATTGGATAAAGTCGATCATCGTTACTTACGAGGAATCATTGAACGCTTTAAAGGCGGACCGGTCGGATTGGAAGCACTAGCCTCTAGTATCGGCGAAGAAAGTACCACCATCGAAGATGTCTATGAACCCTATTTATTACAGATCGGTTTTATCAACCGTACTCCAAGAGGAAGAATTGCCACAGCCAAAGCTTATGAGCATTTAAAGATCGATTACCAGCAAGGTTTATTTGAATAGATCCCCTAAATCAGGGGATTTTTTTGATGCTCTTTCTTATCTTTATAGTAGGTAACAAGGTTATAAAAAGGAGACTTTATGTTACCAATCGATGGATGACAGGACTACACTCCAGAAGAAATACATGACACGGGTTTATTATGTTTATATTCTGTAAGAAATAACATGAACAAAGCAGGACTCTACGGACTCCCGTTTAGTTATATTCAGGTTAGAATGCTTTCATCAAGATTGTTATGATTATGACAATAGCATTAATGGGAATCAGAGTAAGGAAAAACAGGAAAGTTTTAACAAAATGCACAGACAAAAAATGTTATAGACACGAATAGTGTCAATAAATGTGCAAGTATATGAAATGAGATTCATAGTGCCATCAAACAAAAAGGGTTAATAACAAATCAATAGAATATGATTGGTGGATACTAAAATTGTAAAAGTTTGTTAAACATTTGTATCTCCAATATACAAGTGTAGTATAATCATAGTAAGTGTTTAGCAACTATCAAAGAAAGGACATATTATGAAGGAATTTACATTAGGATTAGACATTGGCATTGGTTCAGTGGGATGGGCTCTTATTGATCAGGAAGAAGGAAAACTGATTGATATGGGTGTACGCCTGTTTGAAGAAGCAAAACCGGCCGCAGACCCTAGAAAAAATCGCTCGGCTAGAAGAACTCTTCGAAGAAAAAAATGGAGGAAACAACAATTAAAAGATGCGTTTGATGATTTTGGGATTCTTTCTAAAACGCAAATAGATAAAGAAGGCTTTCTAAGTTTTACCACAGATACCGAAGAAATCCCAAGACCTCAAGATGAGACAGTGCATCATTTGAGACAAAGAGCAATTCGCGAAAAAGTGACAAAAAGAGAGTTGTTCCTGGCCCTTTATAATATTTGTGGAACCAGAGGACATTTCCTTCTCGAGAATATAGATTTTTCCCGCGAAACCATCACTTATGAT
>JAWRHV010000009.1:0-9818 GCA_040266995.1 Erysipelotrichaceae bacterium | reverse complement strand
GGGTTGCGCTCGTTGCGGGACTTAACCCAACATCTCACGACACGAGCTGACGACAACCATGCACCACCTGTCACCCGGTTAGCCTCCGGTATATCTCTATACCTTCGCCGGGGATGTCAAGGCCTGGTAAGGTTCTTCGCGTTGCTTCGAATTAAACCACATACTCCACCGCTTGTGCGGGCCCCCGTCAATTCCTTTGAGTTTCACACTTGCGTGCATACTCCCCAGGCGGAGAACTTATTGCGTTAACTGCAGCACTGAGTTATTCCCCCAACACTTAGTTCTCATCGTTTACGGCGTGGACTACTAGGGTATCTAATCCTATTTGCTCCCCACGCTTTCGTGCTTCAGCGTCAGTAGCAGACCAGGCGACCGCCTTCGCCACCGGTGTTCTTCCATATATCTACGCATTTTACCGCTACACATGGAGTTCCATCGCCCTCTTCTGTACTCTAGCCCGACAGTTTCCAGAGCATACTGCAGTTGAGCTGCAGCCTTTCACTCCAGACTGATCGTGCCGCCTACGCACCCTTTACGCCCAATCATTCCGGATAACGCTCGCCACCTACGTATTACCGCGGCTGCTGGCACGTAGTTAGCCGTGACTTTCTGGCGAGATACCATCATCCGGGGCCCATTTCCTGACCCCGTCCTTTTTCTCTCGCAACAGAGCTTTACAATCCGAAGACCGTCTTCACTCACGCGGCATTGCTCGTTCAGGGTTCCCCCCATTGACGAAAATTCCCTACTGCTGCCTCCCGTAGGAGTTTGGGCCGTGTCTCAGTCCCAATGTGGCCGTTCGCCCTCTCAGGTCGGCTATGCATCGTCGCCTTGGTGCGCCGTTACCGCACCAACCAGCTAATGCACCGCAGGTCCATCCATGTTCAGGGCCCGAAAGCCCCTTTAATACCAAGGAGATGCCTCCTCGATACCTATCCGGTTTTAGCAGCCGTTTCCAGCTGTTGTCCCGGGCACATGGGCAGGTTACCTACGTGTTACTCACCCGTTCGCCACTGAGCCCCGAAAGGCTCCGTTCGACTTGCATGTATTAGGCACGCCGCCAGCGTTCATCCTGAGCCAGGATCAAACTCTCCATTTGATTTTAGCTCAGATGTCTCTCTGACATCGTTTTTCCTTTTTTAAATTGACGTGTTTCTTGGTTAATTTCTATCCAGTTTTCAAAGACCGTGCCCCCAGGCTCTCGCCCGAGCGCTCACTTATACTATCAAATATCGATATACTTTTCAACTATTTTTTTTATTTTTTTTCATATATTTATTTATCTATTATTAAATATAATTTGTAACCCCTTTCTTTCCGTCCTTTCTCATTTAAAAAGCGGGAGTTTCCCGCTTTTTATTGTCAAATATGTATTTTAATTCATATCTATTTTCTTTTTTATTTTTTTTGCAATTCTTTTATCCTCATCATATTCTTTTGTTCCGTAGCGTACTTTATGATTTGATATATAGGCATAGACCGTTTCTTTATTTTTAAGCTTTATGATCAATCCAATATAGCAAGCTGGTGGTCGCAACCATCCGGTTTGTACCCATGCATCATAGATGACATGGCTAAAAGGTTTTGATTTTCCTTTAAAATGCGCATCTTCAAATTGTATCGTACACTCTTCTATCTCATCCAAGGAATAGGTCCCTTGCGATCCTTTATTTATGACCAGCTGCCCCTGCTCATTGATTAATACATTATCCATTGTCTGAGAACCTCTTTCTTCATATCTAAGTTATTCAAAATATTGTATATCATATGGCTCGCTCATCTCAATTTTTACATCTATACTTGCTTCGTTATTTACTGTGGTGTTTTCATTTCCATTTCCCAAGCTATAAGGACTTCCATAGTCATATATTGTGTAATATATTGTATAATTAACTTTATCCGTATATACACCTTGCGCCGTTCTAGTTACTTGCACTACATATGTTGCAGTGGTTCCTGAATAACTTTTACTAATCTGACGTGGTACAACATTCCCTGTATTTGTCGGAATCGTTGTCGTGATATAAATGTTACTGAAAGATAGATTTGAAATACTGTATATCACATTATTAGTATAACTAATTCCTGCTGTCACATTAATAGAATAGCTTATACTATTACTAGTATAATACGAACCACTAATCGTTTTTGTTATAAGTTTTCTTCCGGTTGCTGCCTGGATTGGATTCATTACCCATATCATCAATAATATAACCGTTAGTACACTGATGCTTTTTTTTGCAATTGACTTAATTCGCATTTCATTCACTCCTTTATATCTCATAGTGTTTCTAATCTCATACTGGCACATCTCCATAATTTAGTTTTAATCAACTTTGTATTTACTATACAGAATAAGGAAAACAAACTCATGATTATTCAGTTTTATTTTTATTGCAAAAAATTTTCCTGACTCTTGAACCCTTATTACACGAAAAAGAAATGGATGAGAGACTTACTACTTATATAGTACATCTTGGTCATATATTCATATACCCAAATAATTTAAATTTAGACCCCAAAAAAACAAAAAGCTCTTATCACAAGGAATCCCTTGCATTCGAGCTTTTCTATTTCGTATTTGTGATTTGTATCATGTGCCGGCTGACACTGTACTGTCGGCTGTCTCCGATAATCGTATTCGCTTTCTTCTTCGCTTGATCCATACCATCGATGGGCGCATAGGAATGTTCAAAAGCCTCCAGCATAGAAAGATCATTCAGCCCGTCTCCATATACTGCTGTTTCACTCTCTTTAATTCCTAAGAGTTGGCATAATGCCCGAACAGCATTTCCTTTATTCACCTGTTTATGTGTGATCTCAAAACAATCCGGCATAAAAGGTGTATTGACGATCGATTCAGAATGGTTCCGGATCCATCGGTCAACTTGTTTTCCTGTTTTTTCCAATGGCCAGGAATTAATTTTATAGATTGGCTGGCTTAATATATCTTCTTGGGTACTGTCAAACACATACTGTGCTTCCAGCATCTTTAATACCGATGGATGTACTTCTTCATTCCAGAAGCTGTTATTCTCCAATTCCTTCCGCTTTCTTTCTTTGGAATACAAAGAGTACTTAGCATGGAGTCCGACATATTCAAAATTAACCTGTGGAAACGTTGCCATCAACTCCTTAATAATGGAAGGCTGTATCGCTTTTTGATAAATGATCTGTCCCTTCGGATCGACAATCACTGCCCCGTTCATGCATATACGGTAGATAGGACGGTTACCGATATCCAAGGTTGATTTGGTGTCTCTTCCTGTCGCAAAGCAGATGACACAGCCGGTTTTTAAGACTTTATCCATATTGTGAAGGATCGTCGGATCCATCCTATGCTGGGCATTCAATAATGTTCCATCGAGATCGGTCGCAATCAAACGTATCATAGAATCCCTCCTATGCGCCTTATTATATCGAATTGAAAAGCGTGAAAAAAGCCCGTTGCCCGGGCTTATCCTTTGTCTTCTTCAATTCTTTGTATCAGATGTTCCCCGATTCTTTCCTTACACGCGGTAAGAACCGGCTGGATCTTTTCCAGAGCTTTTGCGCGGTTGGCGGCCCTGGCTGTAATACGTACTAAATTGCCATCCTCTTTTGTATATGTCGCAACCGTAGGATTGGTCAGATCCAGCAATTCCGCCAGACGGTCGGCCACCGGGGCCTCCCCGACTTCGATGACAGCGGCATGGTCAAAATCCAGCAGTTGTATGGTCACAGAAACGAGCACCTGTTCACTGATTCTTTTCAGGTATGGAATGCAGTACGTTTCAAACATCGGTTCCATTTCCTTCGGCGGTCCCGGTAACAGAATGCAGATCCTTTCCTGATCCTCCATGATGCAGCCGGGAGCCAGACCATTGTGATTATATAGAATCACAGAATCGGTCGGGACATAGGCCTGCTTGATCAGACTTTGCAGTAATGATTGTTTTTGAACTTTCTTCAGCGTATTGGCCATCCTGTCCACAGCTTTTTGATCCAGGATCAGCTGTTTTCCAAAATAAGCGGCGATTCTTTCCTTGGTCAGGTCATCCTTGGTCGGTCCCAGTCCCCCGGTCATAATGGCCATATCGGCTCTTGTATACGCTACATCCAAAACGTTTTTGATGCGGTCCGGATTATCTCCGACAACTGTCTGGTAATGTACCTCAATGCCTAGAGCGGCCAGATGTTTGGCCAGATACTGAGCATTGGTATTGACAATATCCCCTAACAGCAGTTCTGTTCCTATACTGATGATTTCTGCAATCATACTTCCTCCTCTGTACGATCGTACATGATAAATTTAATGATTTCCTGCCGGCTGAACGCCAGGGCATCCAGGGAATCCTTACGGGAATCGTTCAGCCTTTTGTACCTTTTCCCGATCAACGGAAGGGCCCGGTAAATCCAAGGATGATGTCTGCGGTTTGGCATCATGCCGACCAGATGGCCGGCATTTTTAAAGATCAGGATCCGGACATTGGTCTTCTTTGCCAGATCCATCTTTTTTTTCATCATCTGGATCGAATAGAAGGAAGGCCACATCTCATCGGCACTGCCGGCAATCAACAGCACTTCCGAAGAAATGGTATCGATCGGCAAGGAGGCTTTCTTTCCTGCTTCCAGATCCATATACGCATCCCGATAGGAAAGCCACATGCCTGTGACTTGTATATCCTGGTTTGGGTGTGGATAATACTTACCGGCTTTATAGGAAGAAAGGTCCAGCGGGAGAAACGGAAGGTCTTTTCCCTCTTTGGTGATGATGGAATGATGGCTCCGATGCTTCTTATCCGGACTGCCTTCAAAAGCGGCATGGGTCGGGGAACATAAGATCACCTTGTCTATGGATGTATACTTTGCCGTATACACCGCAAAGATCGAACCCATTGACATTCCATATGTACAAAGGGTCTTTGGATGTACGTTTTCCCTGATCCAATCCGCTGCTTTGATCCCCATCTCGATAGGGATCCGATCCGCCCCTTTCGGTAATCCCGGACCACCAAACAAGGAAACGGCCATCCCGATGATCCCGTAATCGGCAAATGCTTCCGCAATCTGGATACCCGGCAGAAGGCTTTTTTCCCCGCCCGCAAAGACCAGTACCGCTTTGGTGCTTTTTCTGGATGGCATGACCAGATGGCCGCAAAAGCCATGTTCTTTATAGGTAAAATGTTGATATTTCATCGATATCCCCTTCTCTGATTCTAAAATCGCTTTTAAAGGTACGGGATCATTTTGTCTTTGATAGGGGCATAATGTTCATCCATCAATCCAAAGTCCTTTTTCTTATAGGTCCAAAGAGCCCGGCCGATGTGGTATTTTTCAAAGACTGTATGGATATCCTTTAACCAGTTCACCGTGGAATCTAAGGGTGCCTGATCGATCACTCCATATTCCCCGCAGTATAGCGGCACATCGTTGGCTTGCGCATAGGCAATCGCATCCGAAAACAATTCTTCAAAGAAAAGCGGTGAGGTGCTCTCTCCATGGGAGATGTGGATAGCGCCGGCATGTTCTTCCGATAACAAAGCAGACTTTTCCTTTAATGTCTCTATGGAACAAGGATAGTCTACCTCCAGATCCTTGGGCATGTTTTCTACCCAGTATGCTTTCTGATGGGTGAATACCAATGGTTCATAACAATGGAAATTATAGACCATATACGCATCCACCGGTGCCGGCAGATCTGGTACACTGCGCACATTGTTGTAATAGACGCCCCCTAGTATTACATATGTTTCCGGTGTGATCTTGTGAATTTCCTCGATGGCGCGCAAGGCAATCGCATTCCATTCATTGCGGATCTCTCCGGAAATGACTTCATTCAACAGTTCAAACGCAATATCTTTATCGTTTCCATAGCGTTTGGCCAGACGTTTCCATAATGTGACAAACCGATCCTGTAATGCCTTCTCTTTAAAAAACGCTTCCCTGTCTTCGATCTCGATCAATGGATCAAAGGTATAGCCAAATGTGTGATGTAGGTCCAGGATCAGATGCAGGCCGTACTGTTTGCACCATTGGACACAATGATCAATATATCGATACCCTTCTATCTTTTCATTTCCCTGCTCATCTTCGATGATCGAGTAATCGATGGGTAAACGTACATGATCCAGTCCCATCTCGGCAATATTCTTGATATCCTGCTCCACGATAAACGTATCGAAGTATTCTTTTGTATTATCATCAAACTGGGACAACCATCCGCCCAGGTTGATCCCTCTTTGAAATCCCTTAAATCGTTTCATATAATTCTTCTCCTTTCACAGAATCATAACATGTTTAAAGAAAAAGAAAACAGCTTTCCGAAAAAAGCTGATTCTCTGTTAAAACTCTAAATTCTTCTGTGTTGTCTTATCAAATACGTGTACAACATTTCCACTGAATGTAAACTGGATATCCTGTCCGATCTGAGGGAAATCCTGTGGTTCCATATTCAAAGTCTGCAGGATAATAATGCCGTCTTTTCCACATGCGTTCATATGCAGATGGATGGAAGATCCCATCATTTCGCTTACATCCACAGTACCGTGAATAGTCTTTCCTTCTTCGTTTCCTAATTCAATATGCTCCGGTCGTACACCGATCGTTACATCCTGTGCTTCCACATTCTGCTTGCGAAGGTTGGCTTGTTTTTCCTCACTCAGAACAATTTCAGCCCCTTCAAGAGCAACTGCGTATTGTCCTTGTGCATTCTTAATCAGTTTTCCATCATAGAAATTCATCTGTGGTACCCCGATGAATCCGGCCACAAACATGTTGGCAGGATTATCATAGACCTCCTGTGGCGTACCAATCTGCTGAATAATACCATCCTTCATGATCACGATACGGTCTCCTAACGTCATCGCTTCTGTCTGATCGTGCGTTACATAGATAAATGTTGTATCGATGCGTTGACGTAATTTAATGATCTCCGCACGCATCTGGTTACGCAGCTTGGCATCCAGGTTGGATAACGGTTCATCCATCAGTAAAACCTTAGGTTCACGGACGATGGCACGACCGATGGCCACACGCTGTCTTTGCCCTCCGGATAAAGCTTTTGGTTTTCTTTCCAGATATTCGGTGATTCCCAGGATCTCGGCCGCTTCATCCACTTTTTTGCGCATTTCCTCTTTGGAAGCGCCCCGAAGCTTTAAAGGGAATTCCATATTCTGCCGCACGGTTTTATGCGGATACAACGCATAGCTTTGGAATACCATCGCAATGTCACGGTCCTTCGGAGCTACATCGTTGACTTTCTTATCATCAATCAGCAGGTCGCCCCGCGTGATTTCTTCCAGACCCGCTACCATTCGTAACGTCGTGGATTTTCCGCATCCACTTGGACCGACCAGTACAATAAACTCTTTATCTTTGATTTCAAGGTTAAAATCCTGTACAGCCAGTACCCCTTCTTCGGTGATTTTCAGATTGTTTACCGGCTTTTTCTTTTTCTTTTTTCCATCGTTTGGATATACTTTTACAATGTGTTTTAAACTGACTGTTGCCATTGTTACCTAATCTCTCCTTAACTATCGGATGCTCTGCCATACAGATGCATCCATCTGGCCAGTTTATCGACCAGTTTCTGATCATATGTTTTCTGTTTATATCTCCATACCCAATTCTGTCCGACTGTAGAAGGTGTATTGATCCTTGCTTTGTTGTCAAGACCTAATAGGTCGGCAAACTGAATGATGGCCACATCCGATACGCTCATATAGACCGCACGGATCATCCCCCAGTGATAGCCTTCCTGTTCGCTTAGATGCAAATACTCGATGGCATGATCGCGATACTCTTGCGGCGCGCTTTCCATCCATCCCATAATGGTTTCATTATCATGCGTGCCGGCATAGGCAATCGAATTGCGAATATAACAATGCGGTAAATACCCGCTGCCGGTATCACGAGGATCAAAACCAAACAACAATACTCTCATGCCCGGATACCCGGTCTGTTCTAACATCTGTTTCACATCTTCGGTCAAATAGCCCAGATCTTCGGCAATGATGTCCGGATGCCCTAACTGCTTGTCAATGGCATGAAACAGATCAATGCCCGGCCCTTTGTACCAGGTTCCGCTTCGGGCATCGGTCTGCCCGGCTTCGATCGCGTAATACGATTCAAATCCACGGAAGTGATCGATCCGCAGAACATCGTAGAACCGCAGCTGCTGCCGGATCCGATCGATCCACCATTGATAGTTCGTTTCCTTCATGAATTCCCAGTTGTAAATAGGGTTTCCCCAACGCTGCCCATCGGCACTGAATCCATCCGGCGGTACACCGGCCACTTGTTTGGGGATCCCGTTATCATCCAGTAAGAACTGGTCCGGGTCCGCCCATACATCCACACTGTCTCTGGCTGCATAGATGGGCAGATCGCCGATGATCTGAATGCCATGATCATGGGCATACTGCTTCAGATCCTGCCATTGTTGGTAAAATAAGTACTGCACGCCCTGCCAAAAAAGAATGTCTTCGGCATGGTCTTGTCGGATGGCATCCAGTGCGGCTTGTTCCCGCAGACGATATGGCTTTGGCCATTGTTCGATACTGGTCTGCCCTTGCAGGGTCTTGATCGTCATATACAACGCATAATCGGTCAACCAATACGCTTCTTTTTCCGTAAATGCTTGAAATGCATCGTTTTCTTTTTCCAGCATTCGTTTTACGGCTTTTCTTAAAACACCCTGACGATATGTATACAAAGTTCCATAATCCACGGTTTCCGGATCGGTTGCCCATGGAATGGAAACAAATTCTTCTTTTTTTAAATAACCCTTTTGTTCCAATAAATCCAAATCAATAAAATACGGATTGCCTGCATAGGAAGAAAAGGAGGAATACGGAGAATTCCCATAGCCCGTAGGCCCTATAGGTAAGATCTGCCAATACGTCTGCTTCGTCTGTGCCAGAAAATCAATAAAATCTCTGGCAGCTTGTCCCATGGTGCCTATCCCATAAGGAGAAGGCAATGACGAAATCGGCATCAGTATTCCGGCACTTCGCCTCATACCGGACTCCTTTCTATCCATGATGATCGCTGACACTCTCCCCTTCGATAAAGGTAAAAGGAATCAGTTCATGGACTGGTTCATATTTACAATGAATACGCAGCAACAGATCCTCTACGCCTCGTTTGGCCAGGACATCGATATCCTGACGGATCGTTGCAATCCTAGGAACCGCATACTGGCCATGCTTGATTCCATCATAGCCAATAATGGATATATCTTCCGGCACCCGTTTTCCACTATCTGCCAAGGCACGCATGGCACCGATGGCTATCGTATCGCTAAGCGCAAAGATAGCGGTAAGTTCCGGAAACTGTTTCAGGAGTTCTTTTGCCCCCCGATATCCTTCTTCAAAAGAATAACGTGTTCCGATATATTGTTTTTTTACATCAAATGATATGTGATTGTCTTTCAGCAATGAGAAACAGGCCTCCACTCTTCGGTTGGATGTCTGTGACAGCTCCGTCGATCCACCAATGACGCCGATCTTCGTGTGATGATGATCCAGAAGATATTGTACAGCCTGTCTAGCTGCTTGCCAGTCATCGGTCGAGAAGCTGGACAAATTATCGATCGTTCCGGAATCCACGTGATTGGTCAACATCACGCAAGGAACTTTGATTGTTTTAAAGCTCTCATTAAAATCCATCAGATTACCACCGAGAAAGATATAGCCCTTTGGCTTTCTTTCCTTGGCGATGTCGATGGCCGCCTGTACAGAGTTGGCGTTTTCATTGAGATAGAATACGGCCGCTTCTTCACCCCCGGCACGCAGATGCTCTTCGATCCGCTCTACCAGACTGGCGAAAAAATCGTT
>JAWRHV010000008.1:0-33852 GCA_040266995.1 Erysipelotrichaceae bacterium | reverse complement strand
CCGCCGTCATAGAAAAAGGTTATAGTCAGGTGATTGCTGATCTATCCGCCGTTTGGCAACTTTTCCATTTTTGTACAAGCGGTGTTTCTCATAACTGATTGATTCTCCTTATAAAAATGAGCCGACAACCACAGTCAAAAGACTGTTGATCATCGGCTCTGCGTCTTTGCGTCTGGCTCTTTGATAATAGATATAATTCCCTGTTTAAGATTGATAAGGGTTTCCGTTCTGCACTTGGGGCAGTACAGTGGGAAGTTTTTTAATTCTGTGTCAGTCCTGATTCTAACCCGTGTCTTATTTTGGCAAGAGGGACACAGGAGCCAGGTTTGTTTTTTGAAGCACATAATCAGACTGATATTCCATCCTCGATGTTTTTAATCGCATCATCGGCCAGTTCTTCGATTTCCTGTTCAAAGTGACTGACACACAAGATAGTATCAAAACTGTTGAGAATGGAACTGAGGGTATTGGCTAAATGCAATATTGGAATATCTGCATGGGCATCAATTTTTTTTGCAACTACTCTCATATATATGAAATTGATTCCTCCAATCATGTAGATTTTAATATATATCTTTTCTCGTGTATTTCAAATAGGCAGCAACAATACCAATCACCCCTATTGCAAGCCCAATTCCAATCAGAGGGCCATCCAAACGGCTTTTTGTTATAATATCCGCTCCCTCACAATATCCAAAAGGTGTAATGTATTTCAAAAACTTTACCACATCAGCTATGTTAGCAATCAAATTCAAGAAATACATGATGGCAGCAATCCCAAGGCCGACACCTATACCTCCCTTCCTCATAAAAGCGGATATACCGAAGCAAACGCCTGCAAGCTCAATTTGGAGGGTATAGTATGCCAAATGGAGCAAGTTCAGCTCCTTCCACGGGATTTTTTCACCGATTAAAGCGATTGAAGCAACTGAAAAAGCATATATTAGCAAATTCATTACTGTAATTTGCAACATAACTGCAATTAGCTTTTCTGTGATAATACGAACACGACTGACAGGATGTGTCAGCAAAAACTCAGCGGTTTTATATTTTTCCTCTTTGCTCAATACTCCAATAGCGCACAATGACGCGTAAAAAGCGCCTCCAAGTCCCAGCACCGTACCACACTGTATAGCATAATACCCAATCATGGTGCCGAAGTTCAACCTATCCATACCAAATGCAGCAGTAAAAGCACCCATATTACTGACCGCATCCATTTCTCCTTTCATTTCGGGAAATAGGAAAATGCAAACCACCAACAACAGGCCAATAGATGCTGTCCACACCAAGAAAGGGACCTTGCTTTGTTTTAGTTCATGTCTTATCAAGTGCATTTTTATTACCATCCTTTTCGTAGAAGTGGAGGAATAGTTCTTCTAAACTCGGTTCTGAAACCGACAAGTCCGCTATTTGCCCCTTTGAAAGAATGTGAAGAAGAGAATTTATATTCCCGGTGTATAGGAAACTAACAGACCCATTCACCTTTTTAATGTCTCTAATTCCATCCACTCCATCTAAATCTATATTGCCCTGTACAGAAACCCGTTTTGCGCTGCTTTTTGTCAGTGCTTCAATGCTGTCGCAAGCAATTATTCTACCTTCTCTAATGACCGCAGCGCGAGAACAGTTGTGCTGGACTTCGGACAGTATATGACTGGAAAGAAATACTGTTACACCGTCCTGATTCCGTTCTTTGATTATATTAAAAAACTCTCTTTGCATTAGGGGATCTAAGCCTCCTGTCGGCTCATCGAGGATCAGTAATGCCGGATTACTTTGAAGAGCGCAGACAATCGAAACCTTCTTTCGATTGCCGAAGGACAATTCATCTATTTTTCTGGATGGTTCAAGTTTCAGGCGGTCACAAAGTTTTTTTGCTTCTTCACTACAATCTTTTTTGCGCATATCAGCAGACAGTTTCAAAATGTCTTTGACTCTCATGCCCGGATAAAACAATGATTCAGAAGGGAGGTATCCTGTATCCCGTAAAACTGCCTTTTTATCTTTTACAATGTCATTATCAAAAATCTGTGCACTACCCGATGTTGGCGAAATCAGCCCTAACAGGGTGCGAATTGTTGTTGACTTCCCCGCACCATTTGGGCCAATAAAGCCAAAGAACTCGCCTTTTTTTACAGACAGATTTAGCTCCGTAATACCCCTTGCTTTTCCATAATTCTTTGTGAGGTTTACCGTTTTAATTGCTTTCATATCATCAGTACTCCTTACGAAAATATACGCTTTTCCAAAATGCAAGCAGATTTGTAAAGTCCTCCTCTATTTGAGTTACATCTATCTTTCCTCGCTGCATCATCTCCCACATGTATCCTGTTGCAGCCCAATTCATTTCACGATACATCATAGTAACATCAATTCCCGGGATGAATTGACTGTGGTCAATACTTCCCCATGCCTTATTTCCCATTTGACTAAAGTATTTGAGGTAGCTTTCTTGAATGGCAGCACCAACCTCAATATCTTTTTCATAAAATGCCTTAATTGCAAATTTAGTCATGTCTGGATATAAACGAAATATATCCATTTTCACCCTTAGTCCTCGCTCCATGATCTCAAAAAAGTCTGTCTGATCATAACATCCGTGTTGAGATAGAAGTTTGTTTGCTATTTCTACACATTTATCCCAAAGGAATAGATAGAGTTCCTTTTTGTTGTGAAAATAATGGAACAACAAGGACTTACTGATTCCAGCTTCATTCGCAATCTCACTCATAGGGCTATTCTTATATGTATTTTGTGAAAATACGCGAAACCCACCATTGATAATGGCTTGTTGCTTTTCTTGAGGTAAAGAAAAAAACTTTTCATTCATACCTATCCCTCCATTAGTCGAATCGGTCAATAATATAATAAGTCCGTTGACCGATTTTGAGAAGACCCCACTCCACACCGCTGTACTGCGCAGCCTTACATCGCTTAAAGACGAAAACACAACCAGAGTCAATAACCAAAATCCTATTCATTTTCTCGCCTCCGGCCTTGCTTTGTTCTTCCATCAATGGTCTTCTTCGCACCTGTAGGGATCAGCCACATCCGGCTAATCCGCTGCCCACCCGGGATCCGGTTCTCTTCACAAAGTTTCTGTACACGTCTTTCAGAAATTCCCCATTTTTTTCTGTTTCAGGAGCAGACATATATTCCATGATTTTTAACTCCTTAACTGTATACTGATTGTTGTTTGAAAATCTTTTAATCTATCTTCAAGATGTTTATACTCAGTGGAATTCTGTCCAACACATCCTACAATTATTTTGTTATTTTTGTTAAAAACTATTTTATGAATGACCTTATTATCATCTTTAGTGGTATTCCAAGTATCTGCGGCAATGCATAAATAATCATTATTTTTTGAGTAGACTAAGCATGTCATGGTATAAAAGTCGTTGTTATAGAGAAATCGATAATCACAAGTCGATTGATCTGTACCTGATCCTTTCATTTTTAACACCTCCATGATACTGCAAAACTGACAATATCAATTTTATTATGCACTAGCCATTCCCCCTTTTTTTATCAACTAATCCCCTTATAGTTGTGATAAAATCACCAATTTTGAAAAATAAGAACATAGATTTTCCCAATAAGCTTTTTATTATTATGCCATAAAATTATCCAGCATCTAAATCATTTCCCCTTTATACTTTTAATAATCATCCTTGAAAACGCGAAAAAAAAGAGGAATATTTCCCCTTTAAAGTTTTACCGAGACAGGCATTAATTTATTGGTGTTGTTTATATAGGATTGATAGAGCCCCTTTTTCTTCTTTCTGGCTTTTATATATTTGTATGAATTCCTTTTTCTGCATTTTGATTATAACAAATGTTTCCTTGTCGATTCTCGTTATCTAATAGATCCTATTTCCTGGTTAATATTCATTCATTGCTATCTTCTTAAAACAATGTGAGGCTCTTAGGCTTTGCGAAATACTTTTAAATGAGTAGTTATCCGATTTAAAGCGTCTAAGAGCCTGTCATAATTTTCTATTTGGCTAGAATATAATATGATTTGTTGTTTTTGCAAGAATGAATGATTGTATAGGCGTTTTAGAGCCATCCGAATCGTTTATGCGTGTAAACACCACTATTAATCATTATTAACGAAATGTCTTACTACATTTTTTTCGTAAACTGAATGTAGATAGATTCACTATGCATATATATGTGAAATAATTCACAAAACTATATTATTATAGACTGCCCTGTATGCAAATAATGTAAATGATTCATTCTGGTTTTTAAGTATTCATACTGATCGATGCCGGTACAATGACATGTGTAATATTCTGCGGGGTATTGATTCAATTCTATTGCTAAAGAATCTAGGCTGGCTTTC
Organism: Erysipelotrichaceae bacterium; assembly: GCA_040266995.1. Classification (GTDB taxonomy): domain Bacteria; phylum Bacillota_I; class Bacilli_A; order Erysipelotrichales; family Erysipelotrichaceae; genus UBA4312. The sequence goes on along the minus strand of JAWRHV010000008.1, from coordinate 29,498 downwards.
CCTTCTTCGTCCATTTTCACTTCTTTTAAATGGAAGCCCCCAATCAATATGTCCGGATGAAACCAGTCCATAATATTGAGTATCCCTTTATGACTGCATCCGCTAAAGAGTATTTTTTTCCCATTTTCCTTGATCTCGAGATAGTGTTCATGAATAAAATCTTCGGAAAGTGTTTTCCCATTGCGGATAACTTGTAAACCATATGATTGTATGGGATACTTTGGTTTATTTGTATTGCATGTATATAGGCGGATCCCATCATTTATTGAATATGTGTCACCGGTAAAGATGATGTTTGTTTCCTGCTTTATAGCCGGGTTTAATCCAATATCTTTCGATTTACCGTGTTTATGTATTTCAAAAGCATTCTGATTCATGTAAATAGGCGCGCTTGGATTGATCTTTGTGAAAGTCGGTATACCACCTCCATGATCGTAGTGACCGTGGGATAGGATCATGAAATCGATTAAACGCAAATCGATTCCAAGTGTTTTTGCATTCTCTGCGAACAGATTTGTTTGACCGCTATCAAACAATATATGATATTCATTTGTTTCAATATATAGACTTAAACCATGTTCTGCCTTACAAAATGGATACCCTTCTGTATTTTCAATTAAAGAAGTGATTTTCATAATGACTCCAATAAATACCGGTTCCGTAAAGAACCGGTATACTCATTAAATTAAAGATGACAAATCGATATATTCATAGCCATCAAAGCTGTCTGCAACATTTTTACAAGTCAGTTTTCCATTGTATGTATTGACACCGGTAGCAATGACAGGATTGTTTTTACAAGCTTGTTCCAAACCGGCATCCGCAATTTCGAGACCGTAACGAAGGGTTGCGTTTGTCAAGGCGATCGTACTGGTTCTAGGAACAGCACCTGGCATATTCCCTACACAATAATGAACGACGCCGTCCTCAATATAAATAGGATCATCATGTGTTGTGACGTGTGAGCTTTCTCCACAGCCACCCTGATCGATAGCTACATCGACAAAGACGGCGCCATCTTTCATCTCCGGCAGGTATTTACGCTTGAAAAGCTTTGGAGTAGATGCACCTGGGATCAATACAGAACCGATCACAAGATCCGCCTCTTGTACAGCGCGTTCAATATTTGCGTCGTTTGATACTGATGTCTGAATTCTGGAACCAAACATATCGTCCAATTGTTCCAGACGTTTTAAACTGATATCGATAATCGTGACGTTAGCCCCCATACCGACAGCGATCTTACATGCGTTGGTTCCCACAGTGCCACCGCCAAGAATGACGATATTAGCTTTCGGTGTTCCCGGGACGCCGGCTAATAAAATACCTTCGCCTCCATATTTCTTTTCGAGATATTTAGCCCCTTCCTGAATACTGATCCTACCGGCAATCTGGCTCATGGGAGCCAGCAAAGGCAGGCTTCGATCGGTCTCCTGAAGTGTTTCATAAGCGACCGCTTTAACTTTTCCCTCTAACAGAGCATCCATTTGCTCTTTATCGGCTGCTAAGTGTAAATATGTATATAGGATCAATCCATCATGGAATAAAGAGAACTCTTCTTTTAAAGGTTCTTTTACCTTGATCATCATATCGACAGAAGACCATATTTCTTTCGCCTCTTTTATTAAATGAGCACCGGCTTGTTCATATTCTTCATCTTTGAAACCGCTGCCGATGCCGGCTCCGTTCTGTACATAAACAGAGTGTCCGTGCGCAACATAGCTTTTTACGTTATCCGGTGTAAGCCCTACACGGAATTCATTATTCTTAATTTCTTTGACACAACCAATTTTCATAACCAACCTCCAAGTTTATATTCTTACTTATTATAACATATTATTATAAGACTAAGATTCATTAAAAAAACAAGCGTAAGATGCGCTTGTTCAATCTACTTTGATCATCCGATACCCGACACCGATCCGGGTTTGTATGAATGCTGTTTCATTGGTGTCATCATGTAGTTTTTTTCTTAAAGAAGCCATGAATACGCGTAGAGAGCCAAGTTCTGTTTCCCAGGCATTTCCCCAAACATTCATGGTTATATATTTATGAGTAAGGACTTTCCCTACATTTTTTGCCAATAAACAAAGAAGTTTGTACTCAATAGGCGTCAAATGAAGTTCTTCTTCCTTGATCTTTACGATGCCTGCCGCATAATCGATCGTCAGATCTCCATTTTTGAAAACTGGGCTAAGCTGTGCACTTTGTATAATGTTTAATCTTCTTTGTGTTACCCGTAAACGTGCAAGCAGTTCTTCCACAGAGAACGGCTTTGTCAGATAATCGTCGGCTCCCGTATCCAATGCATCAATTTTGTCTGTATCCTCAGTACGAGCACTGATAACAATAATTGGCATATTGGACCAGCTTCGCACTTTCTCTATGACATGGATTCCATCCATATCCGGCAGACCTAGATCCAACAGCATGATATCCGGATTATGACTGGCAGCCTCCATGACTGCCTCCTTTCCGTTGGAAGCTGTTATATATCGATAATTATGGGTTTCCAGCGTTGTAGTAATCAGATTTTGCACAGGGGCATCGTCTTCCACAACCAGGATCATTGGTTTATTCATCGATTTTTATCTCCTTTCTGTGTAAAGAAAAAGTAAATATGGAACCACAAGGCGTATTATCTTCCAAACGGAATGTTCCCCCATGTGCGTGGATAATAGACCGACACAAAGCAAGCCCTAATCCGGTACTTCTTTGGCTGTCACCGCTTATATTGTTTCCGGAATAAAACATTTCAAAGACATGTTCTTTATCTTCATCGGAAATGCCTAAACCATCATCCGCAACGGATATAAATACATCCTTGTCATCGTATTTGCATTGTATGACGATTGTCGTTCCATCCGGTGTATGTGTGATGGAATTATTGATTAAGTTGATCAATACCTGAATAACTAAGCGTGCGTCCATCTCAGCCATCAAGAAGGTGTTTACAGGTTCTTTGATCAAAACATGATTTCTTAAATCACGGGAAATATGTTTGATTGCTTCATCGATTACATCATTGACAACTTCAATAGATAAATGTAATGGCATCACATTATTCTCGATCCTGGAGATAGATAATAGGTTTTCTACCATATGGATCAACCACATGGAATCATCATAGATGTCCATATAAAGCTGTTTACGAAGCTGTGGATCGATGTCTGTCTCATGGTTATAAAGATTTGAGGCATTCCCGGAAATCGACGTCAATGGTGTTCTAAGATCGTGAGAGATGGTCCTGAGAAGATTTGCACGTAAATGTTCATTTTCAGCACGTATTTTAGCTTCTTCTTTTTCTTTGGCATTTTTTTCATTTTCCAAAGCCAGTGCACATTCTCCCAAAATGGACAACAATACGCTGTTGGCATATACATCAAGAGCTTTATCTGTATTCTCGATACCGATTACACCATATACGCTCGTATTGATGCGAATGGCATAAAACATATATTGCGCGTCCGGAAATTGATCGGTCCGGGCACCGGCTTTCGCATTGTTTTTAAATACCCACTGCATGGCCTGTATATCCGTTTCGGTAGGAGAATACTGCGTATCATTTACGGAATACCAGTAATACGTTTCTGGATCCAGATATACGACAATATCGCGCTTTAGCATTGTCTGCAGCGGTTTGGCACACGCAGCTATGATTTCTTCACTATTTTGCGCTTTTAAAAACTGCTGGCTTGTATCAAACAAAACTTTGATCCGGGTCGCGCTCTGATTTGCCTGTTGTGCAGATACTTTTAAACGATTTGCGATACTGCTGGTAATCGATGCGATGATAAACATACTGATAAATGTTATCCAGTAGTCCTGATCATAGACGCGTAAGGTAAATCTTGGCTCCGTGAAAAAGTAATTAAAGATAAATACCGTCAATATTGAAGCAGAATACCCATATATAAAATGTGTCGTCATTACAGAGATCATCAAGATTCCCAGAATGTAAATCGACATGATTCCTTCTGTACTCATGTGGATTGTATCCATACCCAGTCCAATGGCAGTCACAGCGATCAGAACAATGATCATACGGATTACATCCGACCATTGAAAAGAGAACGGTTTGTCCATGATCTGGTCAAACTGTTTTTTGTTTTCAAGATACGTATCCGGTATGACATATATATCAATATCCCTTGCGTTAGAAGACAATTTGTGGATAAAGGATTCCGTAGGAAACAAAGTATGATGTTTTTGGATCGATTGGCCAAGGATGATCTGCGTCGCATGGATCATATGAGCAAATTCCGCAATTTGATAAGGTACGTCTGTTCCGTGGACTTCTTCATATTTAGCCCCGTTCTTTTTGGCTAGTTCAATATTATGGTAAAGCCGTTTTTCATCCTTATTTGACATGGGTGCATCGGATGTCCTTACATATAAGGCAGTCAGATCCGCATGAAAAGCCTGTGCAATTCGCACGGCTGTATGTATGCATCTTTCATTACTTGGAGCACTGGATAAGCAAACGAGTATATGATCTTTTTTCATAGTATTCCTTTATTTAAATTCTTCATAATTATTATTTAAATGAAGCATATAGTCAACTAAAACCATAATCATTCGATAAACGAACCAGCTTATGATAAGAAAACCAATTAATAATAGTATATCCATAAGATCGCCACCTTATAGATGAAAACATTTCATAATGGTATCACGCTCACCAAGTACAAGCAGATTCATGTTGGAACGTAATACAGTTTCCGGTAGAACCCGTATATTCAATGTATTTCCTGTTTTGATTCCCATGATGTTGATATTGTACTTTCTACGTACATCTATTTGGTCTACAGTCTTTCCGATCCATTTGTCTGGAATTTCCACTTCAAAAACGGCATACCCTTTTCCTAAATCAATATAGTCCAGAATGTGATCGGATATATAACGGATAGCTGCCCAGGAAGCAATTTGTCTTTCCGGATAAATGACTTCATCTGCTCCGTTTCTTTCCAAAAACTTTGCGTGTACATCTCTGGCTGCCCGACTAACCACAAAAGGAGCGCCCTCTTCTTTTAATAAAGAGGTAACCTCCAGAGAATGCTGAAAATCATCACCGATGCATACAAAGCAAATATCAAAATCACTAACGCCTAATGACTTGACAAAATACCTATTGGAAGCATCACCGATCTGGGCATTTGTCACATAATCCATCACGGCATCCACACGTCTTTCCATGATATCCACAGCCATGACTTCCTGGTTTAATTCGTATAATTTCTTACATATATGTCGTCCAAAACGGCCTAACCCTATCACCAGTATAGATTTCATATAACCTCCTATTTAACCGACCGCTACATTTTCCAACGGCCGTTTTACTTGTGTATGACTTGATTTCATCGTTGCGAAAGCCAGCGTCATTCCCCCTACTCTTCCTAAATACATCAAAAGAATCAATATAATTTTTGATAAAACGGATAAATAAGGAGTGATTCCCAATGTGAGACCAACGGTTCCGATTGCACTGGCGGATTCAAAAAAACAAGTTAATAAGTCAATATTTTCAATCAAACTGATCGACATACCACCAATCAGCAATAAGGATATATATAATACGAAGATGGCCGAAGCATTGAATACTGTCTGTATAGCAATTCTTCGTTTGAAACAATGAATGTTTTCTTTTCTTCGGAATACCGACACAGTGGATAGAACCATCACTACAATTGTCGTTATTTTCATACCACCTGCGGTAGAACCGGGACTTCCACCAATCATCATCAACAGGATCAGCACCATAATACCTGGTTGTGTAAAAGTAGTCAGATCTGCTGTATTAAATCCGGCTGTTCTAGGCGTTACCGACTGAAAGAGCGATAATAAGAGCCTTTCGGGGAACGGATAATTCTGAAATTGTGTTGTATAAAAAAATATAGCCGGAAAAACAAGCAGCAAAACAGTAGTTAAAAGGATGATCTTGGTTTGAAGTCTGTATTTTCTGAACTTCCATTTGTGCATGATAAGGTCTTCCCAGCTAAGAAAACCAATTCCTCCAATGATGATCGAACCCATAATGATAACGTTCACCAATGGATTTTGATAATAACCGGTTAGCGAAGAGAACGGTTGATGGATTCCCATCAGATCAAAACCAGCATTGCAGAAAGCACTTATGGCATGAAATAAAGAATACCATAGTCCTTTTCCTACCCCATATGAAGGAATGAAGACGATGCTTAACAGCATGGTGGCAATGCATTCGATAATAGCTGCTCCTTTCAAAATGAAAACGGTCATACGGACGATCCCGCTGATTTTAGGGGCTGCTATTGCATCCTGCATGGCACTTCTCTGGATAAGTCCCACCTTTTTTCCGGATAAAATGGCTAAGGATATCGCAATGGTTACAACACCCAGTCCTCCGATCTGGATCAGGATCAACAAAATCAATTGACCAAAGTATGACCAGTATGTTGCGGTATCATACACCACCAGTCCGGTAACGCAGACTGCGCTCGTTGCGGTAAATAGAGCATCGATAAAACGGGTGTATTGACCACTCTGACTGGAGATAGGCAGCATCAATAGAAAGGATCCTGTCAGAATTACAATCAAAAAGCCGAGTGTTATGATTTGAAAAGAGGATAAATGTAAATAGATTTTTGACATAATGTTTCCTTTTTTGTTTATCTGAATTATGCCAAAAAAGATATAAAATCTTTATAAAGAAAATGAACGGTGTATTAAGATTCTATTAAGAAAAAAGAACGAACTCAGTTCGTTCTACTGTATTTGAATGATATGGATTCTTGTATCCGATGATTGAAAACCCATCTTATTTATTTCGGTTTTTGATCACCTTTAGTCTTGTAAACTCTTCTCTTTCCTTTTCCTCAAGCGCATTGGAAATTGTACGTACCAATTGCTCGTAATAAGGAATCGTTATGTTTTTTAAAGCGTTGGCTCTTTTTTGTGTTTTCTGAATGTTTGCAGCCAGACGATAGGAGGTGATTTCAACCTGGGACAGTTCTATAGTCAATTGTTTTACCTTTAGGAAAGCCTGCCTTGTTTCATCCAAAGAATCCCGGGTACGGTACAGTGCATAGAAAGGCTTTCCCACGGCATCTGGTTTGGATTGGACATAAGGAATCTCGCAACCCATAATACTGCGAGTTTTAATGGAAACAGAATCATCAAAAGGAATTGTCTTGGCGATGATCTGTATTGCTTGTATCCCCATTTCCATATTTGCCTGTTGAAGACATCGATAGGCTTCCGTAAAAATAGAATCAATCTGACTTTGTATATTTTTGGCTTCATCGATATGCATCATCAGTTCACGGATCAGGATATTTCGCTTCTTATCCATCATTTCATAACCTTGGTTTGCCAGTTTAAGAGAGTTTTTAGCCTGCAGAAGATTCCCCTTTGTAGGTACTTCATTCGGATTCAATGTCTTCCCCTCCTCTGTAAACGTGAATAAAGCGTTGGATCAGTTTCTTGTCAATGCGGGTAAGCTCACTGTCCGGAAGAACCGACAACAGCTCCCATCCGATTGCTAAAGTTTCCAGAACATCTCTGTTATCTGTATATCCTTGTCCGATATATCGTTGTTCAAATTGTTGTCCGAATGCAAGATACTTTTTATCCAGATCCGACAGTTCATCTTCACCGATAACGGAAGCTAAAGAGCGAATATCCATTACATGGGCATAGGCACTGAAAAGCTGATCCGCTAAAGGCTGGTGATCCAATCGGGTGTAGCCTTCACCGATCCCATCCTTCATTAATCTGGATAAGGACGGTAAAATCGCAATGGGTGGATAAATTCCCTGGCTGTGCAAATGCCTGTCGAGAACGATCTGACCTTCCGTAATATACCCGGTCAGATCCGGAATCGGATGCGTTATATCATCATTTGGCATTGTCAAAATAGGAATCTGTGTCACCGATCCGTGTTGTCCGGCTACAATACCGGCACGTTCATACAGTGAAGCCAGATCGGAATATAGATAGCCGGGATATCCTTTTCGTGAAGGAATCTCTCCTTTGGAAGAGGAAATCTCACGCAATGCCTCACAATAGGTCGTCAGATCTGTCATGATGACAAGAATATGCATGTCTTTTTCAAAAGCAAGATATTCAGCGGCTGTTAATGCAGCCCTAGGGGTAATCAAACGTTCGACCACCGGATCATTGGCCATATTTAAAAACATGGTCACATGACTGGAAACGCCGGAGTTTTCAAAGCTGCGACGGAAAAAATCGGCTACATCATGCTTCACGCCCATCGCTGCAAAAACGATGCCGAACTCTTCATTTGTGCCTTTGCCTAAAGAGGCTTGTTGAACCAGTTGAGCTGCCAATTCGTTATGAGGCAAACCGTTACCGGAGAAAATCGGGAGCTTTTGTCCACGAATCAAGGTAGTCAATCCGTCGATGGCAGAAAACCCTGTATTGATATAATTCCGTGGATATTCTCTGGTATAAGGATTTAAAGGAAGTCCGTTTACATTGTATTTTACATCCGAGAGAACGGGGCCTAATCCATCGATTGGCCGTCCGATTCCATCAAAGACCCGTCCTAAAATATCTTCGTTAAGGGACAGTTCCATCGGCTTTCCGGTCAACGTGGTCTGCGTATTATTTAAAGCCATTCCGTCAGTTCCCTCATAAACCTGTATGACAGCTTTATCCTGGTAGATCTCAATAATACGTCCGCGACGTTTTTCCTGATTGTTTACGGTAAACTCTACAATTTCATCATAAGCTGCATTTTTAACGCCTTCTAATACGACCAGAGGGCCGTTGACTTCGCTTAATCCAAGATATTTAATGGACATACGCAAACCTCTTTTCTTATATTTTACTGGTTCTTACTGATTACATCTTTATAGAACATATCGATGCGCTCTTTATAATCTTTGAACATTTCCAGCTTGTCGTTAGGGATTTCATAACGCATGGATATGATCTTTTCAAAAATATTTTCATTTTTTAATATGGACATAGGATGCCCCATCGCAATCAAATCTCTTGCTACCTGAAACAAATACAGAATGGTATCCATCATCAGAAACTGCTTTTTTAATGGGACATTTTGGTCATACGGATGAAATGCGTTTTGTTGAAGAAAGCCCAATCGAATGACCCTGGCAATTTCCAAAATCAGTTTCTGGTCATCCGGCAGAACATCCGAACCAATCAATTTAACAGTTTCCATTAATTGATCTTCCTGATTTAACAAAGATAAAAATGCCATGCGATATTCCATATACTTCTTATCGATATTGTTGATATACCAGGTTGATAAATCCGGTATATATTCACTGTAGCTTTCCATCCAGTTGATTGCGGGATAGTGTCTGGCATACGCCAGTGATTTATCAAGTCCCCAGAAACAACGGACAAATCGTTTGGTGTTCATAGTCACAGGCTCTGAAAAATCTCCTCCCTGCGGAGATACAGCGCCGATAATGGTGACAGAACCATTCAACCCGGATAAAGTAAAAACCTGCCCACTGCGTTCATAAAAAGCGGCCAGACGGCTTGCCAGATAAGCAGGAAACCCTTCTTCAGCCGGCATCTCTTCCATTCGTCCAGACAGTTCTCGTAATGCCTCAGCCCAACGTGAAGTGGAATCGGCCATAATGGCAACATCATATCCCATATCTCTGTAATACTCTGCTAAGGTAATCCCTGTATAGATCGAAGCTTCTCTTGCGGCTACCGGCATATTGGAAGTATTGGCGATTAAAGTGGTACGTGCCATGAGTTTATTGCCTGTTTGGGGATCATCAAGTTTGGTGAAATCTTCAAGCACTTCCGTCATCTCATTACCACGTTCTCCGCAGCCAATATAAACAATTACCTGCGCATTGGAATATTTGGCGATGGCATGCTGTGTCATCGTTTTTCCAGTACCAAATCCTCCGGGAATGGCGGCCGTACCGCCTTTGGCAATCGGAAATACTGTATCTAGTATTCTTTGCCCTGTAATCATAGGTTCTATGGATGTTTGGCGATATTTAACAGGTCGAGGGATACGGATCGGCCATTTTTGACATAATGTTAAGGTAGTCATTGAACCATCCTGTAATCGAACGGTTACAAGGGGATCGGTAATCGTGTATTTCCCATTTGGTTCCACAGACAGTACCTGCGCTTCTTTTATCGTTGGTGAAAGAAGACATTTATGTAAAATGGAAGGTGTTTCCGGACATTGAGCATAGATCATGCCACCATAGATCGTATCTCCCGGTTTGACGGTCATCGTAACATCCCATTGCTTTTTCTCATCCAGGCTGGGTACCTGGATACCCCGTGTAATATACTTTCCGGATATTTCCGCAATACGATTCAAGGGCCTTTCGATTCCGTCAAAAATATTATTCAGGATGCCGGGTCCCAATGTAACAAATAAAGGATTACCAGTCCCTGTCACCGGTTCACCAGGCTTTAATCCCCCGGTTTCTTCATATACCTGGATCGTTGTGGTATCTCCCTTTAAAGAGACAACTTCACCTACCAGCTTTTCATTTCCGACATAGACCATTTCAGCCATCTGAAAGCCTGTTGCGTTTTTTAAATAAACAATAGGCCCGTTAATTCCGTAAATACGTCCTTTTGTCATCAGTAACTACTCCCATCTAACCGGAATGTATCCTTTTCTTCCTCTATGTGTGTATAGAAGGACTCATCAATCAGAAGGTTCCGAGATGGTATGATTCCTTGAATCCCTCCATATATGTTCTGGGAGGATACACGAATGGAGACGGAATACTTCTTTTCCAGTTTGCTCATCAGTTCAAGATCCGATGCGTCCATATACAATTCAAACGGTTCCTCTTCCGCGTACCGAATGATCATTTCTGTTTTCCGGCATAAATAATCATAATACTTGTCTGTCTTTTTTACTTCCAGCAGTCTTCTCAGAACACGATCAAAGAGTTCCTGCCGTAATTCGTTCTGTTTTTTTTCGATTGCCTGCCGCCAGTGTGTTTGCCGAAGAGAAAACTCTTTATTAAAATCTCTCTGTAGTATTTTTTCTTCGCCGCGAAGACGAGTTCCCGTATCATTTGTCTTGATTTCTTTATGTTTAGCAAGGATTTCTTCCAAAGATTCTCTATACGCCTGCATCATCTGCGCATATTCTTTTTTTGCCTGCTCTGTGCATAATTCATCAAATAATTCCAATTTTTCTTCAATATTCATAATTTCAATCCTATTGCTTCATTAATATACGCTGTAATGAAATCCGGCTGCCTGCCTGTACCATGACGGTCCGGGATATCGATGATCAAAGGCATTTCGTGTTCCATTTTGATCTGTGTAACATATTCCGGAAAATCCCGAGTGAATTTTTCGGTCAACAAAACAATCCCGATCTGCGGGTCTTTAAATACTGTTTTAAATGCGTTTTCCAGTTCTTTTTTCTGATGAACGACGACACCTTCTACCCCAACCAGACGCATGCCGGTGTATGTGTCAATATTATCGCTGATCAAAAACATTTTCATGATTATCCAAGCTTTCCTAAAATCATAAAGGCAATGATCAATCCGTACAAACATACACCTTCCGCAAGACCAACATATACCAGTGATTTACCAAATACCGATTGATCTTCACTGATGGCACCCAATGCGGCACTGGCAACTTTTGCGACGGACATCCCTCCGGCAATACAGGCAAAGCCGGTCACCAAAGCAGCAGCGATAAATCCAATACTTGTTGTAGTGGAGCTATCCGTTCCGGCTGTAGCAGCCAGTACTTTTGTACTGCCGGCAAATAAAACACCGAAAGTGGCCAATAAAAGACCGAAGAATAAAAAGATATTGATAACTAATGTTGTTTTGAAACGGCCCCGGTTTTTTTCACCAGTTAAATAAATGATTCCCGGAATGATCATACTGATCAATAAAGCGATCACAATCAAAATTTGCGTTATTAATGTCATAAGAATTCCTCCATTTCGCTAGTCTGTGACTTCTTTTTTTATAAAAGGTTTAAATGGCTTGCCATTGCCCTGATAAAACCTTGAGAACAATTCATAATATTCCAAACGTAATACCTGTATTCCGACAATCATGCCTTCCATGACCATAACAAACAGGTTTCCGAGTATAATGATCAGCCAGTTCGGGCTTGTTCCACTGGCAGTACCCGCTAACATTAAAACTACTTCCATCATTGCAGCATGGCTGACCGCAAAAGCACCAACACGCACAAAAGATAATGTATTGGAAAAATAGGATATCAATACCTCGATCAATTCAAAAATATTCTGTACGATAAAGATCGGCAATGACTCTTCAATATACGGTTTATGTTTATCGACGATCCTTGCCAATGGTTCCCGGAACATAATGATAAGTAAAGGAACCAGGAAGAAGAGAACCAATAGGATCCCGGCAGGCATGGCATGTCCCGTCATCAAAAGAAATACAATGGCTATAATGGCAGTATAAAACACAAAACCTGTCATCGAGTTGGTGTCAAAAAACTTACCTTCCGTATTCTTTAACCGACAGGCATTGATAATATGTAAAACCATGATGGATAAGATCATAAACATACCGAACACGACCGCATAGACCATGATCGTATTGATCGTTCCGATCATTGGCAGATTGGACATATCTGTACGGGGATGCATCCATAATGCCGGAATTACATTCTCAAAACCGAAAAAGGAGCCAAACAAAACCCCGAATAATGTTGAAAACACACCGGCCATGGATATAATACCGCCCAAAGCCATCTTCTTATATCGATAGAGCAAATAACCGCCAATCAATAAGCACAGTCCCTGCCCGGCATCGCCAAACATAACGCCAAAGATAAAGGAATAAGTCAATGCGATGAAGATCGTCGGATCCAGTTCTTTATAATTAGGCAATCCATACATTTCTACATACATTTCATAGGGTTTGAATATTTTCGGATTTTTTAAGCGGATCGGTGGATCCAGCGTATCGCCCACTTCTTTCTGTGAAACAACACAATAAATATTATTATCTCCTTTAATATCATTTTGAAATTTCTCTACATCTTGATCGGACATCCATCCACATAAAATGTAAAACGTTCCTTCTTTGCGATTGGTACAAGCAGCCATCTTGCGAATATCAAAGGATTGATTGTATGCAACAAATGTCTGCAAAGCCCGGCACAGAGGTTCGGTTGAACTCTCCAGTAAAGAAGAAATAGATCTTTCACACTCTTCATATTCTATTTGTTTGTCCCGGAGTTCTTTGCTCAGCTTTTCATAGTAGTTTTTAGGAGAGTCATTCAATTCTTTTGATATGTGAATTCTTTCAAAGTGCATGGAAGAAAAAATTGCATCAATACGATTTGTCTCACTATCCGGTACAAAATAAACGCCCCAGATCATATCTTCATCTTCAGATGATTCATGAAAGATGGCACACAGATCATGATAAACATAAGAAATAAACTTCATATAATAGGATTTCGGCATTTTTCCGAATCGAGCGTGTATATATTTTAAACCTCTGATTTTTGACAGATCATAATCCAGCGTGCGAAACGGATAGATCAATTCCATTTCTTTGGTAATCTGTTCCTGACGCTGCAGACAGTATCTCTTTTGTTCATCAAATGTCTGAAAGGATGCATCCAAATTTCGAATCAGATCGCTCGCCTGCTCTAACGACATGTCGGGATCTTTTACCTCTATGGCAGTCGGAAGGATGGAGACGTATTCTTTCGCTTTTAAATACAATTCATGATATGGATTCACCTGTACATAGGGAGAAAGGCCGTGTACACCGGATAATTCATTGAAAGCATTTTCCAGATGGATCTCATATTTTGATAAATATGTATCAACGACCCTGTCGATATCGTTTTTCGGACCAGTGATACTTAAAAACTTCATATTTACGATCATATGTTTCCTCCACTCAATATTTTAATACATATTTCATGGCATCTATTGAATTGACTTGATAACGAACACATTCAATAGCGACAGTCAGACGGGAAATCTCGTGTTCCTTGCGATAGAGGTAATAATAAACCGTTGCGATGGAATATGGGTTTTCTCTGGCTTCTGTACGCAATACATCCTTGCAGATGCGAACATACGTGTCCCCTAATTCTTCTGTCAGAATGCTCTTATATTTCCTGCCATAATACGTCCTGGCCAGGATATTTTGAAATTCCTGTTCGGACTGACTATTCACAAGATTTTGTATTTCTTCTTTTTTTAAACGATAAAGTATAGGTATGGTCAGAGCATAGATATCTACATTTTCTAATTGAAAATACTTCTTTGCTCGATGTATATACCAAAGATTCAAAATATCGAACTTTGTTCCATACGTATGTTTCAGGATATCCAGATTTTTATTTAGCACGACATCTTTTTTTTTATCCCACATGGATCGGAAATGGAAAAGATCCAAGGCCGTCTCGTAGTCAAATAAGTCTGCATGGGAAGAATACTGGTCATATAATACCGGATAATAAGCCGTTGTATGAACAGCGTCCAGGACTTCCTCTATCGTTTGACAGCGGCATAAACGTTCCAGATCAAGAGAAGTATATTGATTGAAAAAATCCTTGAAGATGAGGTTATCTTTTTCCACCTGTTGATTCACAAACGCATTGCTGACACACTTCTTCAGAAACTTGATTTCAAATCGTCTGGCATAATGCTGTAGGAATTTTCTTTGCAAAGAATCCGTAAAGAGATAGATTTTGGAAAAATCGTCGTATAAAGAGCGTTCCAATATGAATTCCAGCCGACCTCGATGGATTTCCGGATCCGTGAAATCTTCAAATATTTTTTGATAAGCAGGCAGCTTTTTTAAATAAGCTTCTACCGAAGTGACATTCGACAAAGAAACGATTTCCTTAAAGTCATCATCTGTCAAAAGTTTACCGGACATCGCTCGAATCTTTGTGGTGATGGCTGCATAATTATATAAATCATCCATTATAACGCTTCTTTCTACTTCAAGATCCGTTCAACGATATCCGATACACGCTGTTCGAGCTGTTCTTCAAAAACAGTATCGATCACATGGATCTGTTCTTTCCCTTTTTGATCCAGCAAATCGATTTTCTTCTGGTTGTCGATCTGCATTTTTTTCCGGAGTCCCTCTATTTTATTCCGAATCTGAATTTCGATGCTTTGATCATATTCATCCATTTTCTTTTTATAGAGCTCTGATAACTTTACCTTATCCGATTCAATGGTCTTGATGACAGATTGCGCATTATTTTCAATCATTATCAATCGTTCCATCTCATTATTATTCATAGTTTCTTCTCCATAATTACTTCATTATCATAAACCTTTGAAAGACTAATGAAAAGAAAAAAAGTGGGAAATCCCACTTTATTCATACGCTACATTCAGGTTTGTCGTACTGCCGAAGGCGGATGAAATCAATTGAATGTGGAAAACATCCTTATTTTCATCCGTATAATCAATACCGGCATTTTCAAAAGTGAATTCAATATGACACGTTAATTCCTGTTTAGGATTGAGATAGTAGACCACATAACCGGTTGCTTCCGAATCCATATCTTCTGTTTTCGGAGGCATACCATCTTTTGAAAAATCGATCTTTTTAAATTTCTTTTCCGACATTTCTTTGAAATTGCCTTTATCACTGTACTTTGTCAGATTCAGCCCGTTTAATTCAGCTTTTGGCTGCAGATATGGTATGACAAGATAAGTATCCGTCTTGTTGACATAAGTAACCTGGAAATCGGACAGTTTGGTTGTTCCATTTTCAAAGAGTGTTTTTACATTTTTTGCGTTTACGTCAATTCTTAATGCGTCATCTTCGAATAATGTGAAGCTCTTTTTCCCTTTTTCCACTATATCCTGATCTGTTGAGCTTCGCAGATCGATCGAGTGAAAGGAAACGAACACATCCGGTTTATCAAACTGGATCCCAACATCTTTTTGCTGGCTGTCAGGATAGCCGATATAACCATATACAAACGTGGACTGTTTTGGTTCGAGCACATAGCTTGGTGACATGATTTCCTGATCGATACCGGTGATGGTATCGTTGGCTTTATCCTTGATTTCAAAGGACAGATCACTCATGTCAAATTGTTTTTTTGAATTGTTTTCAATGGTCGCAAAATAATAATAGTACATTGTGTTGGATTCTGTATTCTTAATTTCCCATACATCCGTCAAAATAAAGTTTACATTTTTTGCCAGTTCAACCTGGCTGCTTCCGTAATCTGTATTCGTACATGCGCTACAAATACATAATATCAAGGCGAACAAACCAGACAGAATTCTTTTCATCTCTTCATCCCTTTCCTGAAACACAATTGTTTGAATATCTCTTATTCTATCATAAGCCTAAAAAAAAATACTCACGATTGAGTATTTTCTGTATCTATTTTAATCACTTGAAGAGCCATACATCCTGGACCCCCCTGGGAAATAAATACGGGAGATAAAGGAAAAATCAGTACTTTGGCTCTTGGAAACTGCTTATAGATCAATTGTTCACAGATTCCCGCTAACTCTTTATTATCCGCATGGCTGATTCCGAATACATAAGTGTCGTCTACACCTCTTTCCATCAGAAAGTTCAGCATATTATTGATAGCTTTTTTATAGGTCCGGGAAATAGAGAACTTTTCCAGTCTTTTTCCGTCATCGGTTTTTCTTACGACAGGAACCAGTTTTAAGAGCCCGCCTAAAAAAGCCGAGGCATTGGATGTTCTGCCACCTCTTAATAGAAAATCAAAATCCAGCGGTACCAAAAAAGAAACATCCGTGTCGCTGGCATGTTGGAGCATGGTCAGAATCTCTTCCTTGGTGGCCCCCTGATCAGCCATTCTTTTCGCTTCGATGACAAGAAGCCGTTGCGGTATACACAGAGTCTTTGAATTGTAGACGGTTACTTTATCCGGATCATCACACGCATCCTTTGCCATCAAAGCTGATTGATAAGCTCCGCTCAAACCATCGGACATTGTGATATCTATAATTTCGTGACCCTCTTTAATAACTTGGTTATATAATTCGATCTTTTCTCCAATGGATGGCTGCGAAGTACTCGGGATGCTTCCTTCCTGTATTTTTCTTAAAAGCTGGATAGGAGAAATTTCCTCAAATTCCCTATATGTTTCCCCGTCTATATTTACGTTTAAAGCCGCTACAGGTAAACCAATCCTCTCCCCTTCTTTTACTGAATACAAACTACATGTATCCGTAACAATTTTAACCATATACATCACTCCTTGAAACAATTGTAATATATCTGGTTTTTTAAGTCAATTTAATCTAGTTTTAAATACAAGATTGAATGGTTTATAAAAGTATGATATATTTAATCTATGGAAAACATTATTAACATCTTAAATCAGTATCACTGTCCGAAATGGGATGATCTTCCTGATTTTGATTTGTATATGGATCAGGTGTTGTTCTATATCAATACGCATTTACAAGACCTGTATTTTGATTTAAGTCCGGATGACAAGATCATTACATCCAATATGGTCAATAATTATGTAAAGAACAGCATTGTAAAGCCGCCGATTCGTAAACATTATAAACAGTATCACCTGGCTTTCCTGATTGTCGTATGTATATTAAAACGTTGTTATTCCTTATCGGAAATCTCTTCACTGATAGAAATTGCTTTGGTTGACCGGACAATTGATGAAGCCTATGATTCTTTTTCCAGCTGCTTTGACCACTATTTGCATGAAGTAATGGAACATAAAAAAATCATAACGGAATATGCCATTGAGAATCCGGATGATAAACAAATCCTGATGATGAATGTCACAAAAACCATCGTTTATAAGATTTATTCGGAAATGGAAATTTTTAATGCACCAAATAAATATCTGGAACAATAAATGTTCCAGATTTTTATTTTATTTGATAACGATCGAAAAGCGTTTGTCGAGCTTTTTGATCAAACGGGTTTTCCAATGGCTGAAGATCTTCAAAACGGAAAGAAGGATTTCTTTTCTTAAGTGCTTTATAGATCACAAAATCGGCAATGACCGGATTCTTTGGTAGTAGTGGTCCATGCAGATATGTCCCCAGCATTTTCCCATCATAGTATCCTTCATAGCCTGCATCAAACGCATTTCCATACCCTGTTAATACTTTACCCAATGGATGTTCGACATGCAGCGTCTGTCCTCCATGGTTTTCGAAACCGACAATTTTGGTTTCGATATCATCCAGTTTGGCATCGATAACGATGTTGCCGATGCATCGGCTTTTTGCTTTACCGGTATCTGTATAATACGAATTAAATTGCAGACCGTCTATCCGCTTTCCATCCGCGGCAATATAATATTGCCCGAAAAGCTGATAACCGCCACAGATCAAAAGAATAAACGTGTTTTCATCCATGGCTTTTTTTATATTATCCTTGCGGCTCACTAAATCAGGAATTAAACTGATCTGCTCTTTATCAGCGCCACCGCCCAAAAACAACAGATCAAAGTCAGACAGATCCAGTGGTTCTCCGATGCCGCACGTATGAAGTTCAAAGCCGATGCCACGATCCAGACACCGTTTTTTTAATGTGAGGATATTCCCTTTGTCACCATATAAATCCATGATGTCATGATACATCCAGCACACCTTTATGGACAGATTCATACATTCATCTCCTTTACTATGGCTGCTCTTGTCGGAAGCAATGCCGTATATGTCGCAACTACATAGGATACGGATGTATCCGTCAACGATTGACGAATGGCTTCATTCAGTGTTTCCACTACCGTGATTTTCCCTGTGTATCCACCATAGTAGATACGCAGCGCAATATCATAAGCTCTAAGTCCCGTACAGATAATCTCTTTGGTATGTTCATTCATAAATTTCTCGAAGAATGTATCATAGATCCAACTGATATCGGTTCCATCTTGCTCCCTATCGTTTAATACGATACAGACCTTTTTGTCAGAAACATCTTTTTCGATGACTTTCATGACCTCGTTAGCACCCGTCGGATTCTTGACCAGATTTAAAATGCAAGTCTTACCATCTTTCACAAATTTTTCATTTCGGCCTTTTGGCTGTGGCGCATGGGCAAAAACTTCTTTTACATTGGAAACAGGCAGGCTGAACACTTTCGCAACCGCGAATACAGCCGCACAGTTATACATTGAATACATCCCTTCGTATGGTGAATGATAAAGCTGTCCATCATAGTAAAAAGTTTCTTTATCCAGATCGATGTCTTTTAGACATACGTCAAGAGCCGGTGTACAGAAATCACAGGCTGTACACTTAAACTGACCAATATGAGAATATTGAAAGTAACTGTATTGTAAGCGATGTCCGCATTTTGGGCAGAATTTCCCTTCACTGGCTTCATTGGTTTTATCAAGAGAGTATTGATTCTTATCGATGCCAAAATACGTAGTTTTCGCATGTGGCGCTTTCAGGGCAAGACGAACGACATTCGGGTCGTTTCCGTTCAAGATCAGCTGCCCGGTATAATCCGGCAATACCGATTCGATGGAATCTATCAATTGTTCCATTTCTCTTGCCCGATCAAGCTGGTCTCTGAAAAAGTTATTGACAACCAAAGCACTGACCGGCAGATTCGGAAGTATATGGCGAACATTCAGCTCATCGACTTCAAGAACGACTGCGTTGGCGTGGATCTTTCCGGTTAAGGAACCATTCGTTAACAAGGTTGTTGTGATACCGGCTCTTAGATTATCCCCCTTCCGGTTGGAGATCACCTTATAACCGGACTGTATAAATAAATCTGTGATCAGATTGGATGTACTTGTTTTTCCGTTCGTGCCAGTCACCAGAACCACGGGCCCGTTGATTTGGATTTTTGACAAGATATTTGGATCGATCTTTAATCCAATGGATCCCGGCATAGATCCGCCTCTGCCTACGCATTGAAGAAGTTTGGCGCTGAGTTTTGTGGCTAATATGGATAATGATTTCATTCGGTTCTCCTTTATGCAAAACATATTATACATCAAACGCTGAAGAAATGACATTGAATTGATACGGTTGGTCAAGTATAATAAGCTTGTTTAAAAAAGGAGAAAAACGAATGAACGAATTCTATCAATCCCCACTTTCTCAACGATATGCATCCAAAGATATGCAGGCGTTGTTTTCCAATGACAAAAAGTTCAAAACATGGAGACGATTATGGATTGCTCTTGCTCAGACAGAGCAGGAACTTGGCCTGGATATTACGGATCAGCAAATCGAAGAACTCATCGCCAATAAAGATAATATCAATTATGATGTTGCGCAGGAACAGGAGAAAAAGGTTCGTCATGATGTAATGAGCCATGTCTACGCCTATGGTGTTCAATGTCCAAATGCCAAAGGAATCATTCATTTAGGCGCGACTTCCTGTTATGTCGGAGATAACACGGATCTGATCATTATGCATGAGGCTTTGGCGCTCATACAGAAAAAAATCGTTAATGTACTTGCGCAATTGGAAGCATTTGCGTTGAAATACAAGGAGATGCCTTGTCTGGCTTTTACGCATTACCAGCCAGCGCAGCCGACAACAGTCGGAAAACGTGCTTCGCTATGGGCGCAGGATCTGTATATGGATTATCTGGAGATTCAGCATCTGTTAGACAATAAGAAGCTTTTGGGATGCAAAGGGACAACAGGTACCCAGGCCAGCTTTATGGAACTCTTTAACAACGATACGGATAAAGTGAAACTTCTGGATCAGAAGATTTGTGAAAAACTGGGGTATGATGCCTATTTCCCTGTCAGTGGACAAACATATTCCCGTAAATATGACACACAGGTATTGCACGCTTTAGTGGGTGTTGCCCAAAGCGCTCATAAATTCAGCAACGATATTCGATTGCTACAGCACATGAAGGAAATCGAAGAGCCATTTGAAAAGAGCCAGATTGGTTCCAGCGCTATGGCCTATAAACGCAATCCGATGCGTTCGGAGCGTGTAGCCAGTTTGGCACGTTATGTAATCAGCGATGCTTTAAATCCGGCTATCACTGCCAGCACCCAGTGGTTTGAAAGAACCTTGGATGACAGTGCCAACAAGCGAATCAGTATTGCTGAAGCCTTCCTGGCTGTGGATGGAATTCTTGATTTGTATTTGAATATTTCCAATGGACTGGTTGTCTATCCGAAAGTTATTCGTGCCAACCTTATGAAAGAACTACCTTTTATGGCTACAGAAAATATCATGATGGATGCCGTCAAAGCCGGAGGCGACCGTCAGGAACTGCATGAACGCATTCGTGTTCATTCTATGGCAGCCGGGCGTGTTGTCAAAGAAGAAGGAAAACCAAATGACTTGTTAGACAGGATCCTGGCTGATGATAAATTTGGTCTTACCAAAGAGGCGATTGAAGATATTATGGATCCAAATAAATACGTAGGTCGATCCATCCAGCAGACAGAAGAATTCTTTGCAGAATACATCAATCCGATCCTGGAAAGTAATAAAAACAGCCTGGGAATTCAGGCTGATATACAAGTCTAGAACCTAAGCTAAAGTCGGTATGGTCACCGACTTTATTTTTTTATGGACCTGTTTATAATTCGGATACCATCGAAGCACTTCCTGATAGAATAAGGAGGAATGATCCATATATTTCATATGACAAAGCTCATGTACAATCACCGCATCGATCATGTCATAATCGGTAAACCACAAGTAACAGTTCAGACGAATGATCTTCTTGTCTTTATGACAGCTGCCCCACTTTGATTTATAGAAACCAAACTGAACAGAAACAGAAGAAATTCCCATTCGATCCGACCAATATTTAAATCTTTTTTTCAAATAAGGTTCTATTTGATGTTTTATGAATAATTTATATTCGGATGGATCGGTGCCGATACTAAATCGATCGGAATCCATTTGAAAATAGCCCTGCTCTTGTACAAGAAAAGGCTTTCCCAATATCATAACAATCTGTCCCTCTTTTAAAACGCTCTCGTTTTGTTTATGGATTTGTTTATGGATCCATTCAGAATGTGCAGCCACAAATTCATGTATACGATGTTCAGAAACATAGAATGGTGCAGTAACGACCACTGCACCATCTTTCACACGTATATACATTCCTTTGATTCTCTTGCGCAGAATCTTAATCTTCATCTTATCCTAAATCTTTAATCAGCTGACCGGCAATGTCGTCAACCAATTTCAACGTTTTCTCTCTTTGTTCTATCGAATAGGTTTCATACATATTAATGTCACGCAACAGATCGATCATCGGAAGCTCTCCATATACTTTCACGCCTGTTGTAAAGAACAGCTCTTCCAGATAATTCTCCTTGTAGAATGGAATCTTCTCGTTACAATGCGGGCATTCCATATAGGCCATGTTCTCAATAAGTCCCAGAACCTCGACATCCATTTTTTCACACATATGAATAGCCTTGGCAACGATCATGGAAACCATTGGCTGCGGTGTTGAAATCATTACGACGCCACGAATAGGTAACGACTGCATAATTGTTAATGCGACATCGCCTGTACCTGGCGGCATATCAATGAAAAGAACATCCAGTTCACCCCAGTATACATCGGTATAAAACTGTTTGACCACATTGCTTAAAATGGCTCCTCTCCAAATAACAGGGTCACTTTCATTCTCCATCATAAAATTCAGCGACATTAAGGAAACCCCTTCGACCATTATTGGCAGGATCTCGTTGTTTTCATTGGCGTAACATTGCTCGTTCTGCACACCAAACAGACGTGGAATACTTGGTCCTGTAATATCCGCATCCATAATACCGACCTTTTTGCCTTGGGCTGCCAACGCTTTGGCCAGCATAACGGTCATCGTTGATTTGCCGACACCACCTTTACCGCTCATAACCGCCACAACGTTTTTGATCTTGTTGTTTGGATTTGAAACGATACCGCATGTAGACGCATCTTTTCCACAATTGCCCTTGCTAGGGCATCCCTCACATGACATATTTAGTCCTCCTTATTTTCCGACCAGTCGAAAAACTGATCATATGCATTTTTTAAACGCTCATCTTGTATATGGGTATAAATTTGCGTTGTCTTAATATCGGCATGGCCCAATAGTTCCTGAACGATACGTATATCCGCGTTACCATCCAGTAAATGAGTGGCAAAGCTATGGCGGAAACTGTGTGCCGATATATTTGGATTTAATCCAAGTTCCGCAATTTTTCTTTTGATCAATGTATGAACATATTGTCTTGAACACGGATGTCCAAGCTGATTGATAAATACATGAGAATCCCTTGTTTTATTCCATGTACTGCGGATGGTAGAAAGATAGAATTGAAGCTGCTGCATACACACTTCAGCCATAGGAACCATTCTTTCCTTATCTCCTTTTCCTAGAACCCGGATTACTTTTTGTGACATATGCACTTGATGTAGACGCAGATCACAAAGCTCACTGACACGTAACCCGCATGTATATAAAGTAATCAGAATCGTCTTTTGATACAATTCCTTGTCTGTCGTACCGAAAGAATTGAGTAATCTTTCAATATCGTTTACAGAGCAATACACAGGCAAATGCCGACCTCCGGTCTTTCCATGAATATACAAAGAAGGATTATTGATCTCCGGATGATTCAACGTTGTATATTTATGAAAAGAGCGTATTGCCGCCAACATTCGGTTACAGCTGCTGGCACTATGTTGCCCACTGTAGTCATTCAAAAAGGAATCAATGTGCAAAATAGTCACAGATTCCATGTTTGTAATTCCTTGTGTCTGCAGATAGTCAATATAGAAAAGCAGATCCCGCCGATACGCTTCGATTGTTTTTCGGCTCTTGTTTTCGATGACGGAGAGCTGTATGACATAGTCTTCAAATGCTTCTTTTATAACCACGAGCCTATTTTACCATTTATTCATTCCGGGTACAATGGAATTGCCTAGATGAAAACCGGTGGATCAATGATACAGTGACAGCCGGATTCCTTGATTGCCTCTATCAATATTGACTTAGCCCGGCCACTTGATTTCTCATAAGCAATTTGCATATGACGTAATTGAAAATGATTTTGATATAACAGTTTATATATATCATTTAAACGATGTGGACGATGGACAAAATAAAACCGCCCATTGCTTTTTAAAAGTCTTCCGGCATGATAGACCAGCTCTTCCAAAGTAAGGTTCTTTTCAATTCTGCCAAACTGTCGCGGTGTCATAACAACCGACGGATTGGTTTCCCTTTCCTGAAAATACGGTGGATTACAAACGATAACCTCCACCGGTTCTATTTCTACGTCCTGGATCCGGGAAAGAATCATTTCATTCGGATGCGAAAAGAAGGTTCTTGCATTCAAGAGCGCTATCTCATAGGCTTCCGGCAGAACCTCTACGCCAATGCTTTTTCTGATGGGTTGAAGGTCTGCAATCCGCAATAAAGCTCCATTGTTGGTTCCGATATCCAAAATTACATCGTTTTTCTTGATCTTCATAAATTGAGCCAGGAGCTTCGTATCTGTATTAAACCGAAAATGATTCTTGTTCTGATATAAAGGAATATCCTCCCTTATAATGTAGTCAAGTGTTAAATGTTCCATATTATTTATTCAATAAGTCACTGGCACGTACCAGATGGATCCCTTCTATTTTCTGATTGAGAGTTTCCAATATCTGTTCGGTGCGATCCGGACGAATTGGAAATATATCCGTTTGCTGAATGATCTGTTTTGAATCCTTAATGGATCCCATATGGATCGCAATGTGACGATATCCTTTTTCTTCATAGTTTTCTTCAATTAGGTGCATCACAGCTTCATACATTCGTATAAAATCATTTGTATACTGAGTAAAGGAAACAGAGCGTATGCTGTTATGGAAACCAAGATCGCGCAATGTACAAGAAATCAGCTTTCCTTTTTGATCTTCCTTTTTCATTTTATCGGAAAGCTCCTTTGTTAATATACGGGCACAAGACAGCACCTCTTCCATGCTCATCAAATCATTTTCATACGTTCGAGAAACGGAGATACTTTTATGCGTAGAAGAATAATTTAAACGATTTGAACTGTTTCCTCTAACTTTCTGTATCAGGATATATCCGTTTTTCCCCATAAGGGAAACAATTCTATTTTCGTTTTCCGGATCGGCAAAATCTCCGATCGTATAAATCCCTTGTTTATATAAAACAGGCAGTGTCTTTTTCCCGATTCCCACAATTGTTGATATATCCTGCGGCCACAGTTTTACTGCCAGTTCCGATTTTCGCAAAACCGTGATCCCTTTTGGTTTACGCATATCGCTGGCCATCTTAGCTAGAAATTTATTCGGTGCCACACCAATGGATACATTTAAACCTAGCGTGTCATATACGCCGTTTTGAATGTCGAATGCGAGATCGAGCGGACGCTTATAGCGGGCAATAATGTCTGTTACATCCATAAAGCATTCATCGATACTGGCTGGTTCGATCGCATGTGTATAACGATGCAGGTATTCAAAGAATTTATGGCTTAATGAAACATAGTAACTGTGATGTGGTTCAACCAGGATCAGATCCGGGCATAAATGCAATGCCTCCGCAACCGGCATTGCACTATGTACACCAAATTCACGGGCTTTATAGTTTGCGGTTGAAATGACACTTCTTCTCGACATAGAACCGATGGCTACCGGAAGATCTTTTAAAGCCGGTTGCTTGATTTCCTCAGCGGAGGCAAAAAAAGCATTGATATCAATATGAAAGATAACTCTAGCCATGATGGATTCGTTCCTTTAATTCGATGGCTGCTTTTTGGGAAGCCTCCGTTACTTGTCCACTGGCCATAACCGCCAGTTCCCGGATCATACCTTGATCATCCAGTCGATCGGTATGTGTAAAGGTCTGTTGGTCTTCGCTATCCTTACGCACACAGTAATGGGTATCAGCCCAGGCAGCGACACTTGGCAGGTGCGTTACACATAATACTTGATAGTTTTCAGAAATAACATGCATTTTTTGTCCCATAGAGTAAGCCACTTTTCCGCTAACACCCGTGTCAATTTCATCAAATAAGATGGTTTCAATGCCACTTTTATTTTGAAATACTACTTTTAAAGCGAGCATCAGTCGTGATAACTCACCACCGGAAGCTGTATCTTTTAACGGACTGAATGGCTGTCCGGGATTCATCGATACCATAAAAGCGATGTCATCCAGACCATCCGCACTTTCTTTTTTGGGTTTTCGTTGAATTTTAAATCGGGCCTTTTCCAGCATCAGATCATGGCAGTGGGCCTCAACCTGTTTGGAAAGGGATGCAAACACAGCTTCTCTTTTTTTAGACAAACGTTCAGCTACCACATTGTACTTATTCTGCATATCCTGGATATTCTTATTCAACTTAGCCAGAATATTCTCTCTTTGAAGAATTCGGGATATCTTATCATCCATATCCTGCTTTGCGTCCATCAAGGTTTCGTAACTGCCTCCATATTTTCGATACAGGGAACGAATAGCGTATTCTCTGGCCTGCATGGCATCAAGATCCATAGCATTTCTCTGCATCTGCTGGGACAATGATTCGAGTTGCTCCTTGATCTCATCCAGACGATAATACATCTCATGGATTTCTTCGGTAAGCTCTTCGCCGACAGGAAGCGAACTGAGATTGCGATATAGCTGATAGGCTGAATCAATCATCCCCTGCTCTTTGTTTAATTGATAAATACTGTCAGAATATAGATCCATATACTTTTCCGCCTGTCCAGCTTGTTTGATAGAATTTTGAAGTTGTTCCAGCTCGCCAGGCTTTACGTTTAGATCTTCAATCTTATTTAACTGCATTGTCAGATAATCCAGTTCATCATCCGATAATGTTTCTTTTTCGAGTTTTATATATTCCTGCTTTAATTGATTCAGTGATTCGTAATACTTTTTGACATCCTTACGCAATGCTTCAGTATTTGCGTAAGCATCCAAAAGATCCAGTTGAATATCTGGTTTCATCAGTTCATAAGTATCCATCTGTGAATGAATATCGATCATCTTTTCCATTAGAGAACGAACAAAGCCAAGCGTAGTCACTTGCTGATTAATACGAACTGTGGATTTCCCGTTCGTACGGATCACACGCTGGATCAATATCTGATCCTCGGTTTCAAAATCATTGTCTTCCAAAAATGTCTGAATCTGTGGATCTTCACACGATACAACCATTTGCAATATGGCTTTTTCTTTCCCCTGTCGAACAATATTGCCGTTGATCCTTTGCCCGCACAGATAACCGATGGCATCGATCAACAGACTTTTCCCGGCGCCGGTTTCTCCGGTGATGACAGTCATTCCGGTAGTGAAATCCAAAGAAGCATGATCAAATAGAATATAGTCTTTTACGGTTAATTGTTCTATCATAACTGCCTCCTGTTCTTTGCGTACAGTACGTACTCCTGATTTCCGGAACGCCCTTGTATGGCCGAAGGGACAACCGATGTCGTTTCATAGAATTGCCGAATAAACTGCTCTATGGAATCTATGATCTTTTTTTGTGTCTTCTTGTCTTTGAGAACACCGTTTTTGTTCAGTAAAGCCGGTCCGCATTCAAACTGTGGCTTGATCAATACCACGAAATGTTGTATATCCATATTTTGAAATACGGCTTCCAAGATGGTGCGGCAAGATATAAAACTAACATCCATACACATAAAATGAATTGGCTCATCAAACCAGTCTTTCTGTATATATCGAGCATTGCATCCTTCCATTTTAATAACACGTGGATCCATTTGTAATTGTTCCGATAATTGCAGGTGTCCGACATCCAGGGCATATACTTTTTTTGCGCCTTTCTCAAGGCAGACCTGGGTGAAGCCACCAGTGCTGGCACCTATATCCAACACAACCTGATTATCGATACATATGGAAAAAGCATCAAAAGCCGTTAAAAGCTTCCAGGCTGCCCTTGATACATAAACTTTGGAAGAATCATCCATTTCAACGTGACTGGATGCATCGACAAGATAGCTTGGTTTCGTTATGATCTTACCATTTACTTTTACAGCTCCCTTTTTTATCTGATCGGCAGCCACGGTTCTTGTCTTATAGTATGGTGTGCAATATTTATCTAATCGAATCTTTTCCATCATCATTCATCTCTTTAAATAAAGCATTTAAAGATACTTTTTCTCGGATCCGCAAGGTACGGATAGGGCTTTGTTTAATATAGTGATCTCCAACGCCTAACACTGTTGAATTTGAAAACCGCTGTTGATAATATTCGGCGATGGCACTGGATAAAGAACCAATCTTGCAATCCGTTTCAAAAATGTAAACAGGCAGATTCATTTCCTTTAACTGATTCAATAAATCAAAATCCAGTGGTTTAATATAACGCGCATTCACGACGATCATATCCATTTTGTTCTCTTTTGCTTTATATATAATACGATCAACATCCGGCCCATATGTAATAACGATTTGTTTTGGTGTTAAACCGATTTGATGCATAGCCCATGTACCAATGGGAACGACCGCATACTGTTCATTTTTTTCATAGTCGGTGGTGCCGTTCGGGTATCGGATGGCAAACGGTTTTTTTGAATGAAAGGCTGTAAACAGTAAATTCTGTGCTTCCATCGCATCTTTCGGTTGAGCGATTACCATGTTTGGAACTGTGCGTAAAATGGAAATATCGTAAATTCCCTGATCGCTAGGCGGGACATCTCCACATAAGCCGGCATGATCTATCCCTAATACGACAGGAACATTTAAACGCCCCAAATCACTGATAATCGCATCGTATGCCTGTTGTAATGTAGTGGAATACATATGTACAAACGGATGCAACCCATTGACAGCCATCGAACACGACATTGTCACAGCATGCTGATAGGCATTCCGACAATCAAAAAAGCGATCTGGGTATTTCTCTTTAAAGGTCGTGAAATGGTCACCGGATTCTGTTGTTGTACGAATAGCCACAATATCCTGATCATTAGCGGCTAAAGTGGAAATGGTACGACCGATAATTTCCGACCAGCTCATTCGGTTTTCCGCTAATTTCAACAATGATTTACCGGTAACTTTATCAAATGGATTCACTAAGTCCCAGTTCTGATTCGGGGTGGCTAAAGCCGGTGCAAAGCCTTTCGCTTTTTGTGTAACAACATGGATCACGATTGGCCCTTCTTGTTTCTTTGCCAAAGTTAATTTTTTAACTAACGCACTTAACGAATGTCCATCAACAGGCCCTATATAATTAAAATGTAATTCCTGAAAGAAGCGGGCATCCACTAAGTTATCACTGATTTTACTTTTAACATTCGATACTTTAGAAAGAATCGGATTTTTCAATACCCCTTTTTCCACATTTTTAAAAAACTGGCTGGTATTGGCATTGTTCAGACGTCGCCCTCTCGATAAATTAGCCGGTCCGGAATCATCATTGCAGATGATGATGACTTTTTCCTGATGCATACCAATCTCCCGCAATGCTTCCATTGTCATCCCGTTCGATAAGGAATCCTTATTGATCAGACAAAGGATCTGATAGTTTTCCTCTTTTAAATGCCGGGAAAACGCAAATCCCAATGCGCTGGATAAAGCCGTCGAAG
>JAWRHV010000007.1:0-38054 GCA_040266995.1 Erysipelotrichaceae bacterium | reverse complement strand
CCAACAGTCATAATGACTTTCCGAAATATTTGGTGTCTCCGTTAACCCGTTCTGTTTGCGTAACGTCGCAAATCTGGTAGAACGGCCCGTCAGGATCTTATGAGCATAACATTGCCATCCCACATCAAATATCAGCTTGTCAGTGGGAATATCAAACACATAATGAAGGGCACAAATCGTTTCTACAATGCCAAGATTTCCGGCCAGATGTCCTCCGGTCTTTGAAACTGTATCAATGATAAATTGACGGATATCGTCAGCCAGTTCCTGAAGCTGTGTCATATTCATTTTTTTGATCTGCAGCGGTGATTCGATATCGTAGATTCTCATGGCTTCCTCCATTAATAACTGCGAATTGTCAAATAATCCAATATTTCCTCTAAATAAGATGCATCCATTGAAATTCCTTGCAGTAACATCATCATTTCCTGTTGTAATTCTTTTACTTTGTTACGGGCGGCATCCAGTCCCATCAAGCTGACCATTGTTTTTTTATCGTTGGCTAGGTCACTAGTTGATTTGCCCAAAATTTCCTCTTCTTGTGTGACGTCCAGGATATCATCCAAAATTTGAAACTGGATCCCCAGTTTATTTCCAAAACGGATCCATGTATCGATGTCTTCCTTATGGTCAGCAAGAATACTAGCAAAGATCAAAGGTAAAGTAAGTAATTTGGATGTCTTATAAGCATCGATCTCATATATATCGTCTAATGTCAGATTCGATTTCTTTTCAGCAACCAGGTCCAGTTCTTGTCCATATACCATTCCATATACACCGGAATAATCACTAAGATAATGGATCATCTCTACTTTTTGATCACTGGTAACAGGACTATCCAGAAGACAATCAAACGCGCGGGTCAATAACCCATCCCCTGCCAGAATAGCCGTCGCTTCATCAAAAGCGATGTGACAGGTCGGTTTCCCTCGACGTA
Organism: Erysipelotrichaceae bacterium; assembly: GCA_040266995.1. Lineage (GTDB taxonomy): Bacteria > Bacillota_I > Bacilli_A > Erysipelotrichales > Erysipelotrichaceae > UBA4312. The sequence goes on along the minus strand of JAWRHV010000007.1, from coordinate 37,117 downwards.
GTGCATCGTTGTCCATGGCCGGCAGATCATCGTGAATCAAAGAATACGTGTGGATCATCTCAATAGCACAAGCTGCAGGATATCCATTTGATTCATCCAGACCATACCCTTTTAAAGCGGCAAATAACAACTGTGGGCGGATCCGTTTCCCACCGTTCATCAAAGAATAAGCCATCGCTTCCTTAACTCGTCCGTCGGTTTTTTCTTTGACTTTGTGTTCCAGATATGCTTCAAATTCCTTATTCTTCTGCATTTGAATTCTCCTGTTTCATAACCTGGTTCATTTTCAATTCAAACTCCTTTAATTGTAGTTCACATTGCGAAGAAAGCTTAGATCCTTCTACGAATAAATCCATCGCTTCTTCCAGTTCCAGGTCTTTTGAATTCAACAAGGTAACAATTTCATCAAGTCTTCGCATAGCCTGCTGAAATGTCAATTTCTTTTTCGTCATTTGATTTCTCCTTTTTGGATACGATTGTTTCCAATGAACCATCGGATAAACGTATCATGATCGTATCATCTATCTGTACCTGATCGATGGAACGGACAGGTTTATTCTCTTTGCTGGCAATGGCATAACCTCTTTGTATGGTTTTTAAAGGCGAATAGGCCTCCAGCAGCTCCACATATTTGTATAATTTTCTTCGTTGATTCTCTCGATACTGGTTTTCGGCTATAAGAAAGTTCTTATTTCTTTCTGTTAACCGTTCCTCGTTTTGTTCGATTAAGTTTTGAACAATTTGTTCAATTTGTTGTTGATAGTTATAAACATCCTTTTTATAGACCAGAAATCGTTCCATGGTCTTTTGCATCTGTATTTGTGAAGCATCCAGTCGTAATCTTTTATCAAGAATCCATGACATCGGATCGCTGATATAAGGATTTGCCTGTATCGTCTGCAATGCCTGCTTTTGGATTTCAAGCCTTTTTTCCATAGAAGCCACCAAACGTTGTTTGTTTATCATGAGCTGTTTTTTCTGCTCTCTCCAGTCAAGGGAGATCCATTGTGCAGCAGCGGTTGGGGTCACAGCTCTATGGTCACAAACCAAATCGCATAAAGTAGTATCCACCTCATGCCCGACACCGCTGACAGTATATGTCTTCCGATGATACAATGTTTCGATCAGCTGCTCATCGTTAAAACAGAACAGATCTTCAAAGCTTCCCCCACCCCGGACAATCAAGATCGCGTCGTATCCTTGCTCGTCGGCTTTTTTAAACTGGGAAATCAATACCGGTGGAGCCTGCACACCTTGAACCAATGCAGGATATACCGTCATTTGTAAGGATGGCCATCGTTTCCGGATCGTGGAAACGACATCTTGTAAGGCCGCTCCTTCCTTTGCTGTTATGATGGCAATTCTTTGTATATCCTCCGGTTTTGGCAGCTTCTTATCTTGATCAAAATAACCTAGTTTCATCAAACGTTGTTTTCGTTGTTCAAACTCCAGATACAATGCGCCAATGCCATCCGGTTTTAATCGTGATATATACAGCTGCAAGGAACCCCGTGGGGGATATATATTGACACTGGCCTGTGCTAATACTTTCATGCCCTCTTCCAGATCAAAATTCAAATTTTTTACATGGCTGGAAAACATGACGCAGTTTAAAGCTGCTTCACTGTCTTTCATGGAAAAATAGTAATGACCGCTTCGATGCTTTGTAAGATTTGATATCTCCCCTTGGATCCACACTTCATTAAGATTCAAATGTTGGTTCAATACATGTTTGATGCGCGCAGCGACATTGCTAACAGAAACAATTTGCTGCTGGCTCATAGCTGGTCCAAAACCCCGTTGATCAATTTATAGGACGTGTCATCACAATATTCCTTAGCAAGTGTTACGGCCTCATTGATCACAACCGGTTTCGCCGTTTCATTCACAAGAATTTCCTGAAAAGCCATTAACAAAATGGATTGTTCCAAGACGCTTAACCGGTTAAATTCCCAATCCTGTCGCAGCAATCCGTTGATTCTTTGGATAAACGGATATTCGTTTGGTACCATATCAATGGTCAAGCTGTATAAATAACCATCTATTTCATTGGACTGTACAGCCTCAAAAACACATTTCCGTATATCTTTATTTAAAAGTAAGTGTTGGTAAACACAATTCATTGCGGTTTCTCGTATTTCATGTCTGTTCATATATCATTTCTCTTTCTTTGTATTTATAACGCGTGCGCTTGGAACCACTTTGCTGGCTGGCCCGGCATGTACATCCTGGTCATCAAAGAATATATTGGCTCCAAAACACTGCAGTACATCTGCTTTTTTTGCTCCCTGCAAAAAGAAAACTTCATCGATTACGATATTCCATTTCCTTAAGGTTTTGATTACTCGCTTCCCTGCATTTTTATCTCGGGCGGTTACAATGGCAGTACGCAGAAGATTTTGCTCTTTTGTCATCTGCTGCAATCGAGATAACTGGAATAAAAACTTCGCCATCGGTCCTTTATGTAATTCCACGTTTTGGTTGTTGACTTCATTTTCAACAAAAGCATCCAATCCGTTTTGTTGATAGATTTCCTCCGATTCCGCTGAAAACAATACCGCATCCGCGTCAAAAGCGATCCGGATCTGATCATCCGGTAAACTGTAATCGTGATTTCCTGCATAAATCAGACCTGCCGGAAATCCTTCCGATATTGCTTTGGATACGTCGTACTCATTGCAGGAGAGAAACAAATCCACTCCGAAAGCTTTCAAATAACGGGAAATCGATTGTCCGCCACTCATGACCATGCGACCGATATCAAGATCATAATGTTCTAATGAATTGATCACACGCAACGATGTCTCCGCCGAATTTCTTGACATAACAATGATTTCAACAAGTTTTTTATCCATCTTTTTATTCATTGCCAATAGGTTTTTGACAAGCGTAAATCCGGCCCCTGGTTCCAGAATGTCATCTTCATGCTTTAGCTGATATTCACGATATGCATCCAATCCTTGTTTTTCAAACACATCATTGGCTTTTTCCAGATCGAATAATGCACGACTGGATATACCGATCACCAGATAATCATCAAATGAAACTGCCATATCTCCTCCTGTTTAAAAAAAGGAAATCTAAAAAGATTTCCTAAAATGTAAAGCCTACGACTTTTATCTCGATTGCTTCCGGTTTAAAGTCGGTTGTATAAGAAATACTTTCAAAGATCTTGTTTTGTAAATTAGCACAAACATCGGATACGTTTGCTTTATAGTTAACCTTGATAGGAATAACCATTTTAAATTCATTATCGTTGATGGTCGTCTGTATACCATTCTTGAAAGGCCGGTTTCCTTCAACCAGTGTTACATTTTCTTCTTCCTCGATAACATTCAATGCTATATTTGTAAAAATCGTTTTATTCAATTTAACCGTTCCGAATTCATTCTTCGGTTCTAAAGTTACAAATTCTTGAGCCATAATTTCACCCTCATTTCTGTTTATTATTATAACAAACTTCGTTGCAGCATTAAAGAAATTATTCTCCCATATTTCTGCGTAATTTCACTGTCTTTTTTACTCTATATCCTGAATATGAATCTGTGTCTCCCATATAGATGCCGTTGATGTTACTAACGATTTATACTGCTTAAGATCTCTTTTTGATTGATGGATATCCTGTTTAAGCTGATCTACCAGTTCGGCAGGAGATTGGAACTTCTTTTCTTTGCGGATGAAATTCAAAAAATAATACCGTACTTTTTTTCCATACAGATCTTCTGACCAGTCGAATATATTGGCTTCAATGGTCAGTTTCTTATTTTCAAAAGTAGGATTCTTTCCGATATTGATCATCGCACCATAAAGCGTATCATCAATCATGACCATACCGGAGTAAACACCGACCATGGGAATGATATATTCCGGATTTGGAGCTAAATTAGCTGTAGGAAAGCCTAATAAGGAAGAGCCTCTTTTAAACCCATGTACAATCGTACCGGAGATAGAATAGACAAAACCAAATAAAGTATTTGCCTCCAGCATATCTCCGCTGCAGATCAACGGTTCGATCCGACTTGAAGATATTTTTAAACTATTATCATTCACACTATCAATGATCGATACCTCAAACAGATCTTGTTCTTTTAAAGTTTGTGTGTTTCCACAGTTTTTTTGTCCATATTTAAAATCAAATCCACAGACCAGATGGCTGACTGCCATTTGTTCCAGTACCAGATGAAATGCATCCACCTGCAAAGCTGCAAACTCTTTTGAAAATCGCAGAACATATACACAATCAAACCCCATGTATTGTGCATATTGGCATTTATCCTCAATGGTGAACAAATGTTGGAAAGTCTCATCCGGATAAAAGACTGTCCATGGGTCTAGATCAAAGGTTATAATGGCGCTGCGAATATGTAAATTCTTCGCTATCTCTTTTGTCCGTATCATCAACGCCTGATGCCCTTTGTGCATCCCGTCAAAATACCCGATACAAGCTACGCATTTCGGCAGATCCGGAATGTGATTATAATCAATTTGATAACACTTCATCACCAAAGCCCCCTTTTAGATATGAACTGGTTCTGTTCAATGCGATCATACACAGCCACTGGTTCCCCGTTCTCCGTAATGCAGATACGATCAGCACTGTGTTCTAAAACAATTGGTTTACCCTGATAAATGCTACGCATATCATCATATTCGATCATCGGGATTCCTTGTAATACTGTTTTTATGGAATACAGTACAGGCTCCTGCGTTTCTAACTGTTCCAGCGTTTGTGCCTGCTCCAGGTGAAAACCACTTGTACAAGTACGGATCAAAGACTTCATACAAGCATAATTATTTGTTTTAGATCCAAAATCCCGACAGATACTTCGAATGTAAGTACCGCTGGAGCAGCAAACCTCAAACCGTGGAAAACCTAAACTTCGGATTTCATACACAGTAACATCCTGATAGACTTCCGGTATTTCCAATCCTTTTCTCTGATATTCCATCAGTTTCATACCGTTCACTTTTTTGCTGGAAGTATTCGGCACTCTCTGATGCAACGGACCCTGAAACGATGATAAAACAGCTTCAAAATCAAAATCAGTATTGATTTCTTTTTGATGTATGATCTCTCCGGTGCAATCATCTGTTGTTGTTTGTTTACCCAATTCAATTTCTGCGATATATGTTTTATCCGTATCCGTGAGAAACTGTAAAGCTTTGCATGCTTTTCCGCACAGAACAACAAGAACGCCTTCCGCATCTGGATCCAATGTGCCTGTATGTCCGAATTTTGTCATTTTGTATTTTCTTTTCAGCCATCGGATCACATCAAAGCTTGTCATTCCTTTTGGCTTATTGATTACTAGTACTCCGTCCATCCAAATATCACCGAATCTATTTTATACAGTTTAAAATGAGTTATCAAGCATTGCGAAAAGATTCAAATGTGTGTTATCTTCTACATATGGATTTAAAGTTTATATTGGGTGCTATTCGCAAAGCCGATCAAGATTATAAAATGATAGAAGATAACGATCGAATAGCCGTTGCGGTCAGTGGCGGCAAAGACAGTATGCTTTTATTATTGGCCTTATCGGTTTATGCAAAATTTAAGAACAAGCATTTTACCGTAATGGGCATTCATATCGATGTGGGGTTTGAAGAATACGAACACGCAATGATGAAGCAGTTTGCCGATCAGTATCATCTCGAACTGCAGATCGAACATACGCAAATATATTCCATTTTAAAAAAACATCCAAATAAAAAAGGACATATTCAATGCGCGCTTTGCTCAAATCTGAAAAAGGGTGCGTTATTCAAAATCGCCAAAGAAAACGGCTGTAATAAAATTGCTTTAGGGCATCATGGAGATGATGCCGTAGAAACTTTATTTTTGAACATGATGTATGGTTCTAAAATTGCTACCTTTCAACCAAAACAGTATATGTCCAGACAAGATATGTATATGATACGGCCCTTTGTATATGTGAAAGAAAGACAAATTATTGAAGCGTGCCGTATCAATGATATACCGGCGGCTAAAAGAGTATGTCCGAATGATGGATTTACACAGAGGCAGACTATAAAAGAACAACTTCAATCCTTCTATGATACATTTCCATTCGCTCAAGATGCTTTTATTCATTCTCTTTCCAATGAACAACAGACCGAGCTGTGGAAAAAAGAAAAATGACAGAACATCCGCCTGTCATTTTACTGTTTTATCTACGAAATACGTCGCTTCCATATCGGCAGTGCTTAAAGCAAAGGCTAATGGAAAATGTTCGAATGTATATCCGATATTTTGTGCCGGTTCACTGCCTGAAAAGCCCATATGATAACGTATGGCAAAAGCCTCTTCCCGACTTAGCTTCATATAAGGGGTTATCATATAAACGCTCTTTTCCCCATGGCCATATGGCATTTTATCTTCAAATTCAAAATAAGGAACTTCATGCCATTCTCCGTTTATTTTCCGGTTCCGCGTTGACTTTTTATAGACATGGATCTTACAAACATCATGCAGCAACGCCACGGTAGCAATCGTATCCTCACTATATTCCATATGGTAAATATCCTTCGTTCTCTGCCGTGTCAGATAATCTTTTAAGCAGTCATATACATGCAAACTATGATCAACAAGTCCACCCTCATAATTGCCATGAAATCGTGTGCTGGCCGGCGCGGTAAAAAAATCAGATTTCTTCAAAAACTCCAAAAAAGTGGCAGCTCCATCTCGTTTGATGTTCGTTTGATAAATGTCAATAAACCTTTCCTTATTTGTCATAGTGTCCCCCACTTAAAAAGCCAAGGATGAGAGATCTTTTCCCTGTATATACAGGTGGGTGACCTGTGCTTAACCTTAGGATCCCTGATCAATGAAAAGGTATTCAACACAGAGAAGCAACATCCGGTCTCCCTTATCTCTAAGCGTAGGAAAAATGTATACATCCTTGACATTTCCATCATACAACAACAAACTGAGCATTTCAACAAAACATATTTTAGGTTTATTTGCAACAAAAATATATAAATTTCTTATTAAAAAAGAGAAGGATCATTCCTTCTCTGTCACTGCAATATGCAGCTCATCCAACTGTTTCTGATCTACCGGTGTCGGTGCTTTAGACATTGGACACGTAGCCTTTGCATTTTTAGGGAATGCAATAACATCCCGGATAGAATCGGATTCGCTTAAGATCATGGCAATGCGGTCTAAACCGAAGGCAATTCCTCCGTGAGGTGGTGTTCCATACTGGAATGCATCGATAAAGAAACCGAATTTATTCCGGATCTGCTCATCACTCAAGCCCAAAATTGTAAAGATTTTCTTCTGCAATTCATTATCATGAATGCGGATGCTTCCACCACCGAGCTCATAACCATTGAGAACGATATCATAAGCGTTGGTTTTCACTTTTGTTATATCCGTATCCAACAGTGGGATATCTTCATTCTTTGGCTGTGTAAAAGGATGATGGCTCGCCTGATAACGCTGTTCTTCTTCGCTCCATTCAAACATAGGGAAATCGGTCACCCATAAGAAAGAAAACTCATTTTTCTTCTTGTAGCCCAGTTGATTGCCAATTTCATTTCGCAAAGCACCCAGTACATTACAAGTAGTGTACCATGCGTCACTAACAATGAATACACCATCATTTTCCTGTAGTTTCAACGTTTCATATAAGCCGGTTACCTCTTGATCGCTCAAAAATTTACGGGCCGACCCGGTCATCTCATCTTTTCCGACTTTCAACACAACAAGACCTTTGGCCCCGTTCTTTTTGGCAAGGTCTGTGTATTTATCGATTTGTTTCCGTGAGATTGAACCAAATCCAGGAACGACAATCGCTTTGATGGATCCATTCGATTCGATGACTGATTGAAATACTTTAAATTCTGTATTTCTGAATAGATCAGTTACATCCTGCAGTTCTAAGCCAAAACGATCATCCGGTTTGTCACTTCCGTACATATTCATAGCTTGATCATATGTCAAACGACGGAACGGCGTTTGTATATCCATTCCTTTAACATCTTTCATCAGCTTTACCATCATTTCTTCCATCATGGTCTGAATTTCGACTTCATTTAAGAACGAAGTTTCTATATCTACCTGCGTGAAGTCTGTCTGCCGGTCTGCCCGTAAGTCTTCATCTCGGAAACAACGGGCAAATTGATAATATCTTTCAAAGCCTGATATCATCAGTAATTGTTTATATAGCTGTGGTGACTGAGGTAACGCATAAAAACTGCCTGGATGGACCCGTGACGGAACCAAATAGTCGCGTGCACCTTCCGGCGTGCTTTTCCCAAGCATCGGTGTTTCAATTTCCACAAAATCCTGGGTATCCAGGAATTCCCGCATGCTGCGAGTGATTTTATGACGCATCATGATACGCTTCTGCATGATCGGACGACGAAGATCCAGATAACGGTATTGTAACCGCGTGTCTTCCAAAGCATCGGTTTCATCCGCAATGATCAATGGTGTTGTTTTGGCGGAATTCACGACATCCAATCGGGAAACCAGCACTTCTACCTGACCAGTAGCCAGATCCTTGTTGACATCTTTTCTTTCAACAACTTTGCCCCATACATGAATGACATATTCATTACGGATGGCTTTGGTCTGCTCTGAAAAGCTTTCATCAAATACCAACTGGCAGATCCCCGTACGATCTCGTAAATCGATAAAAACCAATTGGCCGAAATTTCTCTTTTTAGCCACCCAGCCAATCAGCTCGACTTCCTTTCCTACATGTTCTAAGCGAAGTTTTCCGTTCTCAATTGTACGCATCATAATCTATTACACCCCTTTTTCATCTAAATAACGTATTAAATCATCCCGATCAATGGTTTCCTGTGTACGATCTGCGGTATTCTTGATCGTTATTTTATGTTCCTGTGATTCACTGGAACCCAATATCAAGGCATAATGAGCTTTTGCTCGATCTACGGCTTTAAACTGCCCTTTGAAAGAACGACCCGTGTAATCCATTTCGGCACGGTATCCATAAGCGCGCAGCTCCGTTAACACGCTAAAGGCATAGGTTCTAGCTTCCTCATCCAAGCACATAACATAAGCATCCAGATCCGGTTTTGTTTCCAGGCTATGTCCTTCTGCCTGTAACGCAATCAACAATCGTTCCATTCCTAAAGCCCAGCCGATACCGCTCATGCCTTCCGGTCCTCCAAAATACGGAATCAGACCATCATATCGACCACCGGCCAATACCGTAGATTGGGCCCCCATCTCCTTATTCATAGAAACGATTTCAAAAACCGTATGCGTATAATAATCCAGCCCTCGCACAAGCTTATCATCGATCTCATACGGGATTTCCAATTCATCCAGCAGATCCAGAACAGTCTGGAAGTAGGCTGTACTTTCTTCATTCAAATAGTCACGCATGCTCGGAGCTTCTTTCATACAGTCTTTATCATGATCGACTTTACAATCCAGGATCCGTAAAGGGTTCTGTTCAAAACGTCTTTTACAGTCCCCGCATAATTCATCATAATGAGGCTCAAAATGCGTATGAAGAGCTTGCCGGTAAGCTTGTCTGGAAGCATCATCACCAAGGGTATTGATCAATACTTTGATGTCCTTCAATCCAAGCGTCTTCAAAATAGAATAGGCCAGAGAGATTGTTTCCACATCGACATATGGAGACTTGACGCCTAAACTTTCCACCCCGAATTGATGGAAAATGCGCAGTCTGCCCTTCTGCGGTCTTTCATGACGTGCCATAGGTCCCATATAATACATTTTCACAGGGAGATCCGGGTTGGCAAACATCTTGTTTTCGACAAAGCTTCGTACAACCCCGGCGGTTCCTTCCGGACGAATGGTTAAAGATGTTTTGGAATTCTCAAGCTGAAATGTGTACATTTCCTTATTGACCATGTCACTGGAATCGTTTTCTCGTTTGAATACATTGGTGTGTTCAAATATCGGGGTACGAATCTCATCATAGTTATATAGATAACAGAATTGACGTAGAATCGTTTCTAGATTTTGCCATTGATAGGATCCATCTCCGAACAGATCTTGACAACCTCTTGGGATTTTATATTTCATGTTTTCCTCCTAAATAATAAAAAACGCCCTTATATAAGGACGCTTTTAACGTGGTACCACCTTATTTTATACTTTTCAGTATACACTCAAAGCCATAACGCGGCGAACGATCAGACTTTTTATCTGATTCCTCCAAAGTGTCCTGCATTATTCTGTACGAAAGCATTGCACCACCCTGCTTCTCTCTAGACATACTTGAATATACATCTCTTTTTCTATGGATTAGTTATCTAAATTTTCAACGTTATGATATACATTTTGTACATCATCTACATCATCCAGCAAAGTAACAAGACGCTGGAATAATTCCTTGTCTTCCCCTTCCAAAGTAACCGTATCATTAGCGACCATCTTATCCGCAAATACCTGATAGGTTACTCCCGGAATTAAAGCATCGATGACTGTCTTTGCGTCATCCAGCTGTGTCGGATTGACGGTAATCGTCATATAGCCATCTTCTATTTCAATATCATTCAATTCAATATCTGCTTCCAGCAATGCATCCATCATGGCTTCTTCATCTTCAAACTGAATTACGATAACACCTAAATGTTCATAGCCAAATGATACAGAATTCTCAACACCCATCTTTGCGTGGGATTTGTTAAAACAAGCTCTAAGATTTGCAATCGTCCGATTGGCATTGTCAGTCAGACAATCGACAATAATCGTTGCCCCATTATTTCCAAATCCTTCATAACGAGCACTGGAGAAACTTTCGTCAGCACTGGATTTCGCCTTATCAATGGCCCTTTTAATAACATTAGCCGGTACATCATTGGCTTTGGCACGTTCGATTGCCTTCTTTAAGGATTGGTTCATATCCGGATCGGGTACACCGCTCTTGGCAGCCACCAAGATTTCCTTAGAATATCTAGAATATACTTTTGCTTTTGCATTGGCGGTCTTCTGCATTGCGGCCGCACGTACTTCAAAATGTCGTCCCATAGTATCACCTTTCCAAATTTCTTTAATAGTATATCAATGTTATCTTTATTTTTCAATCTTTGCGTAACGTTCAATAATCTTTTGTACGATTGGATTTCGAACTACATCTTCGGTGGCCAGTTCCACGATGGCTATTTCCGGAATATTCTGTAATATAGCACATGCCTCCATTAATCCGGAGTCCTGTTTTTTGATTAAATCAATCTGAGTAATGTCACCATTGATCATCATCTTTGTGTTTTTTCCCATACGGGTCAAAAACATCTTCATTTGTGCTCTGGTCGAATTCTGTGCTTCATCCAAAATAACAACGGCATCGTTTAAAGTACGGCCACGCATAAATGCCAGTGGAGCGATTTCGATAATCTGACGTTCCATATATTTTTCAACAGTTTCTAAACCCAGCATATCGTACAATGCATCGTATAAAGGTCTTAAATAAGGATCCACTTTTTCCTTCATGTCGCCCGGTAAAAAACCAAGTGATTCTCCAGCCTCAACAGCCGGCCTTGTCAATATGATCTTTTCTATCTTCTCTTGTCTTAGTAATGTGACGGCATACGCAACGGATAAATATGTTTTCCCCGTTCCAGCCACACCGGTGGCAAAAATCACATCGTGTTCTTTAAAAGCGTCACATAGAATAGCTTGACCTAACGTTTTCGGATAAATCAGTTTACCGGATCGGGTCTTTCCGATAGGCGAAAGCTGTTTGGTTTGAAATCTCTGTAATTGATGTTTTTTACCTAAGGAGATCAAATAGGATACATCCTGAAAATGCAGGCGCTTTTGTTGATCGATCAATGAAAAACACGCATTGATTACTTCCCGGATCAAAGGCTCCTGTTCGTTCTTTTCGAATTTTAATATGTGTGAACGTAAAATAAACTCTGTTTTGAAATGTTTCTTCAATATTTCCAGATTCTTATCCTGATCGCCGGCAAATATCTGAAGATCTTCAAAAGAACGATCTGATAAATCGATTTGTATATATTCCAAAATAACCTCCTTATATAAAAAAATCTGCATTGGATGCAGATTCTTATTTTCCTCTACGTGCTTTTCGAGCTGCTTCAGATTTTAACTTTTTACGCACACCCGGTTTTACGTAATATTCTCTTTTACGAGCTTCAGCAAGGGTCCCATTACGAGATACTTGACGTTTAAATCTTCTTAAAGCGTCATCCAGTTGCTCATTCTCTTTTACTACAACTTTTGGCATGATACAACCCCCCTTCCTGATTTTTTACACAATGATTATAACGAACTTATATTTAAATTGCAATGGTTTAATCAAAAACTTAGCTAGTCTCCCGTATAATAAGAGTCTTCATTTGTATCATAATCCGTTGGGGAAACGATACTGTATTTTTTGATGCATTCCTCTGCAATCTTGTTGTCGCCCTTATAAGGTGCCCGTCCGAATTCTCTGTACATATATGGTTCATCCCCTTTTCCAAGCAATAGAACCACGTCCCCTTCACGAGCGCTTTCGATCGCCTGTCGGATTGCTTCGTACCGATCCGGGATAAAGATGTAGCTTGTATCCTTGATGCCGCTTTTAATCTGTTCTGCAATATCACGCGGTTCCTCATCACGAGGATCGTCTTCGGTGATGACTATATAATCACAATATTGATCGGCTAATTCTCCAAATACTTTCCGTTTGGCAACATCACGCTTGCCGGCCGATCCAAAGACACTGATTACTTTATGATCCATACCGGCTATGCTGCGACCGAACTGCATCACTTTCTCCATACCATCCGGTGTATGTGCAAAATCGACAATAACATGGAATGGCTGACCGAGGTTGATCTGTTCAAGGCGTCCCTCGATCTGCGGAAGATCTTTACAAGCCGGTAATATCACGTTAAGATCCATCCCTGTTTCATGCAAGGCAGCAATGGATGCCAATAAATTATAGATATTGTATTCAGCCACAAGATCTGTAACAACAGGATACGTATTTCCTTCATAAACCAAGTCAAACGTTGAATGATCCGATTCAGTTTTCACGTTAACAGCACGATAGTCACATTCCTTTTTCAATCCGTAAGTAACATAACGTGAACGTGTGATGTCTTTTAATTTGTCAAAGGTTGGATCATCAATATTTAAAACGGATACCCCGTCTTCTTTGACCCTTTCCTTAAATAAAAGACTTTTGGCTTCAAAATAGCTTTCCATGGTTCCATGGTAATCCAAATGATCATATGTAAAGTTTGTAAATATGGCCACATCGAAATTGACACCATCCACACGATGTTGATTCAATCCATGACTGCTGACCTCCAAAGCGCAAGCCTTCATTCCATGGGAAACCATATCTGCCAGAGTCTTATGCAGTAATACTGCATCGGGCGTCGTCAGATCCGGTGCGTTTTTAACATTTCCATAGGAAATGGAGATGGTACCAATGTAACCGCAAGGCTGCTGTATTGATTGAATGTTCTTGATGATATTGGATATTGTACTCTTTCCATTGGTTCCTGTTACCCCGTACATCAACATTTTGTCACTAGGACGATTATAAAAATTCCGTGCACACTGATTGAGCGCAGCATTCACATCATCTACACGTATATATATTGCGCCCTTAACCATTTCCTCCGGAGACAATTCCTTGGAGTGGACAATACAAATAGCACCGTTCTTTACTGCCTGCGCAATGAATTCATGCCCGTCATGGGCGATTCCCGGCAAACAGAAATATATATTTCCATCTTCTACTTTTCGTGAATCAAAACATAATCCCGTTACATTTGTTGTCGGCGCGTTTTTAAATAATTTACTTAATCTCATAATGACTTCCTTTCCATATCGTATGATATCCGAATTCATCTACTGAATCCCATTGACACACGAGCCGTCCACTTAATGGCTGTACGGACTGGATTTCAATAGGGTGGTATTGATTAGTATATCCTTTATATATATTATCACGATTTGTTTCTATGAGTACTTCGACCTGATCAAACCGTTTCATATCCTGCATTCGAAGAGCTTTTGATAATGCCAGTAATCGGTTCGTCCTTTCTTTGACAACCTTGCCATGTACTTCACCTTTCATAAAACTGGCTTTGGTTCCATTTCGTTTAGAATATGGGAATACATGCAGGAAGGAAAAACCAATATTCTGGATATTATTGAAGGTCTGTTCAAACTCCTCATCGCTTTCCTGGACAAATCCGACAATGACATCCGTGGATATGGAAATATCCGGAATCTGCTGCCGGATCTTCTGCACCCTTTCTTTAAAATAAGAAATGGAATAGGGACGATTCATTCTTTTTAACGTCGCATCACACCCTGACTGGATCGGAATATGAAGGTGATGACATATTCGTTGATTCTTTTGAATCAAATCAATCAGTTCATCCGACACTTCAGTGATCTCAATACTGGAAATCCGATAATAAACATGGGCCGGTGTTTGTTCCAACAAGCTTTTTAGCAACGATGTCAATGTGGTTTCGCCATCTAGATACCGACCAGTATGAATGCCGGTCAAAACAATCTCCGAATGGCCTTTTTGTACTAACATTTCGGCAATCGAAAGCACTTGCTCTTTAGCCAGAGACCGTTCTCGACCACGAGCAAAAGGAATAGCACAATAAGAGCAGAATTGGTTGCATCCGTCTTCAATCTTTAAAAAAGCCCGGTGTTTCGATTCAAAACAATGAATCGGCATTGCCTCAAAATCCTGATATTGTTCGACATCCGTAACAACATCCATCTTCTGGTCCTTTGTGATCATCTCTTGGACGTATTCCAGAAATTTATCTTTATGCTTGGCACCGATGATCAGATCGACTCCTAGCTGATTACGCTGAACTTCATCAGCAAACTGTACAAAACAACCGACAGCGACAATATAAGCATTCGGATGGTTGTGTTTAGCCTGGTTGATTTTTTGTCTGGATTTGTGGGCTGCATTGTTTGTAACTGTGCAAGTATTAATGATACAGAGCTCACATTCCTGATCGGCAGATACTCTTTGGAACCCAGCGGATTCCAGTTGATCTGCATAATATTGTGATTCATACGCATTGACTTTACAACCAAGTGTTACAATACAAAAGCGCATTAAAACTCCTCCTTTGTATGTCTTTGATAATCGATACAAGCCAAGGCATAACATGCTGCCGTTTCCGCTCTTAAGATACGATTTCCCAAAGAACACGTCATAAAATGCTGTTCTTTCAGCTTATCGATTTCAAAGTCCTCAAATCCACCTTCCGGACCGATACAAATTGTAATCGATTTCGGATCATCCTGCAGATAATGAGCCAGATGCTTGGATGGGTCCTCTTCTTTTTCATAAGCCACCAAATTGCATGTGCTTTGATAATCGAGCAAAGTGTCTATCGTCTGGATCGGTGTCAGTTCAACCAGATCGATCCGATTGCATTGGGAACAGGCCGATAAAAGAATTTTTGACCATCGTTCCAGTTTCTTTTTTTCCCGCATCGCATCAAGTCGGATGACGGTATTCCGACTATAAAAAGGAACGATCCTGGTAACCCCAAGCTCACAGGCTTTTTGCAGCATCCATTCAAATTTATCTTGTTTGATCAATGCGCAGCATAAAGTAATGTGCTGCATGTTTTGCTCTATTTCGATTTCATTGAAGAGATACACATACGGTTTCTCTTTCGGATGGGCCAAGAATACCTGGCTTTGATTGTCAACGACTCGAATAACTTCCTTCTTTTCAATTCGCAATACATCAAACAGATGATGAGCCTGCCATTCATCCAATGGAATTGTCTGATGGAGTGCGCAGTTCTGTGAAACAAATATTTGTTTCATAAAGTATCTCCCTGCATCGCATACCGTTTCAGCTGTTTGACTTCAAACATCTTTAGTTTACGATATTGTCCCGGATGGAGCTGTCCTAGATCTACGGATCCGAATTGTTTCCTATGAAGCTTTCGGACTTCACATCCCAAATCCTTCATCATATTTTTGATCTGATGATTTTTCCCTTCGAAGATGGTCAGTTCCAGCTGCATTCTCTGTCGTGTGCCATCTGTTTCCAGGATATGGACTTTTGCAGGCTGATAATCATCAAACCCTTTTCTCAATTTCTTAATATCCTCTTTTTCCAGGATTCCTTGAAGATTGACGACATATACTTTCGGTAAATGATATTTTGGGTGTGTCATCATATTGGTGAAGGCTCCGTCATTGGTCATTAAAAGAATGCCGGTTGTATCATAATCCAGTCTTCCCACAGGATACAGGCGTGTATCTTTTGGCATATAGTCCATAACTGTTTTTCTACCCTTGTCGTCATTGACCGAACAGATCGTCCCTTTCGGCTTGTAGAACACATAATAAGCATATTGTTCTTTCTCAATGGTTTTACCATCTACATCTATGCGGTCATTTCCGCTGACCTTGGTTCCCAGAGTACGGCACACTTCCCCATTCACTTTGACACGGCCTTCCAAGATCCATTTTTCTGCTGTACGTCGAGAGCACAGGCCTGCCTGTGCCATTACTTTCTGTAAACGCTCCATATTACTCTTCCTCAAATAAATTATCGCTGATCTCACGATCCGGCAGTGCCGGAAGTTCTTCCAATGTTTCTAATTGGAAGGTATCTAAAAAAGTATCTGTTACTCGATATAAAAGTGGCTTCCCCACCGTGTCCAAACGATCGGCGGCTTCAATCAGATCCATCGCAACCAGCTTTTTCAACATTACTTCGCAGCTGACACCACGAATCTCCTCAATTTCCAAACGGGTCACCGGCTGTTTATACGCAACGATTGCCAATGTTTCCATGGCCGCTTGCGATAACGTCATCGGCTTCTCTTCTTTAAAGAGTTTTTCTCCATACGGATACACAAACTCTTTCGTTAAAAACTTATAGCGACCGGCAAATTCAACCAGTTCAATTCCATGATTTCCGGTATTGTATTCTTCTTTGATTTCCTCAATCTGTGAAAGAATCTCTAAATGAGTACATTCTAATACCCCTTCCAGCTGACTATCCGTAATTCCGTCTTCACCAGCCAAAAAGATCAATCCCTCAACCAACGCTTTCAGATCATTCATTATTTTCACCTATCCAAATCCATATCCGATCTTGTTCATCAATACGATAATCCAACCATTTTTGAAAAATAAGATCAAGTATTGCCAGAAATGTCACAACGATCATATGTACGTTGGAACAATCGAGGCATATATCTTCAAAAGAGTAGGATCGATCCGCATCCATCCGATTTTTAATCTGTTCCATTCTCTGTTCCACGGATATTTCTTGTATTGTAACATGTGTCTCATAAGGTTCCAGTAATATTTTACGCGAAATGACCCGGCGCATCGCCTTCATTAACTGATAGACCGACTGATTGGAAAGCGTTCCTCGTATATCACCATTCCAATGATCGACCATGGAAGCCACAGGTCGTGTATACAGTTTCTGCCTTTGGACAAACTGCTCTCGTAGTTGTATACTGGCATCTTTAAATTGTTGATATTCAATTAAACGCTCCACTAATTTTTGTCGCGTATCTTCTTCGTACGCATCTTCCACTTCCACTTTTTCCCTAGGGAGCAGTTTTCTTGATTTATATTCAATTAAGCTGGCTAATTCCGTCAGATATTCACTTGCGATTTCAAGGTGTAGATTTTGCATCTGATGAATATATTCGATATACTGCGTAGCCAGGATATCCATATTCAAATTCATCAGATCCAGTTTATTTTCTTTGACTAAATGCAGCATCAGATCCAAAGGACCATCAAATGCATCGAGTTTTACTGTAAAATCCATTTTATCACCGTGGATAAGTATAACAAATTTTCCGACAAAAATATACGTCAATACTTTTATAGAAAAAAATATGATATGATAACAACATCAAATACTTGCCTGCTTATACAGGCTAGTATCTGCTGTTGTACACGTTGTTCTTGTATAGAAACCAATGATGTACAGTAGACATTGCTTTGACATGGAAAGGAAAACCAAAGACAAAGAATAAAGATGAAGAAAACGATTATTTATTTATTATTAGCTGTATTTTTAGCTATTGTATTACAACCGAATTTAGGCAATACATTAAAAAAAGGAAATGATCGTGTACCTGAGAATACGGAAACCGGTTATCCGGCTACCAATGACAGCATGGAGCTGAAAGCAGATGTATCCAATATTACGATCTGTATCGATGCAGAAAACACGGATGATGTGGATGACAAAGAAAGCGAAGACATCAATTTGCAGATTGCTAAATCGATTGGCAACAAACTTCGGGATGCTGGTTATAAAGTGGTTTATACAAGAGAAGACAATACTTCGATGACCAGTGAGCAGCGATTGACCATCGCTAAACAATCGAAAGCGGATTATCTGTTGTCCGTCTCTACAAACCATGATACAAACCGTATGCAGAAAGGATATTCGATCATGACGCAGAACAACAAACAACTGATCGAATTGTCGGAAGAAATAACGGCGCAATTGGATACAATCAATTTCTCCGAGTTTCAGGGTCTCGATAGTGATCATTACGATAATTTCCCGATTCTTACAAATAAAGATATTCCTTCGATCCTTTTGGAAATTGGTTATATTACCAATGAAGAGGATATTACGAAATTGAAAGATGAAATATATCAGGAAAAAATCGGCGATGCGATTGCGAAATCATATGTCAAGATCATTAAGTAAAAGGAATGGATATGAAAGAAAAGCTCATTTATAAAGGAAATATTTTTACACTTGTTCACAAAGATGTTCAAATTCACGGCCAAAGCTTTCCTCGTGACATTATTCATCATCCCGGTGGTGTCGGTATTGTTGTTATCGTCGATCATAAGATTCTGATCGTGCGTCAGTACCGCCATGCCATAGAAAAGGAAAGTATTGAAATTCCGGCGGGTAAGCTGGAATATGGAGAAGATCCTGTCCAATGTGCCATGCGGGAATTAAACGAAGAAACAGGCTATGACTGTGATAAGCTGGAATTCATCCAGTCTTTTGTGACAACACCCGGTTTCTGCGATGAAAAAATCTGGCTGTTTGAAGCGGTTCACCCATTCCTTGCCAAAAACAGACTTGCACCGGATGCGGATGAAGATATTCGCAAGGAGTGGATGGATCTCGATGAAGCTTATCAATATGTACGATCCGGTGTCATCGACGATGCCAAAAGTGTTATTGCGATTCAATATGCAGCATTAAAAGAAAGAAGGTAAAACAGATGAATTTTGTGTGTATAAGTCCAAATTATCCGGAAAGCTATTGGTTATTCTGCCGGGGCTTAAAAAAATATGGAGCCACCGTTTTGGCAATTGTGGATCAGCCCTATGATTCCCTGTGCCCGGAATTGAAAGAATTCTGCGATGAATGTTATGTCGTATCCAGTTTCCATGATTATGATGAAATGGTTCGTGCATGTGGCTATTTTACCTTTAAATATGGAAAGATCGACTGGATCGAATCCAATAATGAAGCCTGGTTGGATCTCGATGCCGCTTTACGTGATGATTTTCATGTCACTACAGGCTTTGATCTGAAAACCATCATGGAATATCAATCCAAATCCGGCATGAAAAAATATTATGAAAAAGCCGGGGTTCCGACAGCACGCTACGATCTTGTATCCTCCTATCAAGATGCGGCTGATTTTGTTGAAAAAGTGGGATATCCTGTTATTCTCAAACCGGATCATGGCGTTGGTGCCAGCTTTACATACCGTATCAACAATCAACAGGAACTGGAAGATGTCTATCAAGAAACCCGTGATTACCAGATGATTATTGAGGAATATATAGACGGCGACATCATAACTTTGGATGGGATTGCGGATGAAAACAGTAAGATCCGATACCTCTCCTCTTTTGAATACGTTGGAAATCCGATGGAAAGCGTATTGCATAAAGAAGAACTGGGGATTTTCACAGCTTTCAAAATACCAAAGAAGTATCAACAGATTGCGCAGAATGTGATATCGGCATTTCAAGTTAAGAATCGCTTCTTTCATGGTGAATACTTCCGTCTAAGACACGCAAAAAAAGGATTGGGAAAGAAAGGGGATCTTATCGGTCTGGAATTGAATTTCCGTCCACCGGGAGGGTTTGTACCGGATATGATGAATTACGCACGTAACGTAGATGTGTTCGACATATGGGCTCAGGTTCTGCTCACGCAACAAGCGGAGTATCCGGATGGCCAACTCTACTCTTCGGTCTTTGCAGGAAGACGAGCCGAACAAAATTATACATATACAGCACAGGAAATCCAGGAAGAGTTCCAACAGGAATGGATCGATACCATTTATTTACCGGCTGCTTATGCATCTGCTATGGGAGATGAGGCCATTGTTGCACGCTTCTCCGATATTAAACGAAGAGATGAATTCTTTGAAATGTCCTTTCACATACAGGAGGATGAAAATGATTAAAAAATTTCAACTTTACATGCCCACATTCAACGAAAACCGGCAGATCCATATGTATCTGCCGGATGATTATTTATCCGGCAGCCAAAGATATCCGGTGCTATACATGTTTGATGGACATAATCTGTTTTTAGACAGTGATGCCACATATGGCACCAGCTGGAAGTTTATAGAGAATATTGAAAACCATGGATTTCCTATGATTGTAGTGGGACAGGAATGCAGTCATCAAGGGAATGAACGACTGAATGAGTATGGTCCCTACCCTTTTCACAGCGATGATATCAACTTTGAAGGCAAAGGAGTCCAAACGATGGAGTTCTTTGTTCATACTTTAAAACCTTATATCGATCAGCACTATCCCACACTGCCGGATCGTGATCATACATGGATAGGTGGTTCCAGTTGTGGTGGTCTGATGGCCTATTATGCCGGTATCTGTTATAACGAAGTCTATTCAAAGCTGATTTGTGTATCGCCATATTTCATTCCGACAGCCCAATATCTTTTGAAGGATACGGAAAAAGCTTCCCTTTGCGAGAATACATACTTCTATATGTCCTGGGGATCCCAGGAAGCAGGATGCCACATGTTCGAGCAGGAAACCAAAATCTGTACGGAACTAACAAATATTCTGATTGACAAGGGAGCCCATGTACTTACGAATGTACGTGTGAACGGCAGACATTGCGAAGAAGATTGGAGCAAAGAATTACCTAGGATCTTTGCTTATTTAAAGCGTCATGAACCATAAGATCGTCGTAAAAAGATTAGAGACTGCTCCCAAAGGCAGGACCATCGCAATCAGCGATATTCACGGGAATCTGGATGTCTATAAAGACTTACTGAAGAAAATACAGTATCTGCCGAATGTTGACCGATTGATCCTTGTGGGGGATCAAGTGGAAAAAGGACCTAAAAATCTGGAGACCCTCCGTTACATTATGCAGCAGTGTCAAAAAGAAGATGTTTATTGTCTAATGGGCAATTGTGATTTTACTGCTCGAAATGTATTATATTCCTTTCATCTTGATTTTTTAAAAATAATCTTGACGTTACGAAAAAAATCAATTCTGCACGATATGGCTCATGAGATCGGACTCTCTTTTGATGCAGATACAGACTTGGAGCAGTATTGCCAGACATTGCGACAACACTTTTTGAAAGAATTGTCCTTTTGTAACGATCTTCCCCATGTTCTAATTAACGATTTTGCCATCTTCGCGCACAGCGCCATCAAGGATGAGCATAATTTTGGAAAGAATCTGGCAAGTGTCATCAATCATGGTTTTTTTATTAACGATGACGTATGTTTTAAAAAACCGGTTGTTGTAGGACATCTGCCTGTTACAGAGTACTGTCATACAATCGCCGATTACAATCCGATCTATGATAAGAAAAAGAATATCTACAGCATTGATGGCGGCAATGTGGTAAAAGACAGCGGCCAGTTAAATGCCTGGATCTATGATCAAGGGTCTGTAACATATGCTTCGATGGATCATCTTCCAACAGCTATCGCACGATGCGATACAAATCCCGTTACAAAAGACCCCTTCTTCATTACATGGAATCATGGAAATATAAAAATAATCAAGGAATCCAAAGATCAATACTATGTCTATAATGCATATTTGGATCGTTCTTTCTGGATTGAAAAAGAATGTGTTCATAATCAGAAAGCAGAAGATTACACAAATTATGAAATGCCTTTAAAAAAAGGAGATCTTGTACATATTACGAAAGAATTGGATCAACGTGTTTTTATTAAGAAAAACGGAATTCTGGGATGGACCGATATCAATAATATAAAAAGAAGAGACTAGTTCTCTTCTTTTTTCAATTCAGCTGCTTCTTTCAAGTAAACAAACAATTGATCAATGTCTTCTTTTTTCGTTGCGAAGCCAGTCGCAAAACGAATAACATAAAAATTGTCTCTTTTCTCCCAAACTTCAAAATCTATATACTTTGAAAGAAATTCAAATTGTTCACTGGTTACCAATGGAAAAACTTGATTGGTTTCACTTTTCATAAATAGTGGATAGCGCAGCTCATGAAGTTTCTTCTGAATTAATTGAGCAAGACGAATCTCGTAATCAGCATACATAAATAATGTATCCTTTTCAAAAAGGGCTTGGAACTGCAGGCCCAGAAGCCATCCCTTAGCCAGCATTGCGCCTGTCTGCTTCATAACAAAGCGAAAATTCTTTTTCAGTTCGGGATTCACGATAACAACCGCTTCCCCAAATAAAGCTCCGTTTTTTGTGCCGCCAATTGTAAACACATCACAATATTTAGCGACATCATTTAATGTGTAATCTACACCGGACATTAAGGCGACGCCAAGACGTGCCCCATCCATCATCAAATACATACCCAGCTGATCACAAATGTTTCTAAGATCCTTTAATTCCTGTAAAGAATATACAGTACCAAATTCAGTCGCGTTAGAAATATATACCATTTTTGGATAAACCATATGTTCATATGTTAACATATGGGCATCATATGCCTTTTTTACTTCGGATGGAGTGATTTTTCCATTTGTGTTTGACACAGTAATTACTTTATGTCCGGTAGCTTCAATCGCACCTGTTTCGTGAAGAGCAATATGGCCTGAATCACACGCTATTACAGCTTCATAAGAACGCAATGCCGCTTTGATAATGGTCAGATTGGTTTGTGTTCCACCAACTAAGAAATGAATATCTGTACTTGTATCCGGCATTTTTGCTTGTATCATCTCTTTTGCTTTTTTACACTCGATATCCAAACCATAGCCATCGTATTTCGTACCATTCGTTTTTTGCAGCAATTCCAAAATCTCAGGTATACATCCTTCACTATAATCATTTCTGAAAGATAACATATTCATCCCTCCTTCAAGGTGGTATTGTAACATTATTTATGAAAAGGTCAAATATATTTTAAAAAAAGTATGGGTATAAGCCCATACTCTTAACGACAATTCGATTTTTTCCAAATCTTCATTTGTTCAGCTTGTTTGATCAGCTCTTCACGGAAATCAGGGTGCGCAATGGAAATCAATGCTTCAGCGCGCTGCCAGGTATTCAATCCCTTCAGGTTGACCATACCATATTCCGTAACAACATAATGTGTATTTGCACGTGTATCCGTAACAATAGATCCAGGATTCAATGTAGGTACAATTCTGGATTTAACTTCTCCAGACTTTGTTTTAAAGGTAGAAGATAAACAAATAAAGCTCTTACCACCTTTGGATAAGTATGCACCCAACACAAAATCCAGCTGTCCTCCGGCTCCACTGATATGTTTAATACCGGAAGATTCGGAACTAACCTGACCAAATAAGTCAATGTCAACCGCATTATTGATTGAAATGAAGTTATCTAATGCGGAAATAGAACGGATATCATTCGTATAGTCAACAGGCGCAGACATACATTCCGGATTATCATCTAAATAATCATACAGCTTTTGTGTTCCTGCACCAAACGCATATACTTGTCTTCCTTTATCGATATTCTTATTAATGCCATCTATTTTTCCGGCATTTGCGATATCAACAAAAGCATCAACATACATTTCTGTATGAACACCCAAATGTTTCAGATCCGATTTCGCAATCAATGAACCCACAGCGTTTGGCATACCGCCAATACCTAATTGCAAACAAGCTCCGTCCGGAATCTCATTAACAATTAACTGCGCTACTTTTTCATCAATTTCTGACGCTGGAGCACCCGCCAGGATACCCATTCCCGGATTATCTCCTTCAACAATCTGAGATACTTGAGAAATATGAATGGATTCACTGAATCCGCCCAGACATCTAGGCATATTTTTGTTTACTTCAACAATGATTACTTTGGCACGATTGCACATGTCTAACATATGCGATCCATTTGGACCGAAGTTGAAATATCCAAAATTATCCATCGGTGATACCTGGAACATAGCGACATCAATATCATCGACATTTTCGCGATAATAACGAGGTAATTCAGAATAACGAACCGGTGCATAATATGCAAAACCTTCATTGATTGCACGACGTTCAATTCCGGTCATATGCCATGAATTCCAAGTGAAATGTGCTCCTGGATTTTCAATATCGAAGATAGCCGGTTTCCATAAAGCAATACCACCACGGATTTTCACATCTTCGAGCTCCGTCATTCTGGCGGCAAGTGCTTTATCCAAAGCCTGCGGATGGCCTGTACACCATCCATAGTCTACCCAGTCACCGCTTTTTACAACTTTGACTGCCTGCTCAGCCGAGCATAACTTTGATGCATATTCTCTACTGTAATCCATTTAAATATACCCTTATCCTTTTACTTGTTTTTGAATTCTTTTTCTTTTACACGGTTAACGAAGCATTCCATACCATATGTCTGGTCTTCTGTTGCGAAGCATGCAGAGAAATCTTCTACTTCTTCCGCAATACCACCATCGATATCTTTCTGCAAACCATCATTGATAGCTTTTTTAGCATAAGCAACCGCAATTGGTGCATTCTTTGCGATACCGTTAGCCATCTTCATAACTGTCGGCATTAATTCTTCGGCAGGGACAACGTTATTTACTAAACCGATTTCTAAGGCTTTAGCCGCTTTAATATTGCGAGCTGTATAAATCATTTCCTTGGCAATTCCAACCGGAACCAAGCGAGCTAAACGCTGTGTTCCACCGAATCCCGGTGTGATACCCAAACCAACTTCCGGCTGACCGAAAATTGCGTTTTCAGCGGCAACACGAATGTCACAAGACATAGCCAGTTCACATCCACCACCTAAGGCAAAACCATTCACAGCTGCAATAACCGGACAATGTAACTGTTCGATTGCACGGAAGATCTTATTTCCGTAAGCGCCGTATTCAGCTGCTTCTTCAACGGATTTGTCTTTCATTTCAACAATATCAGCACCGGCTACAAAGCTCTTTTCTCCGGCACCTGTAATAACAGCTACATAAGTATCTTTATCCGCGGCAACCGTATTTACAGCTTCTTCCAGATCTTGTAAAGTAGCGGTATTCAAAGCGTTTAAAGCTTTTGGACGATTGATAGTGATAATTGATACATGACCTTGTTTTTCTAATAATACATTTTCCATGATTTATCCTCCTTATAAAAGCAGATTACTCTAAAAGATTAGAGTAATCTCCTTGTAAAATTAAATTTCGTCAACCGGTGTCTTTGTACGGTCTGCGTTATAAACGTAGAATCCTTTTCCGGATTTAACACCTAAGTTACCACCACGTACCATTTTTCTCAGTAATGGACATGCACGGTATTTGCTGTCTTTTGTTTCGTTGTACAATACATCCATAATAGCCAGACAGATATCCAAACCAATGTAGTCACCTAATTCCAATGGTCCCATTGGATGGTTAGCACCTAACTTCATAGCTGCATCGATACCAGCGATGTTGGAAACACCTTCCATCTTAATGAAAGCCGCTTCGTTGATCATAGGAACCAAAATACGGTTTACTACGAATCCGGCAGCTTCATTAACCTGTACCGGAGTTTTTCCGATTTCTACAGAAATCTCTTTAATTCTTTCAACAACTTCGGCAGGCGTGTTAACACCAGCGATAACTTCGATCAGTTTCATACGATCAGCTGGGTTAAAGAAATGCATACCAACAACCGGACGATTTACACCTTTACCGATTTCAGTGATAGATAAAGAAGAAGTATTAGAAGCGAAGATCGTTTCTTCTTTACAAATTGCATCCAATTCTTTGAAAGTGTTCTGTTTAACACCCATGTCTTCAAATGCAGCTTCAACGATTAAATCTGCATCTGCGCATAAGTCTTCTTTCAATCCTGGAGTAATAGAAGCCAAAATAGCATCTACTTTTTCCTGGGACATTTTTCCTTTGGAAACTAAACGAGCATATCCTTTAGCGATTTTTTCTTTTCCGCCTTCGGCCCATTCTTGTTTAATATCACATAAAGCTACAGTATATCCTTCTACCTGTGCGAAAGCTTTAGCGATACCCTGGCCCATTGTACCGGCACCAATAATTCCAACTTTCATTTTGTTGATCTCCTTTTTAATTTAATTATTCAGCTTTAGCAGCTTTAATAGCTTCTACCAATAAAGGCAGGACTTTTTCTACATCACCAACGAATCCCATGTTAGAAATCGAGAAGATTTCTGCCTGAGGGTCACGGTTGATGGAGATGATCATATCTGATTTATCCATACCAGCGCAGTGCTGTACGGCACCAGAAATACCACAAGCGATGTATAAGGACGGACGAACTGTTTTACCAGTCTGGCCTACCTGACGTTCTTTTGGCAGGAATCCATCTTCTACAACAGCACGAGAGCAAGCAACAACGCCGCCTAATTCATCCGCAACAGCCTGTACTAAGTCCAAGCATCCTTCAGCACCACGTCCGGCACCAACCAGGATGTCAGCTTTTGTGATATCTACGTCAGCTTTTGCTTTTTCAATGACTTTTTCTACAAATACTTCAGGATCTGTTGTCGTCCATACAGGTTTGAATTCTTCAACTTCACCAGTACGTGTATCATCACTTGGTGCCATTTCGAATACCTTCGGACGAATGGTAGCCATCTGAGGACGAGTATCCTTACATACGATTGTACCGAATAAGTTACCACCGAATGTAGGACGAGTAACATCTAACAGAGATTCTCCAGTTTTTTCAGCCCATTCTGTATCCACTTCGATCTTAGTAGCATCGGCAGTCAGACCAACATTGATACGAGCGGCAACACGCGGAGCCAGGTCACGTCCTAATGTAGTTGCACCAGTCAGGAAAGAATCTGGTTTGTATTTCAAAATAACCTGTGTCAATGCATCTGCATAGAACTGAGTTGAATAATCCTTCAACAAATCGTCATCTACAACGATTACTTTATCAGCGCCATGAACGATTACGTCCTGTGCTTTATCCTTTACATCTTTACCTAGCAAAACACCAACTACTTTGTATCCAAAACTAGGAATAGAAGCAACCAGCTTTCTTGCTTCTGAAATCAGTTCATAACCAACTTCTGCAATGTTTCCATTTTCCTGTTCTACAAACACGAAAATGTCTTTATATTCTTCAAATTTAGCCATTCTGTTTCTCCCTCCTATTTCGTAATGATTTGCTTTTCTTTCAAAGTCTTCGCAATCATTGTAGCCGTTTCCTGCTCAGACAAGTTATAAGTATTTGTTTCAGCAGAAACATCCTTCGTGAATGTACGTTTTACGCTTGTAGGAGATCCGGCAAATCCAACCAGAGATGGATCCAAACCTAAATCAGCATTCGTCATAACTTTTACTTTATCTTCCTTCATTAAGTCAACGATATCGTTGCAGTTCATGAAGCGTGGTGTATTCATTCCGGATAAAGTAGTTAATACGCATGGCAGTTTACATGTGATGATCTGATCAACATCATCTAATGCTTTTTTAACTGTAATTTTACCATCTTCAATTTTAATGATTTCATCAACATAAGTAATCTGAGGAACGCCTAAACGTTCTGCAGTTTGAGGACCAACCTGTGCTGTATCACCATCGATAGCCTGACGGCCGGCAATGACAAGGTCGAATCCAACTTTTTCCAAAGCAGCAGCTAATGCACGGCTTGTTGCACAAGTGTCAGAACCACCTAATACACGGTCAGTTAACAATACACCGTTGTCCGCACCACGAGCGATACTTTCATCCAACATTTCCTTAGCTTTTGGCAAACCCATTGTCATAACAGTGATTTCGATGGAAGGATCTGTATCCTTTAACTGTAAAGCAGCTTCCAAACCAGCTAAGTCATCTGGGTTAGTGATAGCAGGAACACCATCACGGATTAATGCACCAGTATTCTTATCAACGCTGATTTCCGTTGAATCTGGTACTTGTTTTTCAAGAACGACGATTTTCATATCTTTTCAATCCTTTCCTTATCGCAGCATTGCACCTGAAATTACCATACGTTGTACTTCACTTGTACCTTCGTAGATTTCAGTAATCTTAGCATCTCTGAACATTCTTTCAACCGGTAAGTCACGAGTATAACCATAGCCACCCATCAACTGGATTGCTTTCGTCGTTACATCCATAGCGACTTCCGCTGCAAACAATTTAGCTTCGGCTGCCAATACAGTGTAAGGTTCACCATTTTCTTTAGCCATAGCAGCTTTATAAACCATTAAACGGGCTGCATCAACCTGTGTCTGCATATTAGCTAACTGGAACTGCGTGTTCTGGAAAGCAGCAATCGGACGTTTAAACTGTTTACGTGCTTTTACATAAGGAATGACTTCATCAATAGCACCCTGCGCAATACCTAATGCCTGTGCAGCGATACCAATACGTCCACCATCCAGTGTCTGCATGGCAATACGGAAACCTTTTCCTTCTTTTCCTAATAAGTTTTCCTTAGGAATACGTACGTTGTTGAAAATCAACTCGCGAGTAGCCGATCCACGGATACCAAGTTTCTTTTCATGAAGACCGAAAGTAAATCCTTCCCAATCTTTTTCAACGATAAATGCGGAGATACCACGAGTTCCCTGGGATTTGTCTGTCATAGCGAAGATAATGTAAACATCTGCTTCACCGGCATTCGTGATAAAGATCTTTGTACCGTTCAGAATATAATCGCCATTTTCGTCTTTAACAGCTGTCGTCTGCTGACTTGCAGCATCAGTACCTGCATTTGGTTCCGTCAAACCAAAAGCAGCCAGTTTTTTACCAGTACATAAATCTGTTAAGTATTTTTCTTTCTGCTCTGGTGTACCAAATTGAGCGATTGGCCAAGTACCCAAAGATGTGTGAGCACTTAAAATAACTCCTGTTGTAGCACATGTTTTAGACAATTCTTCAACTGCCAGGATGTAACTTAAATAGTCTGCTCCTGCTCCACCGTATTCACGCGGATAAGGAATTCCTAACATTTTTGCCTGACGCATTGCTTCAACAGATTCTGTAGCGAATCTTTCTTGTTCATCGACATCAGCGGCATTTTCTTTAACTACACCGTTGGCTACTTCTCTGAACAACTTTTGCATCATTTTTTGTTGTTCTGTCAAATTGAAATCCATAAATTGAAGTTCTCCTTTCCTTCTATATCAACTTCAAGATATTTTCTGGGAAACATTATAGTTTTTCCCATACATTTTTATTTTACATAGTTTTAAAAACGACGTCAATGTATTTGTGAATTATTTTACAAATGCGAATTTTTTTTCATATTTCACAAGTTAATTTTTTCACAAAGTCGTTGACATAGCTATTTTGATAGATTAATATGAATGCGTCAAATCTTGAAGATACAAGTAGAAAGAGGATGAAATGAGAAAATCTTATATTGTAGCTGCTAAACGAAGTGCAATCGGTACTTTCATGGGCAGTCTTACAAATGTGGATGTAGCAACTATGGGTGCTACAGTGTTAAAAGAAACAATCAAGGAAGCCAATATTGATCCGGCTAACATCGATGAAGTCATCATCGGTAATGTTATCGCGGCCGGTTTGGGACAGAACATTGCCCGTAAAGTAGCTTTTGAAGCCGGTATTCCTGTGGAGGTATGTGCCCAATCTATCAACATGTTATGTGGATCCGGATTAAAAGCCATTATTGAAGCTGTATTACGTATCCAGGCAAACTGGGGCGATCTATTTGTAGCCGGTGGTGTTGAATCCATGTCCCTGGCCCCTTATCTGATCAGCGCAAAGAATCGTACAGGTTCCAAAATGGGAGCACAGACAATGGTGGATTCCATGTTATATGATGGTTTGACAGACGCTATGTATGGTATCCATATGGGAGAAACGGCAGAAAACATTGCTGAAAAATATAATATCTCTAGAGAAGCGCAGGATGAACTGGCATTAGCTAGCCAGCAAAAAGCCATTGCAGCGATTGAATCCGGACGTTTTAAAGATGAAATCGTTCCGATTACTTATAAAACACGTAAAGGAGAAGTCGTATTCGATACAGACGAGCATCCTAGATCCACTTCCATGGAAAAACTGGCAAAATTACGCCCTGCTTTCCGCAAAGGCGGAACGGTTACAGCTGGTAATGCTTCCGGAATTAATGATGGTGCTTCCTTTACGATCATCGCCAGTGAAGATGCAGTTAAGAAATACAACTTAAAGCCGATTGCTGAAATCGTTGGTTTCGGACAAGGCGGAGTAGATCCTAGAACGATGGGTCTTGGCCCTACACCGGCTATTCTCAATGCGCTGGAATACTGCGGAAGAGACATCAACGATATGGAATTGGTAGAACTGAACGAAGCCTTTGCCGCCCAAGCATTAGGTGTTCTGCATGAACTGGAAGAAAAGACAGATATGAACCGTGAAGAATTTGTCAAGAAGATGAATGTAAACGGTGGTGCTATCGCCTTAGGTCATCCGGTGGGTGCTTCCGGAAACCGTATTGTCGTTACTTTATTGCACGAAATGAAGAAGCGCGGACTGAAGACAGGTTTAGCTTCTTTATGTATCGGTGGTGGTATGGGTACTGCCCTGATCGTAGATATGTGTGAATAATCTTTAGAAATTAAAAGAATCGCTCGATGAACTATCCCCGTTAAAGGAAAATTCATAAGCGATTCTTTTTATATGTTTCCACATAGTTTATCTTTGATGATGGCAAAAAATTCACGAACCATATTTGTCACCAGATAGAGATAGCTGGAGTGGGCTGCCAGTCCTTCCACTCTTTTATACCCTGCTTTTCTGGCAATTCTGACACTGCGATATACATGAAAATTACTAGTAACAACAGCCACCGAATATACATTCGGAAGCATTTTTTGACTGAAGGTTAGATTTTCCACCGTATTGGTTGATTGGTCTTCTACCAATATTTTCTTTTCATCCATTCCCTTTTCAACAAGGTATTGTTTCATGATGCTTGCTTCTGTATCTGGTTCATTCTGTCCTTGTCCACCGGACACGACACATAGAACATCCTGATGCAAATCCCAATACGCTTTGGCGGCATCCAGGCGATACGCTAAAGAACGACACGGACCATATGAATGCACTTGTGCACCTAAGATGATCATTGCATCGACCGGTTGATCGAGCTTTTTTAAAAAGCAATACAGTATTCTTATTTCAATAATCAAGAACAGAGAGAGAAACGTAATAAGAGGAATATAGATCATCGGGTACCTAAAATAGTTTTGTCCGAACAATATACATAAACCACATATAAGCCAGAACATATAAAACCGGCTTCCGCTTCTGGCCGAACAAACGATAATTCCATATAAGATGCAGCCCCATCCGATCAAAGTCAACATATGTATATGATACATGAATTTGTAGATAAAAAAAGGGAAAACCATGTTCGGTTTCCCTAGAAATCTCCTTTGTATATTTCATCCAAGGAAGGAATGGAGGTCATTCCTCCCATTTTTTCAGTTGACCGTGCCGCCGCATATGACGCTGTTTTTATGATTGTTTCAATATCCCATTGTTGATCCAGACCATAAGCAAAAGCACCATGGAAAATATCTCCTGCACCGGTTGTATCGATTGAATGTGCAGGATAAGCAGAGAATGAAACACCGTTATAGATACAACCCTGGTCACCTAAAGTAAGAATTACATTTCTATTGAGTTGCTGCAATTCAACATATGTATCTTTATTGTATTGGTGTTGCGTATATTCCTGCGCAAACTCTTTACTACAAACCAAATAATCACATTGACGTATCAGATCGACGGTCTTGGGCTTGTATTTATCTCCATCAAATACTTTAATGGAATCCGGGTACCTGTCCAAAGCGTCTATACTGATTCGGATCTCATGGCCGTCAAACAAGATGACATCAGCAGTATCCGGCCAATGAACGTCTGCCGGGCCTTCTTCGATTTCCAATGGCATGTTCAATATGCTTCGGTCGCCGTTTTTTGTATCCACAAGGATACAGCTCATGCTTGTTTGCACCGTTGGATCGATAATCATAGATTGTGTATGCACATGATTGTCTTCTAACAATCGCAATATCTCATTACCAATAGCATCTTTTCCGATTCTGGTGATGATCGATACATCGGCATTCCACTGGCCGCATAGGATCATAGCATTCGTAACAGGTCCTCCTGCGCAGCGGATGCTGTTGTAGATACGTTGCTTCCCATTTTTTGAAAAAGGTTTAACCAGTGGCAAATACACATCAAAAACAGATTGACCGATTCCTAATATTGTCATAATTACCTCCAGAACTCTACATCATTTACATTCATACCAATATTTTTGGCATAGAATACAGGGTTCTTACTATTTTTCTTCTGTTTTTCATAATCTTTCAAAGCATCAATTGCGTGTTTTCTAAGTATAAAACAAGACGGTAAATTTATCAATGTCATACCACCCATCGTAATATCCGCTAATGCCCAGCAAGCATCCATTGGAGCGATTGCTCCCAAAAATATAATGATGATACAGAAGACATAGAAGATGTTCATAAATTTCTTGGAAGGCATTTTTTTGTTATTCAAAAAGGCCAGTGCATTATCCACATAATAAAGGTTACCGATGAGTGTTGTAAAAGCAAATAATACCATCGCAATGGTGATAAAAATAGGTCCCGCCTTTCCAAATACTGTCGATAGTGCATTTTGCACATAAGGAGCACCGGATACGTCTACATTCCGTGCTACACCGGAACACAGGCACATCAATCCGGTTGCTGTACATAACAGCATTGTATCAATGTACACAGATACGGTCTGCACTAAACCTTGTTTACAAGGATGGGATACATCAGCGGAAGCCGAGGCATTTGGTGCACTACCCACACCTGCCTCGTTGGAATATAAACCACGTTTGATTCCATAGATCATACAGGATCCGGCAACCCCGCTTAAGATTGCTTTAAAATTAAAAGCATCTTCAAATATCATAGCGAACATAGAAGGAATCAGTTGAATGTGGAACAAAATCACAATAATTGAAATCAGTACATAAGCAATCCCCATAAACGGAACGATTACACTGGTTAGCTTCAAGATCCGATGCCCTCCTCCAAACACACAATATCCGACAAGGATAGCCAAGATCAGACCAATGATGATCGGAGTGGTTTTGGGATTATAAAAACTGTATACCGCAAAAGTAGACTGTAAATTATAAGAACATAGAAGATTAAACCCGAACGCGTAGGTTGCGATCAAAAAAATACAGAATAAAAAGGCAGCAAACCGGCTATGCATAGCTATTTCAATATAGTAGGCAGGGCCTCCGTACCCAGATCCGTCCTTATCCTTCCGTTTATAGATCTGCGCTAAAGTACTTTCCATGAAGGCAGAAGA
This sequence comes from Erysipelotrichaceae bacterium, assembly GCA_040266995.1. Classification (GTDB taxonomy): domain Bacteria; phylum Bacillota_I; class Bacilli_A; order Erysipelotrichales; family Erysipelotrichaceae; genus UBA4312. Next base: position 3,418 of record JAWRHV010000007.1, on the reverse strand, counting down.
AGCGCCAATAATACACATTAACCACATCCAGAACATAGCGCCCGGTCCCCCAAGGCACAGAGCCGTGGATACACCGACAATATTCCCTGTTCCTACGCGGCTGGCTGTAGATACCATCAGTGCCTGGAAACTCGAAACGGAATCTTTACCAGCGGGAGGTTCCATAATCAAACGTATTGATTCTTTCAAAAGACGCAATTGCACAAAATGGGTCTGAACCGTAAAATACAAGCCAGCTACAGCAAGAACGATCAATAGGATCGGGTAGTACATGATACTATCGATCTTATTTAAGATTTCGACAATCATAATCTAACTCCTTTATTTAATCTTCATTATATTTAATTGTACATGATAAATAAAAAAAATGAGAGATGTCTCTCATTCTTTTTCAATATTTTTTAATATACCTTCAATTCGATTTCCCTGCTCTAAGCTCTTATCCTGAATAAACACTAATTCCGGCATTTTGCGGATTGTCAGTTTCTTTGCGACATTGGACCGTATATATCCTTTTGAATGCTCCAGGACACGAAGTCCGGCATCATTTCTTTCTTGTTTTCCCAAAAAGGATACATACACCTTCGCAATCGATAAATCACGGGAAACCTGAACATCCGTCACTGTGACAAATCCAAGCTTAGGGTTTTTCAGCTCGAATTGAAGGATATTGGAAATTTCCCTTTGCAGGATCATTTCCAGTCGTTCTTGCTTTAAAGACATACTTATTGCTCAACTTCCTGATCTTCATAAGCTTCGATAATATCATCCTGTTTGATGTCATTGTAATTCTCGATGGTCATTCCACATTCGTAGCCGGACGTCACTTCTTTGACGTCATTTTCGAATCTTCGTAACGAACCTAGTTTTCCATCATAAATTACAATACCATCGCGAATGATCCGAGCTTTACAATCTCGGCGGATCGAACCATCTGTCACCATACATCCGGCAATGGTTCCGATCTTGGAAACCTTATAAATCTTACGAACTTCCGCCTGTCCGATTACGACTTCTTCATAAACAGGCGCTAACAGACCCTTCATTGCGCTTTCTAACTCTTCCAACGCTTTATAGATGATATTGTGCAGACGGATCTCTACACCTTCTTCTTCTGCTTTCTTTCGCACAGCTGCATTTGGACGAATATTAAAGCCGTAAATAAGGGCATTCGACGCGCTGGCTAACAAAATGTCGGATTCGCTGATCGTACCGACGGTGGAACGGATCACATTCACCCGTACGTTATCAATTTCCAGTTTTTCCATGGAAGCCTTTAAAGCTTCAGCAGAACCCTGTACATCCGCTTTGATGATGACATTGATTTCCTGTACATTGCCTTCATCAATCTTTCTTGCCAAATCCTCCAAAGACATGGCACTTGAGGAATTTCTTTCTTTTTCAATCTGTTTCTCCAGTCGTTGACTGGCAATATTCTGCGCTTTTTTATAAGAGTCAAAAGCCATAAATACATCACTGGCTCTTGGTACATCACTCATACCGATAATTTCCACTGGTGTACTTGGCAATGCTTTTTTAATGTCGGCTCCTTTGTCGTTGGTCATACGACGGATACGTCCGTAGGATGTTCCGACCACAATCGAATCCCCTGTATGTAAAGTACCACGCTGAACCAGCAATGTAGCTACCGGTCCACGACCTTTATCCAGTTTCGCTTCAATGACAGTACCGCTGGCTAAAGCATCCGGATTGGCACGCAGCTCCTGCATTTCCGCAACCAGTAAGATGGTCTCCAACAAGTCAGATACCCCTTCTCCTGTTTTTGCGCTGATTCTCTGGAAGACAGTTTCTCCGCCCCATTCTTCCGGCATGACCCCTAATTCAGCCATTTCACTCATTACACGGTCCGGGTTACAGCCTGGTTTATCGATCTTATTGACAGCTACAATGATCGGAACCCCGGCCGCTTTGGCATGATCGACCGCTTCTTTTGTCTGCGGCATGACCCCGTCATCGGCCGCTACTACGATTACTACGATATCCGTAACCTGAGCACCACGGGCTCGCATAGCCGTAAATGCTTCGTGTCCTGGTGTATCCAGGAAGGTAACTTTGTTCCCATGCAATGATACTTGGTATGCACCGATATGCTGTGTGATGCCACCGAATTCTCCACCTGTTACATTGGTTTTACGGATGGTATCCAATAAGGTTGTTTTACCATGGTCAACATGTCCCATGATGGTGACAACCGGAGGACGAGAAATCAACTTATCTTCATCGTCTTCGATATGTTCGAGCTGATCTTCAATATCATCTTCCTCGATGATGATTTCTTTATGTACTTCAACGTTAAATTCAGCACAGATCAGTTCTACATCATCGTCAGATAAAACAGTATTAATGGTCGACATATTGCCCATCAAGAATAAAAATTTAATGATTTCAGAACTGTTTCGATGCAGCAGTTGAGCCAGCTGTCCTACAGATAAAGGCTGGGAATATGTAATTTCTTTAATATCCACTACTTTTCTTGCTGGTCTGCTCTGTTTCGAAGAACGGTTGTAATTTCTTGATTTTCCTTTATTCTTCGATGGTTTTCTCTTTTTAGGCTGTGTCTTGTTATAAGCCATTCACGAACCCTCACTTTCTCTTATCATAACATTTGCAAGATTTTTATCAGATATGCCAAAGGACTGCACGTCCCATGGCGTTATCTGTGAAAACATCGATTCCGTCAGGATCCTGCACGGAATGTCATAAAATCTGCATTTATCTTCTAATTTTTTCCTGCGGTTCTTTCCACACGATTCACAAATAACAACTAAATATACTTTTTTCGATTGAACAGAAGGAATCAATTGACTTCCAATAACCGTTTTTCGGGTTTTAAAAGCGACCCGACATAAGTTTACCAGGTTATTATTCACCGACGATCTCCATCAGTTGATCATAGATTTCATCGGGAATGTCCTGTTCCAGTGCACGATTCAACGCTTTATTCTTCTTAGCTAATTCAATCGTCTCTTTACGACGGCTCACATACGCTCCGTGCCCGTTTCGTTTCCCGGTAAGATCGACTACGATTTCCTTTTCCGGTGTGCGGACCACACGAATCAATTCTTTTTTGGGAAAGCGCTCTTGTGTTACGACACATTTACGCATAGGTATTTTACGCATAGGCCCTCCTAATCATAATATTCATCGTATTCTTCATAATCAACGTCTTCATCCCAGCGTTCATCTTCTTCATATTCATACTCTTCGATTTCCGCCAGTTCCTCTTCAGAATAGATAGGACGCATTTGTTCAAATTGTTGACGTTGTTTTTCCAGGTCATCCTTTTTCTTGATTTCTTCTTTTTTCGGCTCTTCTTGTTTCTTCTTTGATTTGACTTCCTGTTTCGCAGAAGCATCCGCAAAGTTTTCAAACTTAGAAGTATATTCCTTTACCTGAC
>JAWRHV010000006.1:0-18491 GCA_040266995.1 Erysipelotrichaceae bacterium | reverse complement strand
AAAAATCGTTCTCATGCCCGGAAATGACGACCGCAATCGCAGTTCCAACGGTCTGTTTCAAATTCTTTGCGTTTTTATTCGGCAGATACTTTTCCTGCTCAATGATCGCAGAGATCTTTTTTCTGGCTGTATCGCTCACATCCGGGTGATTATTGATGACCCTGGATACGGTTCCGATACTATATCCCGATAAACGCGCAATGTCTTTGATGGTTGCCATTTCCATTCCTTCTTTCTATGTGTACTATCCTTTTACGGCTCCTGCTGCAACGCCTTTTATTATATACTTTTGACAGCTCAAATAGAAGACAATAACCGGAATAACCGCCATAATTAAGGCAGCCATAATAGCACCCATATCCACACGCCCATAGCTTCCCTTCATATACTGGATCATAATGGAGATCGTTTTATATTTTTTGATATCCAATACCAGATATGGTAACAGGAAGTCGTTCCAGATCCACATCGTTTCCAGAATACCAACGGAAATATAGGTTGGTTTCATGATCGGCAGTACGATTTCAAAAAATGTCTGCAACGGTGTACATCCATCGATCATCGCCGCTTCTTCAATTTCAATCGGAATCGATTTGACAAATCCGCAGAACATGAAGACGGCCAGTCCGGCACCAAAGCCAAGATAAATGATGATGATACCCCAAGGAGTGACCAGTCCTAATTGGTTAGCGACCAGCGATAAAGTAAACATGACCATCTGGAAAGGAACTACCATAGAGAATACACATAACACATAGATTGCTTTGGTGATCCTATTGTTCACGCGGGTGATATACCATGCACACATCGATGTACAGATCAGAATCACCACAACGCTGACAACCGTAATAAATACAGTCCATCCGACGGCGGATACAAAATGGTACTTATGGATCACGGTCAAATAGTTTGATAGTCCGGTAAATGTTTTAGCATCCGGTAACGTAAAAGGCTGCTGATTGATCCATGTCTTCTTTTTAAAGGAGTTAAACAGAACAACCAGGATCGGGAAGATCCACCAGATACAGATAAAGGCCAATAAACCGCTTGGCAGCCAGCTGTTTTTCTTCTTTGTCATATTATTGCTGAACCTCCTTGGATCGCGTTGCCCGCAGCTGGAGCAAACCGATCGCTACAACCAGGATAAAGAACAGAACGGCCTTGGCCTGTCCGACCCCTTCCCATCCGGTTCGTCCATAGAACGTATTATAAATATTCAACGCCATCATTTCCGACATCTTTGCCGGTTCACCGGCTGTCAATGCCAGGTTCTGATCAAAGAGTTTAAATCCATTGGTAATGGATAAGAATGTACAGATTGTGATCGATGGCATCATCATCGGAATCGTTACTTCAAACAGTTTTTTAACTGAGTTGGCTCCATCAATTTCCGCCGCTTCCAGCACATCCCCCGGAATCGACTGCAAACCCGCGATATAGATAATCATCATGTATCCGATCTGCTGCCAGCAGACTAAGATCACCAGTCCCCAGAAGCCGAGCCTCTCGTCCAGATTTAAGGCCATGTTCATCGGTCCTAAAATACCGGAGAAAATCAACTGCCAGATATATCCCAATACGATACCGCCAATCAGGTTTGGCATAAAGAAGATGGTCCGGAAGATATTCGTTCCCCGGAATTCCTTGGTCAATGCCAACGCCAGCGCAAACGCAATCACATTGATCAAAACCAATGTAACGATTGCAAAGGCGGCCGTAAACCAGAAGGAGTGCCGGAAAATCGTATCCTGGAGAGCTCGGATATAATTGGAAATTCCTACAAACTTCGCGTCCTTTACGGTCGTAAACTTACAAAAGGACAGATAGATACCCATAATAAACGGAATTACAAACCCGATCATGAAAGCTGCCATGGTCGGCACGGTAAATATGGGCCAGTATTTTTTTATATTTTTTTCCATAGTATCTCGCTTTCTTTAAAAAACAGCGGAGCGAACTATGTCGCCGCCCGCTGTCGTATCCTACATGTTGCCTATATTGATTATTTCGCAGCCTGTGCTTCGGTAGCCCATCCGTCTACAAAGGCTTTCTGAACAGCATCCCAGTTCTTATCGCTTGGATCGGCTGCATATGTTGTCAAAGCAGAACCTACGCCGTTTTTCCATTCTTCACTTGGCATGGTTGTGAAGTTCCATGTAATTGGATCTTTTCCATCTTCCACATACTGATTTGCGATGTTAACCAAAGCGTTTTCGCTTTCCAGACATTTCTTGAACGGAATGACAAATCCCATACCGGTTTCACCGCTTGGCATAGCTCCTTCACCACCACACATTGCTTTCAGAGCATCTTCATCCGTTACACACCAGTTCATGAAATCCAACGTAGCCTGGATATCTTCTTTGCTGGCATTTTTGTTTACACACCAATAGTTTTCCGTTCCGGTTACCAGACCTTCGTTTTCATCGTCAACACCAAAGTAAATTGGAATCATGCCCAGGTTTTCATCGCCTAATTCCATTACGTCGCCATACGCCCAAGTACCGTTCTGATAGAATACAGCCTGTTCGGTTACAAATTCACTGACTGCATCGTCGCCTGTTTTTGTCGATAACTGACTAGGATCGGTCGTTGAATTGTTGATGTACAGATCCCATAAAGCACGATAGTTATCTAAGTAAGTACCCTTGATAGCATCTGTATTATCGATACCATCTTCTTTATATTCATAATAGATCGGCAAGTTTGCCAAATGCGTTTTGAAACGCCAGTCGCTGGATCCATCCATACCTGCGGATGTGAAGGCGCTGAATCCAAGTTCATCTTTTCGAGCTGTGATATCTTCCGCAACCTTTTTCAGATCATCAAACGATTTGATATCATCTTCTGTATATCCAGCTTCTTTCAATAAAGCTTTGTTGTAGATGATTCCATATGTTTCAATTACATAACCGATACCGGCCATGGAATCGCCATCCATCAGAGCAAAGTCTTCACTTACCAGTTCTTTGGCAATATCCGAATCGGATAAGTCATAACAATAATCCTTCCAGCTTGCCAGTCCTACCGGTCCGTTAACCTGGAACAACGTAGGCGCTTCCGATTTAGCCATCTCGGATTTCAACGTTGTTTCGTACTCTCCGGATGCAGCTGTCAATACAGTGACAGGAACTCCTGTTTCTTCGGTATACAGTTCAGCTAATTCCTGCCATTGTGCATCAGCTTCCGGTTTGAAATTCAAGTAGTAAACCTTACCGGATGCATCCTTGGATCCACCACCGGAACCGGAGCTGCCACAAGCTGCTAAAGATAATGCCATTGTAGCCGCCAGACCGGCCTTCATAAATTTTTTTAACATCTTTATTCCTCCTGTTTTTTGGTTCGTAAACATTTCTGGAAACGTTTACATTTTATCTGATTTCATTATATTGGAAACGTTTCCAATCGTCAATTCTTTTTTGATAAAAAGCATAAAAAAACAGTTTCCCTAAGGAAACTGTCAGTCTATACCATGTCTTTGACAATAGGCGTCAAACAATTCATATTTATTATAGCGAATGGACGTAAAATCGATGCTCTGCTCTGTAATCGTCAGTAGGCCATAGGCCCCCTGGTCAAAGGAAAAGATATCCCGTGGCCGGGCTACCGATCCTGGATTGATCAAACGGACCGTTTTTTCATCACTGACCATCTGTTCATCATAGACCACATGGGTATGTCCATACAAAACCAGATCGATGTCTTCTTCTAAAATACGAGCATAGAAATCATCCTGCCATTGGTTTCTGAAATCCATATAATCATCGCCGTGCAGGATCCAGATCTTATGTCCCAAAATGGTCAGGATCCGTTCCGATGGCAACCATCCATAGTCACAATTGCCTTCCACCATGATCCATCCTTGATCATAATACTCGTCGATCACTTCTTCCTGCCGAATTTCCGTGTCCCCGCAGTCGATATAATAATCTGCATCCGGGTATTCCTCCTGAATTGCCTGTAATAAGACATATTCTCTGTGACTATCCGATGTCAGTACGATCTTAACGCTCTCCAAAGTACATCCCTCCCGCATTCTGGTTTTATTTAAGCAGATTCTGCCCTTTTTAACAAGTCCATCGCCTTCTGATACTTTTGCACTCTCTTTCTGTCTGCCTCCGTAATATGATCCAACCGTGTCAGATCGCAGTTGTGGGCTAAATCAGCCAATTTGACCGTTCGGGCCAACGGGTCCGTGGACAACGTGCGGACATAGTCCATATAAGGCACGAAGATATCATGGGACATCTTGGCTACCGCCTGCACGACTTCTTCAGGAAAGCCGGCATTGGCCAGATCCTGCAAAGAATAAGCAGAGTCTTCCACCACATCATGCAGAAGCGCGACACATGTCGTATATTCATCCTTCATCTGCTCAGCCAGATGGAACGGATGGAAGACATACGGCATGCCGTTTTTATCAACCTGATCCTTATGCGCATCAAAACAAATCCTTAACGCCTTTTTGGTCAGCTTTGTATAGATCATATGATTTCCTCCCTTATTCTTTTCGATCATCTTCCAATCTTTTTAAATTCTGGTTGTTCTTCAGCTTTCTTAACGCATTAGCTTCAATCTGGCGGACCCGCTCCCGGGTCACTCCTAATTCATTCCCGATTTCTTCCAGTGTATACACCTTCTGTTGATCAAACCCAAAACGATACACTATGACGAAACGCTCCCGTTCTGTCAACAGCCGGATAGCTTTTAGAACCTCCTCTTTGATTGTCTGTGTTTCAACGTATTTCTCCGGCGAAATAATCTTATCATCGCGTATATACTCAGCCAGGCTGGCATCTTCCTGCTCATTGAGAGGGGTCTGCAGACTGATTGGTTCAAAGGCGATCCGTTTGAGCTCACTGATTTTCTGTTCGGTCGAATTCAAGGCAGTAGCCATTTCTTGGTCAGTTGGGTGTCGTCCAAGCCTCTGATCAAGATCTCTTTCAACCTGGTTCATATCCTTGATCTTCTCTTTGATATGGACCGGCAGTCGGACAGTACGCTGCGTATTATCAATGGCTCGGGAAATGGATTGTTTGATCCACCATGTCGCATAGGTGGAAAACCGACACTGTTTGTCCGGATCAAAAAGACGTACGGCTTTTTCCAGTCCGATGTTGCCTTCATCGATCAGATCCAGGATATCCAGGCCGTTTTTGACAGACATCCCTTTGGCAATCGAGACCACTAAGCGAAGATTACACTCCATCATCTTTAACTTGGCCGATTGACTGCCTTGTTGTACCTGTCGGGCGTAGTATATTTCCTGCTCCTTTGTCAGCAAAGGAAACTGCCCGATCTGATTCAAATACGAGCGAAAGGCATCATAAACGATGCTCTTTCTTCCGTTCTGCTGATACATTTCCTGCAGTTGCTGCATTGTTTCTGTTTTCTTTCGTACTTGTGCTTCTTTGATCAACGCCTCCTTTTTCGTAGATCAATCATTCGATAAATGTATGATATCGCGAGAACAGCCAAACCAGTATTGATATATGGTCTCTATATCCGGTTGGCCGGCATCGCGTAATATCCGCATGATATGGCAAGCCAGTCGATGGGTACGAAAAGAGCGGATCGTATCCAGTACATACCAGCCACCTTCTTTACAGATTACCGGATCCGGTACAAAGTAGCCCATAGCCTTCAGCCACGAACGCATCCTTCCATAATCGTATCTTGTATAGTATTCTTCATAGATCCAGATTTCAAAGATGGTTTGCGCATAGCGGCTTGTTTCAAACAAGGCGATACAATCCTTTTCATAATATGGTTGTATACAAGTCAAAATGTATTCCTGGATCCAGTCATTGACCATGAAAAACCGGCTCTTTTCTTTGTTTTTGAGAATTTGCTGGTATATATCGTATTCCTTATCTTTACCTATGGATGGAATCAGATCCGTCAGCTCAGCCGGTGGTTCCGGCAGCAACTTCAATAAGTCCCTACACTGGTTGTCATCAAAAAACGCGTAACCGAAATGCTGGTAGGCTGTATTGATCATCAATAAGAATGTATATTCCGATAGAAGCGGTCGCAAATCGAATAGGATCGTCTGTAAACATAGCCATAGTAAAGGATAGACTTCCTTGGTTTTCAATGGAAATTCCGGTTCTTCGCTTACAGACGAGCGTTCATATTCATCTCCGCCGATGATGTAGCCTTCGATGACATAGACCGCAAACGAATGGATGCGAAGCCATTTGCGGGATAAGAAGATCCACAACAGTTGTTGATATTGATCATCACAGACTTCATTCTGATCAATCTCTTCTCTACGCGTCTGTATATAGTAGTAATAGTTCAGATAAAACGATTCCGGATCGTCCAGATGAGAGTAGATCCGACACAGATCAAAGCGGATATCTGACTCCAGTGAATACAAATTCGTTTTTATGCCGAAGGCCACCTGCAAAGCCCGTCGAAGCCAACACAGAGCTTGTTCATACTCTTCCTGCTTCGCATATTGTTGGCCGATCAAACGCAGCGTATTGGCTTCAATATAAATGTCTTTCTGTTCCCGGGCTTGTTCCAGGATCTCAAAATAAACGTTTAATGCCAGATTATAGTATCCATGATCAGCCAGATTCTTCGCTTCCTTTTTCCAGGCTTCTATATCGTATTTTTCCATGACAAGCTCCTTTCTTTTTATACAAAGATGACGGTATCTGTTTCTTCCTGTTCTCTTTTCCATCCATCGATCTTCATATGAATCGCATCAATCATAGCCAGGATGGCCAGCACCATGGATATCGTAATCAGAAACGGAGACGGAAGAATAAACTGGAATACCTCAAAAAACAACATATACAACATATGCATCACCCATCGGATCGTATAGATCTTTTCCACATCTTCGGGCTGTATCCGTATAAACGGTTTCCAGCCATCCCGCCCTTCTTTTCGGACCAGACCTACCCCTTCAACAAAGCCACAATCTTCTTTTAGATAGATAGGTAATAAAACATGCAGATAGAGCCATTGCTTAAACAGATGATATATCAAAATGGCAATCCCTGTGCTAAACACAAAGGCCCAGGCTTTATGGAATAACAGATCAAATGCCAACACATCATAGACATCCAGATCCAAAAAGACACAAACAAGGCCCAGCAGGATCATAGAAACCGTAAAGAACAAAATCGGTTTAAGCCTGGACGTATTCTCCTTTAACGGCAGCTCCAAAATTTCTGTTCCATACCAATGACGGACCGGTTCCGATTCCTGGGCTCTGCTTATTTTCTGAAGAATACCTGTTCGTTCCATCATCAGAATGAACAGTATGGTCCCCAGACAAACATAGAAATACCACGTATTTTCACAGCAGAACAGCCGTATCATCCCTAAGCCGATATATCCTGCAGCGATTTCCACGAATAAGGATCGTCTATTTTCCAGGATCAAAGCGATGATAAACAGGCCACCGGAGACAAGTGTATAGAGTGTCTTCAGTTCCCAGGCCAGAGAATCCGTGCCTGTCAACCGGAAACACAATCCATAGAGATCCATAAACTGCACGATATATGGCAATGTCAGCAAGAAGCAGGATGTCAGTAAAGGAAAGGAAGCCCGTACCGGCTTTTTAAAGAATGTCGCCAAGGCCGTCGCATATCCCAGGCACAACAGAATCCCGCTGCATAAAGGAAACACAGCCACCCACTGGAAGCCAACATTCATCAACATTCCATGTGCATCTTTGTGTACGCGGAATAAAAACCACTCCTGGGAACTATATGATAAAAAATAACCGATTCCTAATAACACGATGGCGATGCCATATCGCCGGTTGGAACGTACGTTCATGATCCTTTCCTCCCTTCCTTTTTAAGCCTCTATTAACAACACAAACCTCTCCAGTACACATTGGGCCGGATATGCCTCAAAAAACCGATACGTAACATCCGTATGGTAATGACCCATATACCATTTTATAAACGCAGTACGCTCCGCTATATTCTGTAGATACCGATTTAACCGATCGGGTTCTTTGGGATGCGAAAAGGCCAGAATATGTCTTTCCAGATCGGTAGGAGCGCAATGTGTCAGGATATAGTCTACGGTATGATCATTTTTCTTCAGATTCTTTAGGCCCTCCTGCATTTCCTGTTCACTGGGCAGTTCCTGTGTCCAGTAGGACTGTCCGAGGATCCGATAGAACCATCCCTTCTCATTCATTTCTTTTACTTGGATTGGAAACTTCGGATCATCCGGATCCAAAACGCCATGCCCAATATCACGGCTCAGCCCGCCGCCAAAAGTAAAGACCTTCCGGCCAGCCAGGATAAAGACCTGGCCCCGCATCAGATGATAGATGTGGCTGCGTATTTCATGGATCTTGCCATGGTTCCACATTTTGACAGGAAATGTTTCCAATAAATCATGATTTTCATGGTTCCCATCAACGAAGCATAATGTAAAAGAAAGTTGGTTTAAACGATCCAATGCCTTTTGTTCCGATGCAGAACCGGACCATAGTCCTCCGAAATCCCCTAACACAATCACTATATCTTCCTTGGTCAGATCCGATCTCTCTTCTTGAAAGCGGTAAAGCTTATCAAAACACCCGTGACAATCCCCTGTCAGAAATACACGCATCGTCCCACCTCACTTTGTAACGGAAATAGAATCCTCTTCCAGATATCCCAGATTCTTTAATCGTTTCCTCTGTTCTTTAACTTCATTCAGATGTCGATCCCATAAAGTCCGGATCTGGTTTTCTTCATGAATCAGAAATGCCGGTATCATAGTCCGTCCATCAATCATCCACAATAAGAGAGGATCTTCCTTGATCTCATCATACAGATAACGTACCTGCAGACTTTGTTCATTCATTGTATTAATCAGTTCACTGACTTCTTCTTTTGTGTGACGATCATCCATCACTCCAATCAAGGAGCCGATTATGAAGGTGTCACGTACCAGTAAGACATACGTTGTATACAGTCCATTTTCCGATTCTTCCTGTGGATCATAATACAGATGACTGGATGGATCCGGATTATTCGGATGTAAGGTAAAGCCCATATGGATCAACATGTTTTCAATGGTTTCCATAGTCACCTCTAAAAGTTTTATACGAAAGGATGTTCAGTTTACCAAATATTATTGAAAAATCAAGGGTGTTTTTCAAAAAAATATTGGCTGTAGGATCCAGGATCCTAAGCCAGTATTTTCTAGGTATTCTTTTTCCTGCCGCGATGTTTAAAATCTTCGTCAATACGGGTTTTCCAGTCACTTTTCAATCTTTTTAAAAAAAGTTTTCTGCATAAAATAATAAAAACCATCTCTGTCTACATTTATCATGTTTTGTATGTCTGCTTTCGGGCGATCATACCCTGTATAGCACGAACCGTAAATGCATATAAAAAACGGGAAATTCCGTAATCTCCCGTTTATAATCATAATCATTGATAAAGATATTTCCTAGCCCGTCATAACCTTTCCAAGACCTCATTCATGGTTCGATCCTTGCATCTGTTCACAGAGAATAATCGTTATATTATCTTTTCCACCACGTTCTAACGCTTTCTCTAACAAGTTTCGTGTACTTTCCTCAACACTTCCCTTTGCCATAAGAGCATGGATCTCTTCTTCATTGAGCATATCTGTCAGTCCATCACTACATAAAAGATACCGTGGAAAGGTATGTAACGAATACGCTGAAATGGCTGGTGTCAGCCATGTGTATTCTTCATTGATTCCGATATATTGCGTCAGCTGTGGTTTTCTGTCCAGTAAATTCAGTTCCCTTAATATCGATGCCGTTGTATGGTCAATCGACACTTGTTCTAAACCATCCGGCCGCCACCCAAAGATACGGCTGTCCCCTACATTACAACAGTACATCTTTCCCTGATGGTGTAATAACAGTGCAGCTGTCGTTCCCATAATTCCATAATCATTTTCCTGAGCGGTTAAAAAGACACTGTCATTCATCGAAAGGCAAATATCCTTCAAAAAGGAAACCGGCTCATCCATGCCCTTCTTTATACATTCACGCATGGTACAGGCAGCCAGATAAGAAGCTTTTTCCCCATAAGCTTCGCCACCTAAGCCATCAAATAACCCGACGCAAAAACTCTGGTCTTGATCCTTAAATGTAGAGACCATCAGCTTGCTGTTGGTGTGCTCTTCGTCCAAAACCGTAGAAAAAAAACAGAGATTGTCTTCATTGTTCTCCCTTACTTTGCCAATATGTGATATGGCGCATAAGCGAAATCCCTGTTCACTATCAATGGAAGATGTCTTCTCCCCTATTCTCTGAAACATATGTTCATCTCCACTCTCTTAAAACATGTAAGTAGCTTTATTATATAAAGATTCTTCATTAAATTCAATAAATCCACATTTATACACAAAAAAAGTCAGTTGTTACACTGACTTTTAGGCATCCGAACGAGCAAATCCGTTTTTCATATGACAGCTTGCGGTATACAGTACTTGTTCCAACAAAGCATCGGTTTCCTTTTGTACCATATTGGCTATGACATCGTTGCATTGTTCCAGATAAGCATGAATCCCTTCCTCTTCACTGCTTTGATCAAACTCCTTGATCAGCTGATTGCCTTTGGCATGCACTGTATTCTGATATCGCTCAATCAAATTGGCGGTAGCATGATAATGCGCATCAGCCAAGGCACCGATGATCCGATTGGTCCAGTAGAAGTTTTCCGTTGTCACCTGCTGCCCGGTATTAGAAAAATAATCCGGTGTTTTTGTTACATTGGCATAAAAAGGCACAAACGCATTAAACACGTTGGATCCCATCGCAATCCACTGCAAGGCCATGATATCCTTAGGCAGATACGGACGTAACTGCAATAAGGATACAAAGTTGGTACGGTTGACCCCGATCGAACGATACATGTTTTTCTGCTGGCCTTTACCATACGGATCATAAGCCGTACCCTGGAAATGACGGGACAAAACGACCTTTACATCCTCGGGTGTGATCTTCTTTTCCGGAACACGTGACCATGGAAGAGTATCCGATTCCGGTGTATAGTCTGCCTGCTGTCCATACCAACAGGACGTGGTCGGATTCAAATACCTCTGAATATCCCATGCCCGTGGTGTATTGTATGTATGATCTGCATCATCATGGCTTCCAAAGGCAGCACGAGCATCAAAATCCGTTACTTCGTATAGATTTATATCATGAAATCTCAGATCCAGATGATTGGTCTCTATAAATTCAACCAGATCTTTTGAACACATATGATCCTTCTGCTCTCCATAGGCATCTTTAAAATCAAAGGAATCGATTCCCAGTTGATTGGGCATCACAACATAGCTATCATCCGGGACCCGTTTAGCCATCCAGTGATGGCCGCCAATGGACTCCAGCCACCAGATTTCCTCTACATCGCTGAAGGCAATACCATTCATTTCATAGGTTCCATACATCTCCAGATATTTTCCCAGCAGCACAACACCTTCCCGGGCCGAATGGATATAAGGTAATACGATCGTCAGCAGATCCTCTTCGCCGATTCCGCCTTCCACCAAAGGATCGGCGCCCAGCACTCTTGGATTGGACGTAATCGTCTCGGTTTCCGACATCGCAACATTCTCTTCATTGATACCGGCTTCTCCCCAG
The DNA here is from genome assembly GCA_040266995.1 of Erysipelotrichaceae bacterium. Taxonomy (GTDB): domain Bacteria; phylum Bacillota_I; class Bacilli_A; order Erysipelotrichales; family Erysipelotrichaceae; genus UBA4312. Next base: position 6,895 of record JAWRHV010000006.1, on the reverse strand, counting down.
ATTCCCTCATTATCCAGGGCATTCGGTACCGCTGTATACCGAAGAGCCCTCACCGGCAGGTCGATATGCACTTTGGAGATTGCCGACTGATACGCAGCCGGCTGCTCCTGCGGATTGACCACGATAAACTTCTTCGGTGTAAACTGTCCGGCCGGTGAATCTTCATTACGTGCCACCATGGTCGAACCATCATACGTTGCGTTTTTTCCCACTAAAATTGTTGTACAAGCCATATTCTTCCTTCTTTCTATTATTTCCAAGTATAACCAGCTGCAGACAACACTGTCTGCGCTTTATCAAAATTCTCTTTTTTCACAAAGATATAGTCAGTATTATAGGTCGAAACCACAAAGATTCCGATCATATGTTCTGCCAGTAAAGCTGCGATCGGGGCCAGGATACCGATCAATGAAAAATCCAGTGTTCCCGTGATCCGAAATCCTTTCCAGCCATCTTCTCTTTCCAGGGTTGGATCCGGCACATCTTCGGTTTTACAGACAACGGATAGCTCTTGGTCCGTTTTAGATACAAAACAATAGTCGCCTATGCCTTCCGGGAATTGGTCCACCTTACATACAGTAAAATCCGCCGTTAGTTTTTCCAATTCCATTTATAACACCTTCTCCATCAATGTTTTCTGGATTCCAAAGCCCATCGCTTCATAAAAAGCCCGGGCTCCATCATTGCCTTGCCATACATGCAAAGTAACATTATCACAACCTTGTTGTCGGGCATACTGGATCACATAATCATACAATTGTTTTCCCACATGTTGACCACGAGCAGCTCCATCAACACACAGATCATCAATATATAATGTTTTTCTATCATGCATATTGGCAATCCCTTTGACTTGCTGCATCTGGCAGAAACAATACCCCAGAACTTCATCCTTATCATCGGTATAGACAAATACCGGTGTCTGCTCATTTTCAAAAATGGACATTAATTCCTCATCGGTATATTTTTTTGTTCCTGCAATAAAAATATCCGGTCGTATTTCTTCATGAATGGCAAGCACCTGATACAGTAAACGGTCAATAGCTTCCAGGTCCTTTTTCTGAGCGCTTCGAATCATATGAGATCCTCCTAATACTATTTATTTATTGTAATACTGTCATACATAAAAATCAAAAGAAAGACCCTGTTTTAAATCCCAAGCATATAGACCATCACATAGTCATCCATAACATATCCATGACCAATGTCATTGACTTCTTCTTTTACGATCGTAAAGCCCATCTTCCGATATGCCTGCACCGCACAGTTATGCCGATTGACATTTAAACGGATCCTCTTCAAAGAAAGTTTTTGAGCTGTTTTAATCACAAAATCCAGCATCTCATAAGCAAGCCCCTGGCCCCTTTTCTCTTTACAAAGATAGAATTTGCTCAAGTACAGATATTCTTTTTCTTCTTTCATAGAAAGAAATCCGATATCTTTTTCCTGCTCTTTCACAAAATAATACTGATAGGAAGCCATCTGATTTCGGATGGATGGCTCACTCTGAAACAATGCCAGCATATAATCATTTTGTTCCTTTCCGATCAAAGGATCAAAATGTTCTCTTACTATGGAAGTAGCTAAAGCTGACATACGAGCTACCTGTGATTCAGTTAACGCTTCAAATTCCAACATATTTGTATTATACCTTATGCCTTTTCTTTAAAACCAAAAATAGAGCAAGAACCTATATTCTCAATGCCAGTAAATTAATGGTATTGCCTATATTCTTGCTCTATTTTTTAATTGTTTTAATTATCAAATATATTATTCTCTAAGTTAATTCTGTATATAGTTCATTCCATCGGTTAATAATATCTTCCCGATTTTTCTGCAGATAATCATAATCCAACTCAACAATATTTAAATCCTCCTGATCCGGGAGATCAAATAGTTCAGCCTTTCCATTGGATGGTCGCCCGGCACTGGCCTGGTCTCTGGCATCCTGGAATTCAGCGGATGATATCAGATCCACCATAGCTTCAGCAGCTGTCGGATTTGGTGCACTCTTTACGATAGCAACTCCACCTGGCATGGCGGTATTTCCTTCTTCCATATAAACAATACGAATTGGTGCGCCATCCTTGATGATGGCTGCTACGCTCGATTCATAAGATAACCCGACTACATATTCGCCATTACTTACAAGGTTGAATACATCTTTGGAGGATGTAGTAGAGAATGTTGAAGGAATCAGTTTTTCAATGTATTCCCAACTTTTTTCATCATTAAAAGAATCTCCCATGGTTGCCAAGATTGTTTGTAGTTGCCTCCATCCGCTTGAAGTAGAATCCGGAGCAGCCAGGATGATTTTTCCTTCTAAAGCCGGATCCAGTAAGTCTTCATATCCCTGAATATCCAGTCCCAGCTCTTGTTCCAGTTCTTCGTTCACACATAAGCACATAACTTGTACATCGTAATACGTAATGTATCCTGCCTCATCATGATAAAGCTGTTCATCATCACAAGCGGCCGTATAAGGACGAAGAATATCATGATACATATCTCCATCCGCTGCAAACTGCCCACCCAATAAAACATCGCAGTCTGTGGATTCATCACTTCGTATACGTGTTGCCAAAGTTCCTACAGAATCCGCCTGTAGCTCCAGTTCACAGTTAGGATAATACTTGTTCCATAGCTCACGGACGACTTCCTGCTGGGTTTCTTCCATTGTTGTATAGCAAGTCAGTTTCCCTGTAACTTCATCTACGTCTTTCACATAATACGGTCTTTCCACACTTGTTGCATCATCTTTTCCATTATTTGATGTGTTGCTGTTTGAGCAACCGAACATCGAAACCGATAGTACCGAAGTCAAAACCCCTGTCATTAATTTTTTTATTATTTGATTCATAATCACCTCATTATATTTTCATGTCTTTTGGATCTGTAAATTTCATATATACAATTAAGCATAGTACCGTGAATACCATCGTAATGGTTGCAAATACTGCAGCCACACCATAGATACCACTGGTAATTGATGTGTATGTACTGATAGTCAAAGTAATCGTTTGATTATTGTAGAGAATAACACCTGAGCTCATTTCTGTCAGTATCGAAACAAAACTTAGTACTGCTCCGGATATAATACCACTAGACATCATAGGAACCGTTATTTTTGTAAAAGTTGCTATTTTCCCAGCTCCCAAACTTAAAGCCGCTTCTTCCGTACTGATTGGTACTTTCATCATAGCCGCTGTGGCGGACCGCGATGTAAACGGCATCCGGCGTATGACCAGTGCCAAGATCATAATAAAGAGCGTTCCGGTAATATTCAGCGGTTCTTTGCTGAACGAAATAACTAGAGCGATACCGATGACGGCTCCCGGCATTATATATGGCATCATAGAGATAGTATCAATAGCATGGTTCAACAGATTGCTCCTTCGAACGACTAGATATGCAATCAACACAGCAATCACGATTACGATAGCTAAAGTACAAAAGCTGATTATTAACGTATTGCCTAGAGCTCTTGTCAGCATTTTTTCCATTGCTTTCTGATAATTGATCAGTGAATATCCTGGTTTTAGAATGCTGTTGGAATAGTTTCGAAATGACATATTGACAATATATACCTGTGGCAGTAATGCCAAAGCGACCAGAATGTAACAAAACAAGTGCATACATAGATTTCTAAAACCATGTGCCTGCTTTTTCTGGACCGGATGCAGAGCATTCATTGTAAATTTGAAATGGCTGGAAACAACTTTTTGTAAGATAAAAATCAAAGCTGTTGCAGTAATAGCAATCACACTCATCGTTGCAGCGAAATGATAGTCTGCTCCGTTTTCTCCCAGATATTGATTGTAGATCAATACCGGAAACGTCGTATATCCTCGACCAATCAGCACCGGTGTTCCAAAATCAGCAAAGGACCGCATAAAAACAAGCAGAGCCGCAGCCAGGATCGTTGGCATACTCAAACCCATGATGACCCTTTTGAATTTTTCAATTCCCTTGCATCCCATACTTTCTGCTGCTTCCATCAAGGATTGATCAATATCCTTGAAAGCCCCGTTCATATAAATCATGACCAGTGGAAAAAACTTCAATGTTTGTACAAATACGATGCCTCCGAATCCATAGATAGACCATCCATGAATTCCGATTGCTTTAAGCAATCCTGTAATCAATCCTGCATTTCCCATCAACAAGATCCATGCATACGCTCCAATAAAAGGAGCAGACATAGAGCATAACAAACATAGCACAAACAAAACTTTGCTCCCCTTTAAATGATAGAAAGAGAAAAAATACGCAAATGGTATTCCCAGAAACAGGCAAGCAATCGTTACACAGGATCCAATTTTGATACTATGAAGGATGGATCCATAATAGTATTCCTTTGAAAAAAAGGATTGAAACCCGGTTAAAGTGAAACTTCCGTTGACATATACGGCTTCTTTAAGCAATTTTCCGATCGGGTACACCAAGAAACAAAGAAAGAATAAGAATAAAAGGAATGAGATCCATTTCCACACATCCATTTTTTTAGTCGGATTCATAAACAGAATGAACAACTCCTTTCATAATGGACTGCTCACTATCCATATCAAATACATTGATTTTTTCTTTCTTAACACCCAGATATACTTTTTGGCCAATCTTATACTCTACACCTGGCTCGGATTCATAAGTCATTTCGATCCATTCCACCAGCCCTATATCAAGAATAAACTGCGTAGTGGCTCCTAGAAAAATCCTGTCCTTTACCACTGCCGGAATCCCATCCGACCGCTTCAGAACCCATTCTTCCGGACGAATGGATACTTTAACGGTTCGATCAAAGATTTCACCATCACGAATCGTATCGAGGATAATTTCTTCATCAAAAACTTCCAGAACCGCTTGGTTATCCTTTTTGACAAGTCTTCCTTCTAAAATATTCGATTTTCCAATAAATGTTGCTACAAACAAGTCTTTAGGCCGGCTATAGATATCCGACGGTTTTCCACAATGGCGGATCACCCCTTGATCCATGACAGCGATACGATCAGAAATAGCCATAGCTTCCTCTTGATCATGCGTCACATAGATTGTTGTTGTTCCGACTTCTTTTTGTATATGGCGAATAGCTCCTCTCATTTCAACCCTGAGCTTTGCATCAAGGTTTGATAATGGCTCATCCATCAACAATACATCTGGAGATATAACCAAAGCTCTAGCTAAGGCCACCCGTTGCTGTTGTCCTCCGGAAAGATTCTGAGGCATTCTGTCAGCATATTGATCAACATGTACCAGTTTCAAAAAACGGTCGGATCGTTTTCGCATTTCTTCCTTAGATATCTTTTTGTATTTCAAACCAAATTCCACATTTTTTCTAACAGTCATGTTTGGAAAGATGGCATAGTTCTGAAATACCATACCAATCCCCCGCTTTCCAGGATCCATATCATTGATCTTTATATCGTTAAAATAGAAGGAACCCCCTTCGATGGAATTAAAACCGGCAATCATCCGAAGCAATGTCGTTTTTCCGCAGCCAGATGGTCCTAACAATGTAAAAAACTCTCCATTATTCACCTGCATCGATAAATCAGGAATGACCGTTACATCCCCATATTTTTTTACCGCATGATCCACTGTAATCGTGACACTCATTGACACTCCTCCTTATATGTAAGCGCTTACTGTTGATGGTATTATAAAAAAGAGCAAACAATAAAACTACCGCCAATCTTACATAAAAGGGGGAAAATCCTACACTTTCTGTGTCTTCAAATATTCTCGAGGAGATAGATCTGTATACTTTTTAAATACATGTGTAAAATACTTATAATCAATATATCCACATAACGATGCCGTTTCTGTTACTGTTTTTCCGGCTTTAAGATATCGTTGCGCTTGTTCGATACGGTAACGATTTAGATACTCCGTAAATGTTATTCCCATCTCCTGTTTAAATTTTTGATGTAAATAGGTCTGAGAATAATGCAGCCGATGAACCAAAACCTTCATGGATAACTTTTTCATATACTCCTTATGGACAATATCGACCATCTGACGAACAACAGGATTTTCTGATGAGGGGTCTTCCGAAAGATATTCGATCTTTGTATCTTGTTTCTTCCCTCTTAGACCAATATCACAAATATTTTTAGCATCCTTTAATACGGATATCAGTTCATTTCGATCCAGTGGCTTTAATAAATAACGGATCGCACCATATCTCATAGCCTTTTGAGCATATTCAAATTCCGAATATCCGGATAAAAGAATGGCAAAATAATTTCCATCTTTATATGTTTTTTCCAACATTTCCAAACCATCCATAATTGGCATATTCACATCTGTAATGACAATATCCGGCTGTAAATATCGGATTTTTTCCATCCCTTCTTTACCGTTGGCAGCCTGTCCGATAATCTCATATCCGTAAGTTTCCCAGTCAATTTGATTTATTAATCCTCTTCGTATAATGGATTCATCTTCTACGATCAGTACTTTATACATGTTCATCCTTCTTTCTTTCTATATGAATATAAACAATCAATCCATTTGGTTGATTGTCCGTTACGTACAGCTTGCTTTTTTTTCCGTATTCTAGATATAACCGTCGGGAAAGATTCCGCAACCCAATCGACTTTGTATGATGATCATGATTCCTTAAGTCTTCATCCAGTGCTTTTCGCTCCGCATCTGACATACCTGGACCATCGTCTTTTACCGTTATGATGAGGATGTCGTTTTCAACAACTGCCGTTACTTCTATATGAAGATCCATTTGTACTTTAAAGCTGTATTTAATGCTGTTTTCCAATACCGGCTGAAGAAAAAGTTTTGGTACTTTATAATCAAGAGCAGATTCTTCAATAGAAAATTCACAAAACAAACGTTCTTCAAAGCGCGTGCATTGAATATCGATATATTGCTGGATATATAT
>JAWRHV010000005.1:0-3038 GCA_040266995.1 Erysipelotrichaceae bacterium | reverse complement strand
CCTGAGATATGGTGGATATCATACTCGCGGGTGAGACCTACAACCGAATTGAACGGTGATCCGTGGATCAGTTCGGTCATAAACAAAATGTTTTCCGCACCATAGGTCTTAACTTCTTCTTCCAGCTTCTTCGCAAATGCGTTTACATCTTCTTCCGGCATCAGACAGTAAGCTGTGATGTTATCCAGCTGGCCCAGCAGCATCTGTACAGTATTCAACATACCGGCTGCCAGTTTCCCATGCGATGCAAGAACAATTCTGCATGTTGTCATAGTCAACCCCTCCTTTGTGTATGTATACGCTTTCGACAATTTCATATTATCATCATTAAAATTTAGCTCCATTAAAAAAAATTCAGACTTCATATGCAATGTGATTGTTTAAAAGACACAATTCTGACTGTTTTTGAGCGAATTACACGCAACTACATTTCATATTCACAGTGCACTTTTTTTAAATTGTCTGAATGAACCTTTATGTGATAATTATTATGAATTTATTTGTTATAGTAAATGTTATTTATCAATAAATATTATACAATAAGAAAAGGAGGACGCTTATGCCAAATGAAAGACAATTGGAAATCATCATGGAGTTAATGGATAATTCTGGTTCTTTTGTCACTGCCTCCGCCCTTGCCAAAGAGAAACAAGTGAGCCTGCGTACCATTCAAAATGATATGAAGATCATTAAGAAGGAGCTGGCATCTGAAAAGAGCCTCACCTTTGAGACTACTTCAAAAGGCAGTCATATCATCGTTAAGGACCCGGAGGCCTTTGCCCAGTTTAAAGATTCTTACTTTCTGAATTACACAAATTTCTCTGATGCCCAGGAAGAAAGGATCAATGAACTTTTGTTGACACTGTTAAATCAATATCGTTCTATTTCTTTATATACATTAGAAAATTCATTATTTGTAAGTCATTCCACTCTGGTCAACGACTTAAAAAAAGTAAAAGACATTCTTCAGAACTATAATCTGGAGATCTTACGCAATTCAAATCGCGTCACCCTGGATGGCAGTGAGATCAATAAACGGAACTGCATCCTCGAACGAAACCTGATGGTTTCCAATACTTCCTTTATAAAAAAGAATCAAGATATTTCGGCAAAACTGGATGAAATAAAGGATATCGTTGTACAATCCTTTGTGGAATTAAAGATGGAAATCTCGGATGTCGATCTTTCCAATTTGATCCTGCTCTTATATATTGCCATTGAACGACTGAAAAAGAATTTCTATATTCAGCCAATCGACATGGAAATCTCCGAGAATCTCGAGCCGGAGATTCACATTGCGTCGGCTATTTTCAAGCGAATCGAAAAACGGTATCTGCTTCGTATCACACAAGAAGAAATCAATTATCTGAGCTTGTATTTTAAAGGACGAGGAGGGTATGCGGAAGTTGTCATATCACCGGAAACCAATGAGATCATCACAAAGGTCCTTGAAGATATCGAAACCAATTACGGGTATAATTTCGAGAACAATCTGAACCTGCGCATTGCTCTGGCTTTGCACTGCAATCCATTATTTATCCGGATCAAGTACAATATGCAGCTGAACAACCCGTTAAAGGAATACATACGGCAGGAGTACCCGCAAGGATACGATCTCGCCATCTTGTTTGCCGACCGTCTGCAAAACATTTTTCACAAACGGATCTCCAGTGATGAGATTGCCTACATTGCCATCTATTTTTATTCCGCTCTCTCGGAAATGCACGACAGCACCTATGGAAAACGCATACTCGTTATTTCATCCAACCGCGTCAGTGAGAACACACTGATCCGCCAGACGTTATATAAATGGTTTGCCAATCAGATTTCCGACCTGAAATTTATCAGTGCCAAGGAGCTGGAAAGCAACCCTTCCATCCTGGATCAATACGACGTCATCACAACCACGGAAAAAGGGAAATTCTACGATAATGGCGTGGCTCTTTACGTAGACCGCTTCCCAAGCCGAAACGATTATTTAAATCTGAAACTGGCTATGGAGGGATTTGAATCATTAAATGATATTGTTTCTATCTTTAACCAGGATCTGTTCTTTGTGGTGGATGGTATCACCAAGGAAAAAGTCATTGATCAAATGTGTGAAAGGGTCAATGCGATCTATCATCTGGATGGTTTGTATGAAGCCGTCATGGAAAGAGAGCATATGCGCAGCACATTCTTCGGAAATGGATTTGCCGCACCGCATCCGATGGTGGCTGTTTCTTCCGACACATTTGTTTCCATCTGTGTATCGAAAACACCGATTGAATGGGATAAAGACAACAACAAGGTCCAACTGATTCTTTTGATCGGCATTGGTAAGAATAACTATGCCGCCTTCCATTTATGGAATTATATGTCTAAGATTTTCAGTGACCGCCATTTTGTAAGAAATTTATTGGCAAAGCCAAAATATGAGACATTTGTTTCTTTATTGAAAACCGCTTTGACCGATGATTTTAATTAGGAGAATAGAGTATGAATGTATCTGAAGCACTTATCGCAACACACGGAAAACCGGCGAGTCCGATCAATGCCGCTTCCGTCAAATACGCCGATACTTTGATCGGTGAAGATGAAAATGTACAGGCAGCTGTGATCGCCAATATTCGGACGGCCCGTGAACACTTTCCCGGCGTCGTTGCGTTTACGGACAAACGCCTGGTCATCGTTCATAAAATGTTAAACCTCAAGCGCTGTATTGCCTACCCATATGAAAAAATTTCCTCCTGTTCAGAAACGGTCGCCAAGTTTCAATATATTGCGACCTTCCATGTTGGAAAGTTTCAGTTTACGGCTTCGTTGAACCCCAAAGACGGAGATGCAATTTCGCCCTATATGCATCGGCTTGATTCCTTTATCGATTAAATTCAAAAAAAGACCTCTCGGTAAGAGAGGTCAATGGCGTCAACCTAAGAAAGGTTGGCGTTTTTCTTTTACCGTTTTGTTTTTTGCACCTAGATATGGTACAGCGTTAGTAAAAAAAGCTATATGTAGTTAAGTATTACACATTTAAATAGTGTATATTAAATAATATA
>JAWRHV010000004.1:0-50544 GCA_040266995.1 Erysipelotrichaceae bacterium | reverse complement strand
GTAAGCATTGCCCGATGGCATACAGGGTACTCATCCGGATCCTCGGTGGCATATTGATTACGGCATCCCGGCCCAATTCGTTGGCGTCTATACGTTGGGATGCGCTTAATTGTTTATTGATCTCATTAGACAGTCCGATTACGCTGTCATGAATATTGATGACCAGATATGGGATCCCAAGGGCTTCCACCACTTCCTTGGAGTCTTCGATATCCGGTTGTACCCCATTCGGCATCAGGACACCCACAACTTTGTCTTTTCCTAAGGCCTCTGCACAAAGAGCGGCCGCTATGCTGGAATCCTTTCCTCCGGAAATACCGATTACCGCATAACAGTCTTTACCGTTGGTTTCAAAGTAGTTTCTGATCCATTCTATGATTTCCTGTTTGACTTGTTTAGGATTATCTAACATATGTATTCTCCTTCTTCAACTTTGATAAAATTATAAATTCTTTTCGTATTGAATACAATATAAAAAAGTAAGAGGACAAAAAAAGACCTGCAGCAACAGGCCAAGAAAAGGCATAAAAAAAACCCTTACATCAGGGTAAAGGACGAATGGAGCAGATGAGGGGAATTGAACCCCCGTATCAGCCTTGGCAAGGCTGTGTTCTACCATTGAACTACATCTGCAAAATGGCGGTCCAGATGGGACTCGAACCCACGATCTCCTCCGTGACAGGGAGGCATGTTAACCACTACACCACTGGACCACTAAACAGATATTTACTTTTCAAAAAATGGCGGAGTAGGAGAGATTTGAACTCTCGCGCCAGTTTCCCGACCTATACCCTTAGCAGGGGCACCTCTTCAACCACTTGAGTACTACTCCAAGACAATCTAGGACGGAACGCTACCCTTCAGCGCTCACTTATAATATCATGGAGATTTATTTATTGCAAGCACAATTTTAAAAAAGAAATATTTTGATATTAATCCAACATCTGTGTATATATTTGTGCCAACTGCTTCTTTTCTTGCTCAGTCATGGAACGCTCGGTAGCATCATGGTCATCCACCGTTCCTTCATGACCGTCGACGGCCGTTCCGTCTTTAACACAGATTACCAATGGTACATACAGCCACAGCTTTCCATCCTGCTGCTCGTTGATGCGCATCCATTGTCCGATATATTGACTTAGTTGTTCTCTTTGCTGGTCGGTGTACGTCAGATCGTGATTTTCGTCACGAACCTTGACATACAGTACTTTCTGATCCGCCTGGTCGGCTGCCTCTTTTAAGATCGGGGAGGCTTCCTTGCACCATGGGCAGTCATCAAACCCGAAATAAAGAACAGCGTTCTTTCCATTTTGAAAATAAGAAAGCGCTTCTTCCATTGTGATTTCTTCAAACATGCTTTCTTTTGCGGTCGTCTGTGTACATTCTTCGCTTGGATCACAAGCCGGTATTTCTTTCGGCTTTTCCATCGTCGTTGTACAGGCACTCAGAACAAATGCCAGAATAAGGATCCATAGATTTCTTAACATATGGGCATTATAACATAAAAAAACTCCGATGACTCGGAGATCTTTTTTCATATGGGGCGGCTGACGCGATTCGAACGCGCGCATCACGGAGCCACAATCCGCTGTGTTAACCACTTCACCACAACCGCCATGTGCTCAATAATATTAACAAAAAATGCATCCTTTGTAAACCTGTTTTGTAAAAAATTGTACGCCTTGTATGGATTGCGTAGAAGAGAATATGCGAATAAAAGAAATGAATGAACAATCACGACCAAGAGAAAAAGCTCTGCGCTTTGGACTCTCTGCACTCAGTGACACGGAACTGGTGGCTTTGATCGTGCAAAGTGGAACGCGTAACCGATCTGCATTTGACATTGCCCAGGATGTACTGAATAAAACCGAGGGACTTTATAAAATGATGGATATGTCTATCACCGATCTGATGGAGATCCCGGGCATTCACAAAGTGAAAGCACTGCAGCTGCAAGCCAGTATGGAACTGTCTCGCCGTATTTTGCAGGCCAAAGCGTATCAGACCCGTATCCAGCGGCCGGAGGATCTGGCAGAGTGGTTTATGATGACCTTCGGACCACGGAAGCAGGAGCACTTTATTGCGGTGTATCTGGACACAAAAGGGAAGATACTATCCCATCGTATTTTGTATATAGGTACACTCAATGAGAGCTGTGTTCACCCAAGGGATATCTTTAAGGAGGCCTATTTGGAAAATGCGCAATCGGTTATCCTGGTGCATAATCATCCCAGCGGCGATGTCATGCCATCGCAACAAGATATCGTTTGTACCAATCAGATCCGCAATGTCGCCAAAATGATGGGGATCCAGCTCCTGGATCATATCATCGTCAGCCGAAATTCATACTATTCGTTGAAACAGGGGCAATATCTGGATTGAAACCAAGGATTATTCTTTGTTATAATGGGAAAGAGTTTGGGGGATCCTATGCGAAGAATGAATCATTTACAACGCGTGTTGGTGACACTGATCATTATTGTCCTTTCTATCGGATCGATTATGATCGGGCTGCGCCAGCAGGCGATGTCAGATTACGGATATAGTGCTTGGACGTATATTCAATATGGTTTATTTGAATATCCGTTCCGTTCGATTGCCAATGCGTTTAACGATGTATCCAATCTTTGGCATCAATACGATGACAATGAATATCTGAATCAGCAGCTGGCAGAGCAGAAAAGCTATAAAACGCTGTATGAAGAAGAAAGAAATAAAAACCAAGAGCTGGAAAAACTGGCCAATGTCATTAATGATATGGAAGATGCAACACCGATTTCATGCCGTGTCATCAAACGATCCAGTGAAACATGGAATCAAACCGTTACCATTTCGGCCGGTTCCGAGCAGGGCATTCGTGTCAATATGCTGGTGCAGACAGCCGAAGGTATGGTTGGTTTGATCACAAAGGTGCAGCAGAATACCAGTACCGTTGAGCTGTTGACCAGTGAAGATATGCCCAACGATATTGCGGTGAAGATTTCCATGGAGGACGGAACGACAACGGAAGGGGTTATTCAATCCTATGATGTGGAAAGGCATGAATATCGGATGGCCTTGTTTGATAACAGTGCGGAAGTTGCAGCCGGTCAGTCGGTAGCCACCAGTGGAAAGGGCGGCAATTATCCAGGCGGTATTTATGTCGGAACGGTTACGGATGTGGAACGAAATGACAGTGCTATCATTTCTACGGTCTATGTGCGCCCGGTTTCCAATATGATGAGCTTTGATTATTGTCTGGTTATTGGCGGCAGTGAGGAAAAATCATGAAAATAAAAACATTGTTTGCGTTTTTATTTCTGATGGCCGGCTTTGATACATTGCTGATTTATCTGTGTCCGGTAGATTTTTCCTTCCGGTCGATGTCCTTTGTGCCACATACTGCTTTTTTGGCTTTACTGTTACTGGTGAATGACAAGGAACCATTGGATCGGATCCTGATCTGCCTGTTTGCGGGGATTGTCTATGACTTTTGTTTTAATTCCAGTTTTCCGATCTCTACGCTATTGTTTCCGTTGTTTGGATATATTTTAGGCGCTTTGCCCAAGGCGATCCGCGATAACGTTGTGACTTTTTTTATCAGCTGCGTTTTGTGTATCTTCTTGGTGGATCTGCTTCCGTTTTTGTTCTACAAAGCCATTGGTGTGATCCAGGTGCGTTTCTGGACGTGGATCTTCCATGTGGAACTGACAACGTTGATTTTCCATGTGGCGGTATTGATCGGCTTGTATTTTCTGGTCGGATATATGGAGGACGCGGCTATGCGCCGTCAACAGAAACGAAATGAACAGGAAAGAGATATGTATCGAAGAATACGATCTGCAGGGAGATGAGCAAGCTCATTTCCTTTTTTTATGCAGAAAGTATGCTAAAATAAGAGGACAAGAAAAAAGGTGAGACAATGAAAAAACTATTATTGCTTGATGGGAATTCCATGCTGTTTCGAGCGTATTATGCCACGTTATACACAAGGATGATGACGACGTCCAACGGGATCCCGACCAATGCCGTTTTCGGCTTTATCAATATGATGAACAAGGCTTTGGAGCTTGTTCAACCGGATGCTGTTTTGGTTGCCTGGGATGCGGATGGTCATACATTTCGAAAAGAGGAATATGAGCCTTATAAAGGAACAAGAAAACCGCTGGATGATGAATTGATCGTCCAGTTTCCGATCGTCCGGGAATTCCTGGATGCTGCCGGAATCAAACGATTTGAAATACATGGGTATGAAGCCGATGATGTTATCGGAACGATGGCCAAGGACTGTCCGGATGTGCAGACGACGATCTTGACCAGTGACCGCGACCTTCTCCAATTGATCGATCCGACGACCAATGTGCTTCTGATGAAAAAAGGCCTGACGGATATGGAATTGATGGATGAAGCAGCCTTTGAAGAAAAATACGAGCTGAAACCGTTACAGATAATCGATATGAAAGGGCTGATGGGAGATGCCAGTGATAATATTCCGGGTGTAGCCGGTGTGGGTGAAAAAACGGCGATCCGCCTGCTGAAACAATATCCAAGTGTCGAACAGGTCTATGAAAATATTGAGTCGGTCAAGGGAAAGCTGAAAGAAAAATTGATCAAGGATAAAGATAATGCGTTTTTATCCAAACATCTGGCTACGATTTACCGGGAAGTTCCGTTACCGTTTGCGTTGGAGGACTGCCGGTTTGAAGAAATAGCGGACGGGGTCAATGACTTTTATTCAAAATATGAGATGCGTTCTTTTCTGAAGAAACAGGCAGCCTCCGTAAAAACCGAAAGAAAGGTACAGGATACGGATGTTTGGAAAGCGACGTCAGATCTATTGCTGCCGGTCTGCAGCGTACAGCCTTTCTTATCACAGAAACTATATGGCTTTGTCGGTTTGGATAAAGAGGATGTATACTTTCTTCCTGTGGAGAACGCTAAAACCGATCCGGCCTTCCTGCACTATATAGAAACACAGGCGGTTGTAACTTGGGACGGCAAGGAATTGATGCATCTGATGAAGCGCCATGATCTGCCGATGCCGAAGATCGGTCAGGATCTGCATCTGGCCGGATTCCTTTTGCATTCGCAGGCCACCGATACCGATGCGCTGATCGAAGCATTGGATATTCAATTACCGTTCAGCTTTCATGAGCTGACCAAAAAAGCGAAGAACGTGCCGGCGAATGATCCGCAGCGTCTGAAACAAACATATCAGGCTCTGATTGTTGAACTGGATCGGATCCGGGAGAATATCTTTCAACAGTTGAAAGAACAAAATCTTTGGAATCTCTATGAAACGATTGAGAAACCACTGGCTCCGATTCTTTATCGGATGGAAACAGAGGGAATTCATATTGATGAAAAAGTACTGGATGAGATCAGTGTTGATGTACAGACAAAGATGAACGATCTCTCCAATCAGATTTATGCATATGCAGACAAAGTTTTTAATATTAATTCACCAAAACAGCTGGGAGCGGTCTTGTTTGATGATCTTGGATTGAAGCAGCCTTCCAAAAAACGTTCGACAAGCGCCGATGTATTGGAAAAACTGCAGGGACAACACCCGATTATCAGCTGTTTGCTGGAATATAGAAAATATGCCAAGATCCAGTCTACTTACATAGAGGGATTGAAAAAACACATTCAGCCGGATGCCAAGATCCATACATCCTTTAATCAGACGATGACGCAGACCGGCCGTTTATCCAGCAGTGATCCGAATCTGCAGAATATCAGTGTTCGCGATGAACAGGGCAAGGAGATCCGAAAAGCTTTTACAGCGGAAGAAGGCTATGTGCTGTTGTCGGCCGATTATTCGCAGATCGAATTACGGATGCTGGCTCATATGGCTGACGAAACGCATATGATCGAAGCGTTCCAACACGATCAGGATATCCATAAACGGACAGCTTCCTTGATTTTCGACTGCCCGATCGAGCAGGTAGACAGTTCCATGCGACGTGCGGCGAAAACGGTCAATTTCGGAATTGTTTATGGACAGACGGAGTTTGGACTGGCCAGTCAGCTGAACATATCGCGATTGGAAGCCAGGGAATTTATGAATTCTTATTTTTCCAAGTATTCCAATATTCATCAATATATGAATTCATTGATTGCTTTCTGTCAGGAAAACGGATACGTGGAAACATTGTTCCACCGTCGGCGGATGATACCGGAGATCAAAGATAAGAACTTTATGACCCGTGAATTCGGGAAACGGGCAGCGATGAATGCACCGATCCAGGGCAGCGCAGCTGACTTGATCAAGATTGCCATGATCAAAGTCGATCAGGCTATGAAGCAAGCGGGTGTCCAATCCAAAATGCTGCTGCAGATCCATGATGAACTGATCTTCCTGGTTCCACAGTCTGAATTGGAAACGATGAAGAAACTCGTGAAGGATACCATGGAATCAGCCATGGAATTAAAGGTGCCTTTAAAGGCTTCCCTGGCTTATGGTCCGACATGGTATGAGGCAAAATAATGCCGGAAGGACCAGAGGTACAGGTCGTTGTATCGACACTGGAACAACAGCTGACCCATGCCCGTATTCAAGATGTAGAGATCCGTATGGACAAGCTGATCCAGAATATGGAGCCTGAAATATTTGTCCAAGCTTTAAAAGGACAAAGCTTCCGTCGGTTTTACCGGATTGGGAAATATCTTGGATTTGAAACCGATGACTACGATTGGATCGCACATCTGCGGATGGAGGGAAAATTCTATATTTATAAAGAGAAGCCGGATATAAACAGCCATGTGCATGCCGTTTTCTACCTGGAGGATGGCAGGATCCTCTGTTATCACGACACAAGAAAGTTCGGACGTATGGCTTTGTATCCCAAGGCGCAGCACAAACGCTCGCTTCCAATATTCACAAAGATCGGTCCGGATTTTCGGGATCCGTCGGTGGATCCACTGGAATTGTATCGGCGGATCCATTCGTCAAACCGGCCTTTAAAAGCGGCATTGTTAGATCAGAGCATTCTGGCCGGGATCGGCAATATCTATGCAGATGAAATTTGTTTTGCGTGTGGTCTGGATCCTCGCAGCCGGTGCTGTCGTGTATCCAGGAAGGATTGTGAAAACATCGTCCAAGCGATGCATGAAATCATGGAAAGGGCGATAGCGGCCGGTGGGACAACCATTCGGTCATATACATCCAGTCTGGGAATTACCGGACTGTTTCAACTGGATCTGGATGTCCACGGAAAAAAGGGACAGCCATGTCCGGTATGTCAAAGACCGATCGATAAGATCGTGGTGGCACAAAGGGGAACGTATTTATGTCGACATTGCCAGAAAAGAAAATAATCGGAATCACCGGATCGATGGGGTCCGGAAAGAGTCAGGTGAGCCGGTACCTGGGAAAGCAGTATCCTGTATTGGATCTCGACCGGGTCAATGCACGATTGCTTGAGCCCGGGCAGAGTGGATTTATCCGTCTTCAGGAAAAACATCTGGTTTCCTTATTAGGAGATGGAACGATCGACAAGATCAAGCTGGCGGAGGATATCTTTTCCGATTCTTCCACAAAGAAGGAAGTGGAGGAAACTTTGTATCCTCTGATCATCGATTCCATGCACCGCTGGATCGATCGGCAGATTGCGCGCCTGGTATTTGTAGAGGTGCCCCTTCTGTTTGAAAACAATATGCAGGATGATTTTGATGCGGTTTGGTGTGTTGTATGTGACCAAACGTCTGCCATCGAACGTTTGGTGATGTATCGTGGATTTACGCAGGAACAAGCGCGGGCCCGGCTGCAGTATCAAATGTCACCGGAAAAAAAGTGTGCTTTAAGTCAGGTTGTCATTCACAATGATGGGACGTTGCAACAGTTAGAGCAGCAGATTGCCAGACTGGTAAGAAAGGAGGAGTCTGCTTTTGAATAAAGATATACAGATCATTCAGATGGCGGAGGTCCCCTTTACCAACGGTTCTTCGCTTTATCTGCTTTATTATCCGCTGATAGGGAAAGACGCCGCCGTGCTTTACTCGATCCTCTGTTCGTTATCCGATCAGACAGTCTCTGTTCAGCAGATGCTGCAGACCGTGCAGATGAATGAAGCACAGTTCATATCGGCACGGAAAAAACTGGAACAATTTCAGTTGATTAAAACGTATGAATCGGAGCATCAGCTCATACAGGTCTATCCGCCAATGGAGGCCCATGCCTTCTTGACCAACGATACGTTGAGCCGCATGTATCTGATGACGGTCGGTTCTTCGCATTTTGACCGTATGAAACTTCATTTTGTCAAACAGGACCCAGTGGATTCGTCGATGACCAATATCAGTGAGCCGATGGATGTTTCAATGCTGAATACCTGGAACGAGCAGAAAGAAATCACGTACATGCGCTTGCGTCCGGGACCCCAGGAGGCTTTGAAAAAATACAATTTTGATTTTGAGGAGTTTTTCAAAGGCATGGATCATATTTTTCCGATCCGGTTACGGACCCGGGACAATCTGACACGGATCGCCGAGCTGGCTGATCTACATGGGATCCGTGCCAAGGATATGAAAAAGTATGTGATGCGTTCGACCAATCCGGCAACCGGAAAGTTTGACCTGGAAAAGCTAAAATCCATGGTGTTTGCCAATCAAACCGTGGTACGGAAAACAGACGATCCGTATTCGCTTTCTCCAGTGGAATTTCTGGTGACTAGTCGCAATGGGGCCCCGGCATCCAATGCCGACCGGCGATTGATCGAGCGTTTAGCGAATGAATATGGATTCAATCAAGGTGTGATCAACGTCCTGATTGAGTATACATTGCAGCAGACCCAGCAAAAGTTTCCGAAAGCATATGTCGAAAAAGTAGCTTCAACATGGAAAGCACAGAACATACAGACCAAAGAACAGGCTTTGGAGAAAACGAAAAAATCAGCACCCCGGCAAACATGGTATAACGATAACCGGGAAGTCGAACCAAGTGATGAACTGGTGGAGCGAATTCGCCAGATGCAGGATAAACTGAAAGGAGGCAACCATGGATAAGATGCATGTACCCAGCCAGCATGATGCGGCTGTCGATAATAAACGGCAGGATCTGATCCGACAGATTCTTTCTTATACCTTTGTTCGTGATTTTTTATCCGCGCATGATCTTCCGGCTGCCTTTGTTGAGAACAATCTTGTTGAATTTTCAAACTGGATCGATGCCATCCGACGCTGCGAAGCTTGTCAAGGACTTCCTTTTTGCCGCCAGAGCTTTCGCGGCCATGTTTACCATCTGATGATGGACGATGGATTTGTAGAAGAAACGTATCGGCCATGCCGTTATCAAAAGGAGCTCTCGGATCAATTGAACCATCAAAAACAGTTTCGTTATTCGCATATGACCGAACAGGAATATCTGATCGATCTGATGGGCATTGATATTAGCCAGGAGCATTCCGAGAGTTACTTAAAGGCATATGGGGCTGTCATCTCTTCCTTAGCTGAGGATCACAAAGGTATTTATCTGTGTGGACAGGCCGGTGTCGGCAAAAGCTATCTGATGAAAGGTGTCATCAATTATTTTGCCAAACAAGGGCAAAGTGTCAGCTTTGTGAAGGTGCCGTTATGGGCCTGGGAAATCAAGGAATCGTTACGGGATGACCAATTGCGCAGACAGTTGAGTCGGGCCTTGTTGAACAGTGATGTCGTCGTTTTGGATGATATCGGTGCGGAATCCATCAGTGCCTGGTTCTTAAACGAAATACTGTTTCCGGTCCTGGATCAGCGGATGGAACAAAGAAAGAAAACATATTTTACCTCCAACTATACATGGGAGGATCTGAAGGAACGGTATGGTACAGCGGAAAGGAACGGACAAATTGCAGCGGATCGTGTAATGGAACGTATACGGACGTTAAGTGACCTGGTTTTGTTGATTGGAAAGTCAAGAAGAGCTTAAAAACAATTGTTATATCAAAAGTGAATAATCCTTTTCAAAATTTGTAAATAGGAGTAGAATGAATATATACAAAATAAGGAGGAAATAATAATTATGTTAGTATCTGCTACAGAGATGATTAACAAAGCGCATGAAGGACATTATGCGATTGGTGCTTTTAACATCAACAACATGGAATGGATCAAAGCAATCCTGTTGGGATGTGAAGCTAAAAAATCACCGGTTATGTTAGGTGTTTCTGAAGGTGCTGGAAAGTACATGTGTGGTTTTGAAAACGTTGTTGCGATGGTTAAAGGCATCCATGACTATTTAGGAATCACTGTACCGGTAGCTTTACACTTAGACCACGGTACATATGAAGGAACGCAGAAGGCTATCGCTGCTGGATTCACTTCTGTAATGTTTGACGGAAGCCACTATCCATTTGAAGAAAACCTGGCTAAATCAAAAGAAATGATCGAATTAGCTCATTCAAAAGGTATTTCTATCGAATGTGAAGTTGGTGGAATCGGTGGAGAAGAAGACGGTGTTATCTCTGCTGGTGAATTAGCTGATCCGGAAGAATGCAAGATCATCGCTGATTTAGGTGTTGATTTCCTGGCTGCCGGTATCGGTAACATCCATGGAAAATATCCGGCAAACTGGGCTGGATTGAGCTTCGAACGTTTAGCTGAAATCCAGGAATCCACTAGTGGAAAACCATTGGTATTACATGGTGGTTCCGGAATTCCTCGTGAACAAGTTAAGAAAGCTATCGAATTAGGTGTTTCCAAAGTTAACGTTAATACAGAATGCCAGTTGGTATTTGCAGATGCAACTCGTAAATACATCGAAGCTGGAAAAGATCTGGAAGGTAAAGGATACGACCCTCGTAAATTATTGAAACCTGGTACAGATGCAGTACAGGCTTTAGTAGAAGACATGGTTGAAAACTTCTTTGGTTCTGCAGGAAAAGCTGAATAATTCCTTACTCACAAGGAGGACGCTCGTCCTCCTTTTTTTGATTATTTACGGAATCAATTGACAATATATCTTTCTTTAAGCTTATAATAAAAGTGACCGGGTGAATAAAGTGAAAAGAGATCATACAAATTGGAAAGTCATCTTACAGGATGTCCGTGAACTGATTATTAATTATTTTCGTAATGATATCATGAAAACAGAACTGTCTTTATCGGTATCATTTGGAATCAACATACTTTACGCCACTTTTAAAGTTGTGATGGGATTGTTCTTTCATTCCTTATGGTATCTGACCATAGCACTATACTATATCATTCTTTCGGTGACTCGTTTTCATCTGATTCGTTCTTTTATGGTGGATGGAAGTTTACGTATGGGATACCATCGGGAAATCACCACCGGTATCTTATTGTTGGGACTCAATGTTATATTGATGGGGATGACGATTTTGACCATCAGCAATCAAGTGACGTTGATCGTACCTGTCGGTTTTATCTATGTGACGATTCTGTATACCATCTACTGCTTTGTTGACTGTATCACTAACTTTGTCCGGGATAGAGGAAAAACAGATCCGATCCATACCACCAGTAAAGCGATCATTCTGGTTACGGTCTTTATTTCTGTATATTGTATGCAGATCTATCTTCTGCAGAAGTTCAGTACCGATATTCTTTTTAAAAACCACATGAATGGATTGACGGGATCTGTCGTCGTCATATTGATCAATTTGGCCGGATTGTACCTGGTGATCCGGGGCATATCCCATCATAGAAAGATCGAATGGTGACAATTGTCGTAAATCATGTGATTTTCAGGGTTCCAACTTTTCAAGGAACGTCTTTCGTGATACAATCAGAATGTTTACGAAAAAAAATAACCTTAACATATATATTAGGGGGGATAGTATGGAGAAAGTAATTAAGATCGAAGGTGGACATCGTTTAAAAGGGACAGTTCGGATCAGCGGATCTAAAAACGCAACTGTCGCATTGATTCCTGCCTGCGTTTTATCAAATCAACCGGTTACAATATACGGAGTGCCGGAAATATCCGATGTCAAGTCTTTGATGGTATTGTTGGATGAACTAGGGGTAAAGGTAGAAGAAAGAGAAGAGGGGACTCTGTATATCGACCCGACCCATATTCAGAATACGCCGCTGGTATCCTCCGCGGTGACCAAGCTGCGGGCTTCCTATTATTTCATGGGCGCTTTGTTAGGCCGTTTTGGTCATGTGGAGATCCGTATGCCCGGTGGATGTTATCTAGGTCCCAGACCGATCGATCTGCATCTGAAAGGTTTTGAAGCATTAGGGGCCAATATCAGTTACGAAAACGGATGCTATATACTGGACGCTGACGAGCTGGTCGGCACCAATATCTTTCTGGATATCTCCAGTGTCGGCGCAACCATCAATATTATGATGGCCGCAGTGCATGCCAAGGGCAGAACAGTGATCGAAAATGCGGCACGGGAACCGGAAATCATCGATATCGCAACGTTATTGAATAAAATGGGAGCCAGGATCCGAGGTATGGGAACCAGCACATTGACCATTGAAGGTGTACAGGACCTGAAGGGTTGTTTCCATGAGATCATTCCTGATCGGATCGAGGCGGCTACCTATGTCATTATGGCTGCGGCCATGGCGGATGATATGATGATCGAAAACATCATTCCTCAGCATTTGGATGCAATTATTATGAAACTGCGGGAGATTGGTGTACAGCTGGAAGTGGGATCGGATTTTGTGCATGTTCTTCGTAACGACAAACCGTTAAAACCGACCGAAATATTGACAAAGCCTTATCCGGGATTTGCCACCGATGTGCAACAGCCGTTTTCTGTTCTATTGACACAGGCCAATGGTTTGTCAACGGTGACGGAAACCATTTATGTAGAACGCTTTAAGCATTGTGATGAACTGAACCGGATGGGTGCTGACATCGATGTTCGTGTGCCAAGTTCCTTCATCCATGGAAAGACCAAGCTGTACGGAAGCCGCGTCAAAGCGACAGACCTACGCTGTGGGGCTGCTATGGTGGTCGCTGCTCTGATGGCAGAAGGTGTAACGGAAATCCATGATGTATACCATATCGACAGAGGGTACGATCATCTGGATGAAAAGCTGAAATCACTGGGCGCTAAGCTTTGGCGGGAAGAAGTCGAATAATTCAAACGAGAGCTGAGAAATCAGCTCTTTTCTTATGTTATAATAAAGTTATGATCCGGATAGCTATTTTAGAACACGAAAAAGAGACAAAAGATATTGTATTCTTGTTATCGAAGATGTTTGAAAACACGGACTGGACGTTCCGCCATTTTTTCAAAGCCAGTGAACTGGCGAAGGCTTGTAAGCAGATGACTTTTCATATGTTTATCTTTGATGGCATGTTTCAGACACCTCGTTTTGAAAGTGTCTTCGTTCATGATAATCCCAATGCGTTGTTTATGTATGTATGCGATTCCCAGCAGGCAGGAGATCAAAGAGGTCGCATTCTGCATATCTCCAAGGAGAATCTGGAAGAAGATCTGAAAAAATATCAAGAGACCGTTGTATCTTTATGTCAGCAGGTTGATCTCTATAATTTGAATTACGATGGCGTGAATGTGAATCTACCGTATGAAGATATTTACTATATGGAAAAAATTGATAAGATGGTATATTTTCATACACGAAAAGGAACGTTTCATCAGCGGATGAACATGTCCAGTCTGGAAGAAGCCTTTGCAGGATATGGGTTTATCCGTGTCCATGTTTCGTATCTCGTAAATGAAAAGCATATTACAGCCTGGTATAACGATTCGGTACAGGTAAACGATGAAGAGGTGATCCCGATGTCACGTGCGCAGAAACGAAAGCTGAATGCCAGAAGAAAACAGGTTTTTCCTAAATAAGAGCCAAAGTTTCCAATGTTATAGAAATAATAGTATATTTTTATATAATGTAGATAACAAAAGAAACTAGGCAGAAAAAGAGCCGTTTCAAAACAATAAAAACTAGAGAGCGGTGGGAAGATGACAAGAGATCTTTAGTCGGATGTTCTATTCATCCGGCGACGTAAAAACTATGGAGAGAAGACTCCAAAAGGCAAGCTGGAAACCCCAGAATAAACATTCCATGAAACTTATTGACCAAGGATGAGAGAATAAGGTTGAGTGATAGACCGGTGATCCATTTCACAAGAGCAATCATCTGAAGGGATATAAGCTGTCATCATAAAAGGGAAGAAGATCCGATCGTATACAGATTACAGAATAATTTAGGATGAATTTCTTCTAATAAGATGAATACTTAGACAATTGAATAGAGAAATGTAGCAGGTATGAAAGATTACCTGCTTTCTTCGTATAAAAATGCAATCATCTTTCCAATTATGTGATAAAATATTAGTAATGTACAAAAGGAGAAACGGATATGAAATTATTAGCATCGGATTATGATGGAACATTGTGTTATGGTGACAATGTGATGGATGAAGACATTGATGCAATTAAACGTTGGAGAGAAGCCGGTAATCTATTTGTGGTTTGTACCGGGCGTGCTAAAGAATCAATTGATAAACAGATTGCCAAGCATCCTTTCCCTGTAGATTATATCGTATGTAATAATGGAGCGCTGGTTTACAACAACGAGGGCGAGTTGTTGCAATCAATCTATATGGATTATATTACCAGTGTGGACTTGATGTTTATCGCGAAAGAAAGCGAAGGCGTGGTCAGCTATGTTGTTAATGACGGAGAGCGTCGTCATAAGGTCATAGTAAATCCGGATATGCAGGATTACCGGTATCCGACCATGCAGCCGGATATGACGGAAGAAGAAGTGATGGATATCGGTCGATATACACAGATCGTGTTATCGATGACGAGTCCGGATTATGCGGTAGAATTTGCCAAGGATATTAATTCATTCTTTTCTTCTAGTTTAGTGGCTTACGCAAACAACTATTGTGTGGACATTGTAGAGAAGGGCATTTCTAAAGCGACCGGTGTTGAATTCGTATGTGGATACGCCAACATTGATTACGATGATCTGTATACGATTGGTGATTCTTACAATGACCTTCCTTTGCTGGAGACTTCACCAAATGGATATACTATTTTTACTGCGCCGGAAGAATTAAAAAACCAGGCGAAGAATGTATATATGTCAATTAAAGAATTGATTGATGATATACTTTAAATTCAATGAAAATTAAGGGGGACTGGCATTGAGCACTGCTATATCGGATGTTACAGTTATAATACGTCTGATTCTGGATATCCTGGTCGTATGGCTGTTGATTTATTCCGCTTTGCGGATATTGCGGAACAATTCACGTTCTGTCCAGATCTTAAAAGGAATCCTGATTATCTTTATGATCAAGGGTTTATCGGTTTTACTGGGTCTGGACGCGTTCAGCTATATCATGGATATCTTTTTGCAGTGGGGAGTTTTAGCTGTAATTATTCTGTTTCAGCCGGAGATCCGCGGTGTGCTGGAAAAACTGGGCCGTTCTGCCGGTCTGGCCAGTGCGGATCTGACCCGTGAACAGAGTATACAGATGATCGATGAGTTGGTGATGGCCTGCGAAAACATGTCAAAATCCAAAACGGGGGCATTGATCACTCTCCAGCAGACGCAGCAACTGACAGATTATGTAAATACTGGAATCCGTATGGATTCTGTTGTTTCCAGTGAATTATTGGGAACGATATTTCAATATGGAACACCCATGCATGATGGGGCTGTTATTATTCAAGGGAACAAGATTGCCTGTGCGGCAGCTTATTTTCCGCCGACGACACGGGATCTGCCCAGTAAATACGGGGCTCGCCATCGTGCGGCCGTAGGAATCAGTGAGATTACGGACTCTGTGACAATTATTGTCAGTGAAGAAACCGGGAGCATTTCCATTGCTCTGAACGGTCAGCTGACACAGTATAAGCCGGCAGGGCTGAAACGCTTTTTACAGAATATCTTTGTTCCGGATGAAAAGGAATCTCTTGGAGATAATCCGATTATCAAGACGGCAAAGTCGTTGGGGCTTGCCCGTGTGCGTAAACAAGGTCGGATCGAGAAGAAAAGAACCGATGAACGCATTCAGCCGATCCAGATTGTGGATCTGTACAATATAGGACAGGGGGATGACAGAAATGAAACAATCCAATAAGAATCATCCCGGCGGTCTTTTAGATGCTCTGCTGTTCTTTTTTAAGTTTATTTATTCAAAACTGAATGACATATTTGATATTATGATCTTTAACAAATGGGGATCGGTTGTAATTTCTTTATTGGTTTCCATCATGATTTGTGTAACGATCAACTACAACGATGTCAGCAAACAGATTTTTAAAACGGTCACGGCCACAATTGAAGTGGATCACATTCGCCCGAATGTGAAACTGGATGAAGATCAGTATGTTGTCAGCGGGATTCCCGAGGAAGTGAATGTCTCTCTATCCGGGAGTGCTACCGATATTCAGATTTTCAGAAACCAGGGAAATATATCGGTGTCTGTCGATTTAAGCGATTGCGTGGAAGGACAGAACATCGTGGATTTTAAAGTGGATAATCTGCCATCCAGTCTGAGCGCAACGGTCGATCCTGCTTCGGCAAACGTCGTTCTGGAGAAAAAGGTGTCCAAGGAGTTTACCGTCACCAGCGAATTGTTGCTGGATGAAGACCAGGATGCATCGGATTTTGAAAAACCAACACTTTCGCAGTCAAAGGTAATCGTGACCGGATCCCAGTCAGAGATCGATTCGATCCGAACGGTGAAGGCAATCGTAGATGCCAGCGGACAAACAGGTGACTTTGAATTCAGTGCGGCCTTGGCAGCTTATGATGAAAAAGGCGCCAGTGTGGATGTGGAGATCGAGCCATCCACTATGATCGTAGAAGTAAAAAAGAAAGCTGCACATGATGCAGATTAGGAGGATATGATGGGAAAATATTTTGGAACAGATGGTGTCCGGGGACGGGCCAATGAAGATTTGACGCTGGATATGTCCATTCGCATCGGACAGTATCTGGGATGGTATTACAGCAAACAGAAACATGCGCGTATTCTGATCGGAAAGGATACCCGTTTATCCGGAGATATGTTTGAGCTTGGACTGGCGGCCGGTGCCAGCAGTATGGGGGCACAAGTCTATCTTCTGGGCGTATGTCCGACACCTTCGGTCAGTTATCTGATCCAAAAAGAACGGTTTGATTGCGGTATCATGGTCAGTGCCAGCCATAATCCGTATTATGACAACGGTATTAAGATCTTCAATCACAAGGGAGAAAAGATGGAAGAAGAGATCCTGCTTGCGATTGAAGAATACATGGACGGCAACAGTGAACTTCCTTTGGCGACCGGAGATAAGATCGGTGAATTCATCAATTGGGAGGATGGTCTGGAAATCTATATGTCCTGGCTGAAAGAAACTGTCAATGTCGATCTGACCGGTATGAAAATTGCGGTGGATCTGGCCAATGGTTCGGCGACCAGCACGGCTGTGGAGACACTTGATGCGCTGGGAGCGACCGTGGAAGCCATTAACAATTCACCAAACGGAATCAATATCAATAAGAAATGCGGATCGACACACCCGGAGAGCCTGCAGCGTCTGATGAAGGAAAACGATTATGATATCGGTCTGGCATTTGATGGCGATGCCGACCGTCTGATTGCGGTCAACAGTGACGGACAGCTGATCAACGGGGACTACATTCTGTATCTGGAATCTCGTTATTTAAAGTCTGTAAACCGCCTGAACAAAAATATGTGTGTTACGACAGTCATGGCAAACCTGGGGTTATATAAAGCGCTGGATGCCAATAAGATCGACTATATCAAGACCGCTGTAGGAGATAAATATGTCTATGAAGAAATGCAGAAGAACGATTATTATATCGGCGGCGAACAGAGCGGACATATTATTTTCTATGAATTTGAAAAAACAGGCGATGGTTTATTCACAGCTTTACAAGTACTGAAAGTGATGAAGGAAACCGGAAAGACATTGCAGGAGCTGTGCGAAGGGTTATTCATTTATCCGCAGCTGCTGGAAAATGTGATCGTAAAAGATAAAGAGAAAGCCTTACAGGATGAGAAACTGCTGGAACTGATCAAAAAGGTAGAAGATCGTCTTGGAGATGAAGGTCGTATTCTGGTGCGGCCAAGCGGAACAGAACCAATGGTCCGTGTTATGGTGGAAGCCAAAACAGATGCGTTATGCGCTAAATACGTAGGACGCGTTGTCGATTATATTAAAAAACATGATGTTTAATAATGGAAGGAGGGCACAGCGATGAAAAGAGTCATTTGCGTCGTGGAAGACGAGAAGGATCTGAATAACTTAGTCGCCCAATACTTGCGTAAGGAAGGATACGAAGTAAGATCCTATTATACATATGAAGAAGCCAATGCTCACGTTACGGATGATGATGTGCACTTATGGATCCTGGATATTATGTTGGATGATAAATCCGGTTTTGATCTGATTGAAGAGATCCATCTGCAGGGACCGGAGATTCCGGTCATCTTTATGTCCGCCCGTGACAAGGAGTTTGACCGTGTCATCGGTTTGGAAAAGGGAAGTGATGATTATATCACAAAACCGTTTTCACCTAAGGAACTGGTGTTACGTGTCAACAATCTGATCAAACGGGCCTACAAGGATGATAACAATCGCATCAGTATTGACGGGTATGAGCTGGATGAAGAGCAAAGAAAGATCTTCTTCGACAATCAGGAAATTGAATTGACCACAAAGGAATTTGATCTTCTGATGATGTTCATCAAGAATAAAGGCATTGCGTTTTCAAGGGATAAGATCTTAGAGAACGTATGGGATGAAAACTATTTTGGTTCGGATCGTGTGGTGGATGATACATTACGTCGTCTGCGTAAAAAGCTGCCGAATCTGAACATTCATACGATCTATGGTTATGGTTATCGCTTAGGCTAATATGAAAAAGATTACTGAATATTTTCGTAAACTGTCTTTGACCAATCAGGTAATTATGATCATCCTGTTGTTCATTATTTTCTTCTTTTCCTTCTTCTTTCTGTTTTTGAACGGAAACATCGACCGTACCATAGCCAAACAGACCTTCGGTATGATGGCCAACCGCCAGCAGTCGCTGGTCACGGTCGTAAAGTCCAACAACAAAGAGACGGTGAAAAAGGATTACCTGGAGATGATGACAGATGATTTCCAGGTTAACTGTATCATTGATCGCAATGGCATAGAAATCATGAATTCATCGGACAATGAAACGGTGCCGATTGAATTGTTGGAGGCATTGAAGAGCTCTTCCCTGGAGATTTCCAATGACAACAAGGTCATTGAGAAAACGGTGGACATCGGTACAAAGAAATATTTTTATCGTGAGCAATATATCAATTTCAACAAAGAGGAATTTGTCCTTGCCAGTTTTATGGATGATACATATGCCAATGAACTGCGAAGCTCGCTGGTGGACTCCACCTTCGACTTGACCATTTTTGCGTATTTTGCCTTTATGATGATCCTGATGATCTGGGTGTATTCCATCATTCATCCGCTGAATCAGATCAAATACTATATTGATCAGGTTCGTTTAGGAAAAGATGTGGAGCTTGTGATCAATCGGGAGGATGAGATCGGAGAAGTGGCCAAAGCGTTATCTTCAATGAAAGAAGAGCTGGACAAACAGGAAAAAGCCAAGGAAGAGATGGTCCATAACATATCCCACGACCTGAAAACACCGATTGCGACCATTAAATCGTATGCGGAATCTATCAAGGATGGCATCTATCCGTATGGGACCATGGAAAAAAGTGCCGATGTTATCATTGACAATGCGCAGCGGCTGGAAAATAAGGTGCATAATTTATTGTATTTGAACCGGGTAGAATATTTATTGACATCCGATGCAGAAGGTGTAGTGACCAATATGAAGGATGTCGTAGAGCAGGTGGTTTTGAATTCCGCAGTCATTCGCCCGGAAATAGAAATTCAAACAGATGTGGAAGAAGTGTTCTTCGATGGATTGCTGGAAGCCTGGCGGGTAGCAATCGAGAACATCATGGAGAATGCGTTTCGATATGCCAAGTCGTATATTCGTATTGAAGTGCACGAAAACAATCTGAAAATCAGCAACGATGGACCGATGATGGATGAAGACCGGATCGATACGTTGTTCCGACCCTATGAAAAAGGAGAGGGAGGCCGCTTTGGTTTAGGATTATCCATTGTATCCAAGGTTGTAAAAGCGAATAAATATATGGTAAAAGGGTACAATACGACAGATGGAGTCTGTTTCGAAATATACCGGGAAGTCAAACCGGAAAAGAGGAGACAGGAAAGAAAGCGGATCAATCTTCGCTCTGCCAAACAATCAAAAAAATAGACGGTTCATTCCGTCTATTTTTGTATGTATACCAAAACAGAGCTGTTACTGTCATGCGGGCTGTAAATGTAATTGAAATCATGAAAGCTGTAAAGCTCTTCAACGGTTTCTACTTGCTGTTCCGCCATAAAACGTACCATACGTCCTCTTGCCATTTTGGCATATACCCCTTTTTCCTTTAGTTTACCGTTTTCGTTATGACAAAAGCGAACATCGATGACCGGACGGTACTTCCGGATGCATTTGGCATATTCCTCGCTGGCCAGATTCAGTATGGGCCCTGCAGGAATATGGTTGGCCAAGGTATCGGACCAATAGGAATATAAGGAGTCCGGGATCTTTGTCTGCATTTCCAGCCGGTAAACAACGATTCCATCCATCGGGCGCAAAGCACCATATAAACCGGATAGGATCCACAAATGATCTTGTACATACTGTATCTGATCGTCGGTGAATACATCTGGGGCCATGTATTGGTATTGGATCCCGCTGTATGTAAACAAAGCCGGCGATACATTGCGTTCAAAGTCAAAGGTCTGATACTGATCATAAGCAGACTGAGCAATTTTGTCGGAGCATCGCAGTGCTTTTTTCAAGGAAGCATAATCCAGCTTTTGCATGCTCTTCACCAGTTCTTTCGAACGGTCTGAAAAAGCTGGCTGGGTTATCGGTCCAAAATCATCGTCTGTGGGTTTCATTTGTTTAGCCGGTGAAATGATAATCTGCATAGAAATATTATAAATAAAAAAAGAAGAAGAAATCAATCCTCTTCCAGAATATGTTCCAGACTGACTTTTAATACGGAATGGATATGCTCATCATCCAGGGAATAATAGACGGTTTTTCCCTCTTTTCGTGACTTGACAAGTTTCGCTGTTTTTAAAGCTTTCAGCTGATGACTGATGGCCGATCGGTTTAGTCCGACGATATTGGACAGATCACTGGCACATAATTCTCCTTTTTCCAAGGCCATCAACAATTTTAAACGAGTCACATCACCCATGACTTTAAAGAACTGGGACAGACTGTCTGTTGTTTGTTCACATGGCATTTCCTGGATAGCCAGTTCAATAAGTTCTGGATTTTGGGGATCATATAAATACGGTTTATTCATAAAACTATTATAAAGGAAAGAAAAAGAATTGTCGAATGCGTATATATATAATATAAGGAAGAAAAAAAGAATAATTCTTCATTGACAGTCTTTGTATACAGGGGTATATTATTAGTAGAATAGTTGAACAGTTATTCAATTGTTCAATAAAGGGAGGAAAGTTTTATGAAAAAAACATATAAGATTGAAGTGGATTGTGCAAATTGTGCGGCAAAGATCGAAGATGCGATCGGTAAGATGGAAACAGTCAATAAAGCGCGTGTAAACTTTATGACGCAGAAGATGACATTAGATGTCGATGGCGATATAGATCAGATCGTCAAAGAAGTGGAAAAAGTAGGGAAAAAAGTAGATTCTGATTTTGAAGTCTATGCTTAAAAACATGACAAAGAAACAGAAAAAGATGCTGCTTCGGATCGGCATTGCCTTGGTGGCTTATGGGATTGCCCTGATTGCTCCATTACCGAAGCTTGCGCAGACCATTCTGTTTTTGTGTATTTATGCCTATATTTCTTATGACATCCTAAAGAAGGCCGTGACCAATATTGGTCATGGTCAGGTATTTGATGAGAATTTCCTGATGGCCGTAGCCAGTCTGGGTGCCTTAGCATTAGGAGAGTATTCAGAATCATGTGCAGTTGTCCTGTTTTACCAGATTGGAGAATGGTTTCAATCGTATGCGGTCAATCGTTCCCGTCAGTCCATAGCGGATCTGATGGATATTTGCCCGGACTATGCGTGTATCGAAGTCAATGGAACGATAGAGCAGGTAGATCCGGAAGAGGTTTCCGTTGGTGATATCATTGTCATTCAGCCGGGAGAAAAGGTTCCATTGGATGGTATGGTGACCAAAGGAACCACGATCCTGGATACCAGTGCTCTGACCGGGGAATCAATTCCTCGTCAAGTCACTGTAGGAGATGAAGTGATCAGTGGCTGCATCAACCAAAGTGGGGTTGTATATGCCAAGGTGACCAAGGAATTTGAAGATTCAACGGTATCAAAAATATTGGAAATGGTGGAAAATGCCAGTGACCGGAAAAGTAAAAGTGAGGATTTTATCACGAAATTTGCCCGCTTCTATACGCCGATTGTCGTATTCAGTGCGTTGGCATTGGCAGTAATTCCATCCCTGGTGACTGGAAACTGGGGCCAGTGGATCTATCGAGCCCTGACATTCCTTGTTATTTCCTGTCCGTGTGCTTTGGTTATCAGCGTTCCGCTAAGCTTTTTTGGAGGCATTGGAGCCGCCAGCCGTCGTGGGATCCTGGTCAAAGGGTCCAATTATCTGGAAGCTTTATCGCAGGTGACAAGGATCGTTTTTGATAAAACCGGTACCTTGACCAAAGGAAATTTTAAGGTAACACAGATCCATGTTGAAAAAGGAACCCAGGAAGAGCTTTTAGAGCTGGTAGCGAAGATTGAAAGCTTTTCTAATCATCCGATTTCCAAATCCATTAAAGAAATGTACGGAAAAGCTGTTGATACATCGGATGTGGACAATGTGCAGGAAATAGCCGGTCATGGCATGTGTGCGAGCGTGAAAGGGGTTCCGTATTATGTCGGTAATATCAAGCTGATGAACAAAATCGGCCAAGAGGTAGATGAAATGGCTTGCGGGTTAGGAACCATCATCTATGTCTGCACTGAGGATGCATATTTGGGATCTATTGAAATTGCGGATGAAATCAAAGAAAACGCAAAGCAGGCCATCCGGAATCTGAAGGCAGCCGGTATTCAAAAAACCATCATGTTGACAGGAGACAGCCGGCAGGTTGCCGAAGCCGTTGCCGATACGTTGCAGATGGATGAAGTACATGCCCAGTTATTGCCGACGGATAAAGTGGATTGTGTGGAAGCCTTGTTGAAAACAGGCAATGAGAAAGAAAAACTGGCGTTTGTCGGCGACGGAATCAACGATGCACCGGTATTGACACGTAGTGATGTCGGCATTGCGATGGGTGCCTTAGGCAGTGATGCAGCCATTGAAGCGGCCGATATCGTGTTAATGGATGATGATCCGGCCAGCATCGCTACAGCCATCCGTATCAGTCATAAGACCTTAAAAATTGTTCACCAGAATATCGTGTTCTCAATTGCGGTCAAAGTTCTTGTGCTTATCCTCGGGGCATTGGGGATGACCGGCATGTGGGCAGCCGTCTTTGCCGATGTCGGTGTTGCATTTCTGGCTATATTGAATGCGATGCGCTGCATGAATGTCAATGGACTTTAACAGGAAGAGAAAGCGTGGGGAGATCCTTCAAGTTTCCCTTCCTTTTTTTTGACTTATGGGCGCATTCGATTTATAATTTTTTTATCAATGATGATAAGGATATGAATACAAGACCTTCGGATAGAGAGAGAAAAGCGGGTGGTGGAAGCTTTTTGACGGAACTGGTATTTACTCCCTTTGAATTGCCCTTGAAAAAGTGTGCCGTATTCTTGCGTTAAAAGATAATGAGGTGTATGCATAATCTGCATAAACAAAGGTGGTACCGCGTGCGACAGACGTCCTTTGACTGCTGTCGCTTTTTATATGGAGGAAAAATAGAATGGTAAATTTTAAAGAAAATGAAGAATTAAGCATCCTGAATCACAGTTGTGCGCACTTAATGGCCCAGGCTGTTAAGCATCTGTATCCCCACGCCAAGTTTTGGGTCGGCCCGGTCGTGGAAGAAGGCTTTTATTACGATATTGATTTAGGCGATGATGTTATCCGCGATGAGGATATTGCCAAAATCGAGAAGGAAATGAAGAAATGCGCAAAATCCAATAAACGCATCGTCCGTCATGAGATCAGCCGTGAAGAAGCGCTGGAACAATTTAAAGACGATCCATACAAAGTAGATTTGATTTCTCGTATGCCGGAAGGAACCAACATCTCCATGTATACCCAGGGAGATTTCACGGATCTATGTCGTGGACCTCACGTTGAAACGACAAAGCTGTTAAAGAACTTTAAGCTGTTGAAGCATTCCGGTGCTTACTGGAAGGGAGACAAAAACAATAAAGTTCTGCAAAGAATCTACGGTTGCTGCTTTCCTACCAAGGAAGAACTGGAAGCCCATCTGGCCGATCTGGAAGATGCGAAACAAAGAGATCATCGTAAACTGGGAAAAGAAATGGATATGTTCATGTTCTCGGAAGTCGTTGGTGCCGGCTTGCCAATGTGGAAGCCAAACGGATTTACGGTGCGCAGACTGTTATCGGATTATATTATGGATAAAGAGCTGGAACAAGGTTACCAGCATGTGCTGACACCATCGGTGGTTTCTACTGAGCTATATAAGATCAGTGGTCATTTGGCACATTATAAAGATGACATGTTCCCGATCATGGAACGCGATGGCATGGAATACTGCCTGCGTCCGATGAACTGTCCGGAGCATATGATCATGTACAAGAGCACATTGCATTCTTATCGTGATCTGCCGATCCGTATTGCGGAGATTGCCCACGATTTCCGGTTTGAAGCCGGTGGTGCATTGACAGGAATTGAACGATCTCGTTCTTTCACACAGAACGATTCACATATCTTCTGTCGTCCGGATCAGATTGCTGATGAGATCAAAGATGTAACCAAATTGATCCTGGATGTCTACAAGGATTTTAACTTCCAGCAGTATTCATTCCGGCTTTCTTTGCGCGATCCGGAAAATGCCGAAAAATATTTTGGCAACGACGCCTTGTGGGAAAAGAGCGAAGCAGAATTAAGAGAAGTATTGAAGGAAATGGGTGTTCCATTCTATGAAGCTGTCGGTGAAGCTGCTTTCTATGGACCGAAGATCGATGTGCAGGTTCGCTCTGCTTTAGGCCACGACGTAACTTTATCAACGATCCAGCTGGATTATCAGCTGCCGGAACGTTTTGAACTGGAATATGTATCCAGTGATAATCAGAAACTGCGCCCGGTTGTGATCCACCGTGCCATCCTTGGTTCACTGGATCGGTTCGTAGCTTTCCTGATGGAAGAAACAAAAGGAAGTCTGCCATTATGGCTGGCGCCGAAGCAGCTGGTTGTGATTCCGGTTCATCAGGAAAAGCATTACGATTACGCAAAACGCGTGATGATGGAATTGCGTCGCATGGGTATGCGTGTGGAAATCGATGCCCGCAATGAAAAATTAGGTTACCGTGT
The DNA here is from genome assembly GCA_040266995.1 of Erysipelotrichaceae bacterium. GTDB lineage: Bacteria > Bacillota_I > Bacilli_A > Erysipelotrichales > Erysipelotrichaceae > UBA4312. The sequence goes on along the minus strand of JAWRHV010000004.1, from coordinate 25,072 downwards.
CCGTGAGGCACAGATCAATAAGATTCCATACCAGATCGTTGTCGGAGATGGAGAAGTGGAAAATGAAAGTGTAACGATCCGTAAACGCGGTACACGGAAAACGGAACAGCTCCCATTGGAACAGGCAAAGGAACGTTTTGCCCAGGAGATTGATTCCAAAGCATTGTTTATTATGGAATAAGAAGGAGAGATCCTTCTTTTTCTTTCCCTATATATAATAGAGACACAGAAAAAAATTGGTCTGGCAACTAATGTGTTAGAGTGCTAAAAGTACTGGCGTAAAAAAGATAGGGAAAGGACGGTTGAATTCCGATAAAAAAAGCGTTTCTTTCCTTATATTTATATAAGGAGATTCGGAACACCTTTCTTAATTTATTTTAGCAAACCACTTGCATAAGTGCTAGAAATGTGTATAATGTATTTAGCAATTAAAAAGTGAAAGTGCTAAAAGGAGGATGCATATGTTAAAACCTTTACATGATTATGTATTGTTGAAAAAAGTTGAAGAAGAAAGAACAACGGCAAGTGGTATTATTTTAACCGCCAATAAAGAAAAATCGAAATTTGCGGTGGTTGAAGCCATTGGTTCCAAGGTGGAACAGCCGGATTATACAACCGGAGATAAAGTGTTATTCCGGGTATATGCAGGCACAGAAATTAAGATCAATGATGAAACCTTTGTGGTTATCAAAGATGAAGACATCATTGCGGTAAATCGTTAAGGAGGAGCAAATATGGCAAAAGAAGTACGTTTTTCAAAAGATGCACGTGAGTCGATGCTGAAAGGTGTCAACACACTGGCAAATGCAGTTCGTGTAACATTAGGACCAAAGGGTCGAAATGTGGTGTTGGAAAGAGAATTCGGATCGCCGATGATCACCAATGATGGTGTCAGCATCGCCAAGGAAATTGAACTGGAAGACCCATTTGAAAACATGGGAGCCAAACTGGTTTACGAAGTAGCTAATAAGACCAATGATACAGCCGGCGATGGTACAACCACCGCAACGATCCTGGCACAGAGCATGATCGAAAACGGTCTGCGTTTGGTAGATCGCGGAGCAAACCCGGTATTGATGCGTGAAGGAATTGAAATGGCAAGCAAGGCCGTAGCTAAATATATTCTGGAGCATTCCAGAAGAATAGACAGTTCCCAGGATATTGCCAATGTCGCAACGATTTCTGCCGGTGATGAAGAAATTGGTAAGATCATTGCCAAGGCCATGGATCGTGTCGGACGCGATGGCGTTATTTCCACCGATGAATCCAACGGTTTTGAAACAGAGCTGGAAATCAGTGAAGGTATGCAGTATGACAAGGGTTACATTTCTCCGTACATGGTCAGCGACCGTGAAAAGATGGAATGTGTTATGGAGAATCCGTATGTTTTGGTAACGGATCAGAAAATCAACAACGTGCAGGAAATTCTGCCATTGTTGGAACAGATCGTCCAATCCAACCATGCCTTGTTGATCATTGCTGAAGATCTGGATAACGATGTTGTATCAACATTGGCTTTGAATAAATTACGTGGTACTTTCAACGTTGTAGCTACAAAAGCACCTGGTTTTGGAGATAATCAGAAAGAACAGCTGCAGGATATCGCTGTGATTACCGGTGCTCGTTTCTTCTCCAAGGATCTGAATATGGAACTGAAAGATATGACAATTGAGGATCTGGGTGTTGTAAAACGTCTGGTTGTCACAAAAGACAATACGACGATGATCGGTGGAGCCGGTACCAAAGAAGAGGTCGCTTCTCGTATTAAAGAGATCGAAGCACAGATGGAGCATACCAAGAGCGAATATGACAAAAAGCGTATGTCGGAACGTTTAGGTAAATTATCCAACGGTGTAGCGGTTATCAAAGTGGGAGCTGCTACGGAGACCGAACTGAAAGAAAAGAAACTGCGCATCGAAGATGCCCTGAATTCCACACGTGCAGCTGTCAGCGAAGGAATCGTCATCGGTGGTGGAGCATGTCTGGTGAATGCGTATACAGATCTGAAGGACAAAGTTAAATCCGAAGTAGTGGATGTACAAAAGGGAATCAAGATCGTCTTTGATGCCTTGTTGGCGCCAATTGCACAGATTGCCGATAATGCCGGTTATAACAGCGATGATATCGTTGAAATGCAGAAAGTACAACCTGAAAACTATGGATTTGATGCCAAGAAAGGAATCTGGGTAAACTTGTTTGAAGACGGAATCATCGACCCGGCCAAGGTAAGCCGTAATGCGTTGTTGAATGCGGCCAGCATTTCCGCCTTGTTCATCACGACCGAAGTCGGTGTGGCGAAAATTCCGGAAAAAGAACCGGAAATGCCGCCAATGCCACAAGGAATGTATTAATAAACGGAGCTCATTGATTTGAGCTCTTTTTTTGGATTATAATAAGTCCGGTGATATGAATGAAAGAAATAATGATTGCGACAAACAATGCGCATAAAGTGGAAGAATTCCAGAAAATGCTGGGAGAGGATGTAAAGGTTCTGTGTTTGAAAGATTTAAAAGAACCTGTGGAAATAATCGAAGATGGGAAAACGTTTGAAGAAAATGCTTTGATCAAGGCACAGACCATCTACAATGCCATCCACCGTCCGGTCATCAGTGATGATTCCGGCATTGAGGTAGATGCCATGGATAAAATGCCGGGTGTCTATTCGGCGCGCTGGATGGGGGAAGACACAAGCTACGATATCAAAAATCAGGCGATTATAGAAGCGGTGAAAGGGAAAGATCGTACCGCTCGCTATGTCTGTGTGATTGCGTATATCGATGCCCAAGGCCAAAGCCATATCTATCGTGGCGAGGTAGAAGGGCAAATCTATGACCGTCAGCTGGGAACCAACGGATTTGGTTATGATCCAATCTTTTACTATCCACCATTTCAGACGACCCTGGCCAATGTCAGTGATGAAATGAAAAACAGTGTCAGCCATCGCGGGGCCGCACTGGAGAAGTTCATGAAGGACTGGGAGAAGTAATATGATCCATGTTGTGTTATATGAACCGGAGATTCCCGGAAATACAGGAAATATCATCCGTACGTGTATGGCTACCGGATCCATCCTGCATTTGATCGAACCGCTGGGCTTCATGATGGATGAAAAACACTTGCGTCGAGCCGGTATGGATTATGCAAAGAATGTGGATATCCGGATCCACAAAAACTGGGAAGATTTTGTTGCCAAGAACCCGGCGGATCATTACTTTTACATGACGCGCTACGGGAAAAAAGCCCCCAGCATGTTTGATTTCACAAAAGAGACCGGTGACATCTATCTTGTGCTGGGCAAGGAAAGCACCGGTATCGACAAAGCCATCCTGAAGGGACATCTGGATACATGTATGCGATTGCCGATGGTAGCGGATGCGAGAAGTTTAAATCTCTCCAACTGCGCGGCAATCATCGTCTATGAGGTTTTACGACAGTTGGACTATCCGAATCTGGCGGCCACCGAACAGTTGAAGGGAGAGGATTTCCTTGAAACTCTTGAACTGGATGGACCGCTTCGTTGATGCCCGCGATAAACGTCTGAACCTTGTGATCCTGGTCGTAACCGGTTATTGGATTTGGCAATGTATCTGGCAGATCCAGTTTTTCTGGCAGTTGACCAGGATCGTTGATCAGAATGCGCTGTTTCATTTCATGAATCAGATGGAACCATATGCGGCCAGCCTCCTGGTACGGGGGATCTTCTGGATTTTCTTTCACGGTGGATTTCCCTTTGCGTGGCTTGATCTATTGTGTCTGTTGTTGACAGTCGCTCTTATGCCAAGATTAAAAAAGGCAGCCATCCTGAGCATTGTGTCATATGTGGGCGTAATGGTAGTAATATTGATCCGAGGTTTATCTGCGCGTACATTGGCAACCGTTGTGGTTTCGTTACGGGTTTTAGGCGGGATTTCCCTTGTGTTTAGCGGGTTTGCGGCTATATTTCTAGCCTGGAAATTCATTAAAACATTCCTGGATTATCTCGATAAAATATAATATAAATACAAAATTGTTCACGAATTGTGAACAATTTTTATTATGTGAAAATTGTAATATTTTTTACAAAATCACATATTTTTACACAATTCTTTGTAAAGACCTTTATATAAAGCATTTTATGATGTGATAAATTGTACAAAAATACACATAATTGATTAAAATCGACTTTTTTTATTTGCGTTGAAAAAAAACTTGTGTTAGGTTTGTACATGAGTGAAGGAGTGATTACATGAGATTTATTGAAAAGCACAACAAATTACTCGCTGTAGCCTTATGTGCATGTACAAGTGGAACTGTATTTCAAACGATTTATGCACGGGATACTGCACCTGGTTGGCATGGAGAAGGAAAGGAACGTTCTTACATTCTGAGTGATACTCGTAAAGAGGCCACCGGATTAACGAAGGTTGATAATGAACTCTACTATTTTGACCAGGATGGAGATATGCAATTTGGTTGGCAGAATGTTGCCAACGATACATATTACTTCGAAGCTGACGGAACCGCAGCGACAGGAGAAATGGAAATTTCCGGTACAAAGTACAATTTCCAGAAAGACGGCCAGCTGTTACAGGGCTGGGACGATCAGACCCATGCTTACTACAATGAGCAGGGATTTGCACAGAAAAATCAATGGGTCAATGACAACGGTAAAAGATACTTCGTTGACAAGAACGGAGAAGTGAAGACCGGATGGCAGGAAATTGATGGGAAAAAGTATTACTTTGATGAAGAAGGAAAACTGGTAACCGGTACGTTCACGATTGACGGCAAAGAATATCATTTTGGCGAAGACGGAAGCTTCCGTAGCGGAAAAGTGACGGAAGGAGACAAGGTCGTATTCTATTCGGAAACCGGTGAATTATTGACAGGAATGCAAACGATCGACGGTCAGAACTATTGGCTGGATGCCAATGGATCCCCGATTGTGAATGCCAATGGTGAAGATGGTTATTACACCGATGAAAATGGTGTGATTACGGCAACACAGGCTGAAATTGAGGCTGAAGCACTCCGTGCACAGCAGGAAGCGGAAGCACAGGCAAACTACGAACTGCAGTTACAGCAGATCGCAGAATACAATGCGCAGCAGGAAGCTAATTACCAGGCCCAGCTGCAGCAGATTGCTCAATTGGAACAGCAGCAACAGACGGAAGCCGTACAGACAACAGAACCGGCTTATGTGGAACAGCCTGCAGCGCAGACAACCACAGAGCAGACCGCTACGTATGATACGTATACGCAACCGGTAGAGACAGTTACACCGAGTACGCAGGTCGCAGCCTCCCCTACAGCGACAACATCAACGGTGTCTGTTCCGGCAAACTCGAACTTGAGTTCGACGATCGCATCGGCTGCCATGTCGCAGTTGGGAAATGCACAGGACTGTACAATGTTGGTGACTAATTCTCTGGCTGCTGCCGGCATTAACTTCCACGGATGGCCGTCAGAATACACAAGTCTGGGTACAGTTACCAGCAACCCGGTTCCGGGAGATATCATTGTTTATTCCGGACACGTAGCTGTTTACATCGGTAACGGACAGGCCGTACATGGTGGATGGAACGGTGGAACGACCGCTGTATCCTCTGTAAACTGTTCACAGGCTTTACAATGTTACGTTCACGTTGGATAATCTAAAAGAGAACTTCGGTTCTCTTTTTTTATACTTTTGTGTATAATAATCCCTACGGGAGGTGGAACAATGCGATGGAATCCCACCGAGAAATTTACCGATGCATGTCTGTCGGTGCGTTATATTCTGCCTATGGACAAAGCGTGGATCACACCTTTGAACGTACTGATCATGATGTATCGAAATAAAACAGAACACTACGCATCCAGCCAGAAATGGATCACGGCCCTCAGCGATGCGTATGATACAAAGGTCGGAACGACCTTATATGCGTATGGAAACCAGATGATCATTGATTATCGGTACCAGTATATCCGGCCGGACTGGATCGAAGAGAGTGCCTATGAAGATCAGGTTATACATCTGCTGGATGAATTCTTGTTTCATCCATGTTTTGATACGGACAGTTTGGATAAAGCGAAATACATGTTGAAAAACCGCTTGAAAAGACAAATGGACGATCCGGACAGTCTGGCGGTACGTACCGCTTTGACACAGATACCGGCCCATCACAGCTTGTGTGTGGATCTGTATGGCGAATACGATCAGGTGGATGCCGTTTCTCTGAATCAGATCAACCGGTTATATCAGACCATCAAAAGAGCACCTTGTGTTGTATACAGCGTTGGCAAGATTGGTCCGAAAATGAAAGCCTATCTGGAAACCATTGATGAAACAGATTCGATCCGGGCAGACTATAACTGCATTGATGTCCATGATTGTGTGAAGCAGGTTGTATCCAAGGATATTACACAAACCAGCGTAGCGCAGATCTACCAGACCCACATTGGAATGGATTCGGATTTGTACTATGCCTTGTTGGTTGCCAATTCGATGTTGGGACAATGTCCCAATAACATGTTGTTTGATACGATCCGCGAAAAGTACGGCTATTGTTACTCCATCTCGTCGAGCCTGATTCGTTTTGATGGGGCCCTTTTGATTCAGACAGGCACCGAAAAACAATATGTCGAGCAGCTTTTGCCGTTGATTGAGGCGCAGCTGAAGCGTTTATGCCATAAGGCGTATCCATCGACTTTGATGGAAAATGCCAAAATGGATCTGATGGACGGCTTGATTTCCAGCCAGGATTATGCGCGGACCTGGATCGAGCAGATGTATCTGGATGATCTTCTGCACAGAAATCTCACCTTGGAGGACAAGCTGAACGGGATCCGGTCTGTAACGATGGATCAGGTAGCCAAAGCTGCCGGAAATATACAGTTGATCAGCCAGGCTGTGATTGAGGAGAATGCGAATGAAAGTATATAACGTGGAATGGAATAAGAAAGTGCTGGATAATGGACTGACGGTCATCCTGGTGCATAAACCGGAGTATCAGCGCTCTTTATTCATGTTGGCAACTTCGGCCGGGGGCTTTGACATCTGCCAAAAGGTCAACGGGGATATCGTAAGACATCGAAGTGGATGTGCGCATTATCTGGAGCACCAGATGTTTCGTCTGGACGGAAAAGACGTCGCTGAACAGTTTGCGGCCATGCAGGCTCAAACCAATGCGTTTACGACCTACAACAAGACGGCTTACTATTTCCAGACAACCTCGGACATCAAAGAACCGATCCGCCTGCTGATGGATTTTGTACAGACGCTGGATATTGATGAACGGTCCATTGACAAGGAACGGCCGATCATTCTCAGCGAAAGGGATATGTATGAACAGTCACCGGACCATAAACTGCTGATGGAAACATGGAAGTCTTTGTATGCCGAGCATCCGGTGCGTATCGATATTCTGGGAACAGAAGACGATATCGAACATATAACAGTGGAGGATCTGACAAGGTTCTATCGAATGAATTATGACCCAAGCCGATTGGTTCTGGTGGGAATTACCGGGAAAGACTGTCGGGAGATCATGACATGGATCGAATCCATCAACCATGTTCCATCACTTTATGCATCCCAGACGATCGAACGGGTTGTCCGACCGGAAAGCCCGGCGCCTGTTCGATCTTATCACGAATTATCTATGGATATTTCCATTCCTTACGTCTGTGTCGGATACAAGTTTGCCTGTGGTGAGCCGAAAGAGGAATGCCTGCTGCGCGATATGGCGGTCCAAATGCGTCTGGAGTCGCTGATGAGCGCATTGAATCCGGATTATGAGAAGTGGTTGGAACAGAAGATCATCACCCAGATATCAGGCGCTGAATGTGATATCCAACCGGATCATTCCTATTTGTTGTTCTATTCGCAGACCTACGATGTGGATGGCTTTATCCGGCTGACCGAACAGCTTGTTGAAACCATGCAGACCCAGCCGATCGATCCGGCTATCTGGAAATCCCTGCAGGTCAAGGCTCTTTCGCAGACCATCCGGGAACTGGATCAGTTTGAAAATCTGGCGGTGGAACTGATGGATGCACAAATGGAAGGCTATGACTATTTTGAGGGAGCCAAACGGATCCGCGCGGTGACACCGGAAAAGATCCAGTCCGTCATCGACAGTCTGGACTTCTCACATCGCACAGTGACGACGATTTGGCCAAAACACGCTGGATCTGAGTAAAAAAAAGAATTCACATCATGTAAAACGAATAAAAACGAACTGTTCAGAGAGGATGGTTCGTTTGTTTTTTTATCTTGAATTTCTACAATACAGGTAAAGGCAGGTGATTGGATATGGGTAAATACCTATACCGGATAGGAGAATGAACATGAATTTATTTTGTTTTGTAGGGCAGATCGAAGAGCTGCCTGTATTGAAGGAAACACCCAACGGGATCAAAACAGCGTCCATACTTATGAGAATTGATCGTCCGTTTGCCAACAGCGAGGGCATCTATGAGCAGGATCATATACAAGTTGAAGTATGGAGAGGTTTGGCAGAAACGGTATGTGATGTCTGCCATGCCCAGGACCTGATCGCAGTCAAAGGCAGGGTGTCCTCCTACCAGGTGGAGCGTGACGGCCACGTTTATCGAAACTATTCGTTTATCGCGGAAAAACTGGACTTTTTGAAAAACTAGGAAACCACAAGGTTCTGTGAGAACATCCACTTTTCTTATGGTATGATAAGACCATGAAAAAAGTGGCGGTTATTGGTGGCGGCCCTTCCGGGATGATGGCAGCGTATGCGGCCAGGCAGAATGGATGGGAGGTCACCTTGTATGAAAAAAATCAAATGCTGGGAAAGAAATTGCTTCTGACCGGAAATGGACGATGTAATGTAACCAACGACAAAAGTATCCATGCTTTTTTACAACATGTCCAAACGCACGGAAAATTTGTCTATCCGGCATTAAAAGCTTTTGGGCCGAAGGATGTGATGGCCTTGTTGGAAAGCAACGGATGCTCTTTGAAAAAGGAAGACAATGACCGGATCTTTCCTTGTTCCGACAAGGCTTCGGATATCCGAGATGTATTCATCCGTCTGCTTGAGGATGTCAACATAAAAACCAATACTCCGGTATCCTTGTTGTGGATGGAAGACAATGTATGCAAAGGTATTCTTTTGGACCAGAAAAAAATTCCATATGACTGTGTGATCGTGGCCTGTGGTGGCTTGGGGTTTCCGCAGACAGGCTCACAAGGAGATGGCTATGCGCTGGCCCGGCAGGCCGGTCATGCCCGTACGGCTTTATACCCCATATTGGTTCCGCTGCGAACAGATATGGCGTGGACCCATGCCTTGTCCGGTGTGGCTTTACGACATGTGAAGATCCGTAAACCGGCCGCTGTCGGGGATATCCTGTTGACTGGTTTCGGGATATCTGGTCCGGCCATTTTCAACCTCGGGTACGTTCCTACGCCGTGTACGCTGCATATCGATCTGATCTGGCAGCAGGAGGAAACTTTCTGTCAAGATCTGAAAGCCGGCAATCAACAGCTGATCACGGTTGTCAGCCGCTATGTACCGAAACGCTTTGGGCTGGCGCTTTTACAGGAAATGCATTTGGATCCATCCCTGAAGATCTCGTCGCTTTCCCAAAAGACACGCAACCGTCTGGTGGAGATGTTTTCCAACTGGCCGGTCGATGTGACGGGTCCTCTAGGCTATCAGGCGGCTATGATGACCCATGGCGGGCTGGAGCTGTCTTCCATTGACCGGCGGACCATGGCGTCCAAAACGGTATCGGGATTACGGTTTGCCGGTGAGCTGCTCGATGTGGACGCAATGACCGGCGGGTACAATTTACAGATTGCTTTTTCTACCGGTTATCTGGCCGGCTCTACACTAACATAAAAAAAACGAATCATTCGATTCGCTTTTTTTATCGGTTGTAATACTCAACAACTAACAGTTCGTTAATTGGCTGTGCAGTGAACAGTTCATTACGTTCAGGGTAACGAACATAAACACCTTTTTTCTTATCTTTGTCTACTTCAACAAAAGCAACGGTAGAAGCAGCTGCTTCCAAAGCATCGTTGATACTTGCTAAATTCAGAGAACGTTCACGAACTTCGATGGTCTGGCCCGGTTTTACCTGATAACTAGGAATATCTACCTTTTTGCCATCTACCAGAATATGTCCGTGGTTTACCAGCTGACGAGATCCACGACGAGTACGGGCAAATCCCATACGGTAAACAATGTTGTCTAAACGACTTTCCAGCATAACCAATAAGTTTTCACCAGCAGCCCCTGCTTTTTTACTTGCTTTCTTGTAGGTGTTGGCAAATTGTTTTTCGCTCAGTTGATACGTATGACGAATACGTTGTTTTTCCTGCAGCTGCAAACCGTAGTTTGTCAGTTTCGGACGGCGAGCGTTACCGTGTTGGCCCGGAATGTAATTACGACGTGTTAATTCTTCTCCTGTTTCAAGAATCGAAAAATCAAGACGACGAGACTTTTTCCAGGTACTTCCTGTGTTTCTTGACATGTTTTTCCTCCTATTGTTTTTTGCAAAACAATAACAGTACAAATCACCCTGAATCGTGTTACAGTAAGATATTTTCTGCTATCAGCTCATAGTTACTCATATCGCTCACTGCCTGTAACGCAAACCTCAAGGCTTTGTATGCTGCTATCAATTTACGCTTAAGTATCATACCAAAGCCAACGATTAAAATCAAGAAAAATTCACTTATTCATGGAAACTGTTTCGGAGTTTTGCTATAATGACTTTAGCTTTCAAGGGGAGGTATGTTTCATGGATACTGTAATGGGGTATATTCAGTCATTGATTCAGTTCATACAGAGTAGAGTTTCTGTAGAAGTGTTGATTTATATAGCGATTGCCATTCTGGTTTTGATTCTGATCGGCATCATTTCCAAGTCGGTAAAGAAGAAAAAGGCCAGAGATCGTTTTTCACAGCTGGAAGCCGATGTCAACGAAGTGCGCAACAATTCGCTGGATTACAAATTTAACAAGGCCAAGGCGTTTGCGAAAGCCAATGCCGATATCATGGAGCGTTTAAATACGCTGACACCGAAGTATCGTGTATGTATGAAATCGCTGGAGGATTGTGACCAGTTATGCGAACAAGCCAGTGATATGGTCGAAAGAGGTCGTACCAAAAAAGCCATGCGTGTCATGGATGAGCTGGAAACCAGTGTAGATGATGCCCAGGAACGTGTCCGTATTATTTCCAAGGCACTGGATCATATCCTGAAAAGAGAAACCGAGATCCGTGATTTTTCCAATGCGTTAAAAGAACGTTTCTACAATGTGAAACAAGCGTATCAAAGCAATCGGACCTCGTACTATAAGGCTACCACTTTCTTCGATTCCCGCATGCAGGAAATTGAGAATGACTTCTCGAATTTTGAAGAGTGGATGTATGCCAGTGAGTTTAATAAAGCGAAAGAAGAGGGCAACCGCATCGCCAATGAGATCGATGATGTCAGTACCCAGATTGCGTTATGCCCAAGCTTGTATGAAAAAGCCCGTGTACTGATTCCACAGGCCATTCGTGAAATCGAAAAGAACGCGCAGACATTGGAAGATAATCATGTCGATCTGCGTTTTCTGGAAGTGGACAGCCGGTTAGCGCAGGCCAAGGATAAACTGCAGGAGGCTACAACGCTGATCGACGTAGGAAATCTGAAAGATGCACAGGTTGAGCTGGGAGAAGTAAGCGATGCCGTACTGGATCTGCAGGATGAAATGACATCAGAAAAGGAAGCCTATGATGAAATTCATGGTGGTTTGGAAAGAAATCTGGCTCTGACAGCAGAAGTTCAGCAGGATCTGAATGAAATCAAGGAACTGTATGCCAACACAAAGGATCGTTTTGGTCTGGAAGACTGGACCCATCGTTTTGCGTTAGCCGATGAGCAGATGGCCAACCTGAATGAAGCCGGTCAGCTGATTCAAAAAGAACTGGCCCAGGATGCGATGCCAAGTGTGGATGTGATCCACTATTATCGTGAGTATGCTCAGGATGTCGATGATTTCTCCAAACAGATCAAGGGCATGAAGACCAAACTGGTGCAGGCCAGCAGCGATGAAGCCCGCGCCCAGAAACAGCTGGTTAAGCTGCAGCTGATCTTGAATGAGGTACGCTTGAATGCGGCAACACGTCAGCTGCCAAGTGTATCCAGTCAGTTCCGTGAGGATATCCGTCAGGGTGAGAATCTGATTTCCCGTGTACAGGTGGTGCTAAGCCATTCACCGTTGGATGTAGAAACATTAAACGCCGATCTGCAGGATGCGATCGACTTTGTATACAAGCTTTATAACAACGCAAACAACCTGATCGGTGTTGCTGTGATGGTGGAAAACGCGATTGTATTCGGAAACCGTTTCCGCAGTTCCCATCCGTCAATGGATACGGATCTGACAAGAGCTGAGCTGTGCTTCCAGAACGGTGAGTACACCAGAGCTCTGAAGATTGCCATCCAGGCAATTGAAAACTTACATCCGGGTACCTATGAAAAATTGGTGGCTCGTAAAGATCCGGCAGTTATGAATCAGGTATAGGAATGATCTATTTTGATAACTCTTCAACGACCTCTGTTTCACCAGAGGTCCTTCACGTTTATACTCAACTTTTAAAGGATCTGTATGGAAATCCGGACAGTCTGCACGGTGTAGGAAGAAAAGCCGGACAGCTGATGGAAAAAAGTCGTGCAGCCATAGCCGGAATGCTACGGGTCCGTCCGGATGAGATCCTGTTTACAGGCAGTGCCAGTGAATCCAATACCCTTGCTATTGTCGGGTATGCGCTGGCCAATCAATCGCGGGGAAAACACATATTGATCAGCAATGTGGAACATGCTTCCGTGGCCCACTCGGCTGACTTTTTACAAATGTTCGGTTTTGAGGTGGATACTTTGCCAATCAACGAACAAGGAATCGTGACACCGGAAATCGTAAAGAAGCACATGCGCAAGGATACCATTCTGGTTTCCTGCATGCATGTCAACAACGAAATGGGGGCAATCAATCCCATTGAAGAAATTGAGAAAGTCGTACATAACCACCCGACCTGTAAATTTCATGTCGATTGTGTACAGAGCTTTTCAAAGATTGATATTCCTGTTTCTTCATTGGATATGATGACAGTATCGGCCCATAAGATCCACGGATTAAAGGGCAGTGCCTTGTTGATGAAAAAAAGGAACATCCGTCTGCTTCCGATCGTACAGGGAGGGCAGCAGGAACAAGGACTGCGTGGGGGCACCCAGAATGCGCCGGTCAATATTGTATTGGCAAAGACGATCCGCCTGGCCCTGGAGCAGCAGGAAGCGTCCTATAAAAAGGTATCACGGATCAATCAATGGCTGCGGGAGCAGTTAAGCCAGATACCGGGGGCCCATATCCATTCGCCGGAAAACGCCTTGCCGTATATTCTGAATATCGGCTTTGATTCCCTGACCAGCGAAGTATTGTTGAATGCGCTGGATGAGCGAGGCATCTGTGTATCTGCCAAGAGTACTTGCTCTTCGCATGGAACGAATGAATCGGAAGTGTTAAAGGCCATGGGGAAAACCCAAAAGGATGCGACGCATATGATCCGGTTGTCTTTTTCCAAGGAGAATACGATGAAGCAGGCAGAAACATTTATACAAGTATGTAAGGAGATAATTGACCAATATGGATTATCGTTATGATCATATCTTAATTCGCTATGGCGAATTGAGCTTAAAAGGAAAAAACCGAAACAAGTTTATCAAGGCACTGTATGACAATGTACGCAAAGCTTTGAAAAACTTTGAGGGTCTGGAATATGAAAGACAACATGACCGTATGTATATTTATCTGCATCAGGAAGATCCGGAGCAGGTCAAGGATGTGTTGTCCAAGGTGTTTGGCATCTCCTCTTTTTCTCTGGCTGTGAAAGTCCAGCCGGATATGGATCAAATCAAAGAGGCGGTCAAACAATGTTTAGATCTTGCGACACCGAAGACCTTTAAGGTGGCAGCGCGCCGATCCGATAAGACCTTCCCTTTGATTTCGGATACCATCAATCGGCAGGTGGCCGGTGAGATCTTGCGAAATAGTTCCTGGCGTGTTGATGTCCACGATCCGGATGTTAAGATCATTATTGAAGTCCATCGGGATGCTGCCTATATTATGACCGATCGCGTCGCGGGAGCCGGCGGCTATCCGGTCGGTGTCGGTGGCAAGGCCATGGTATGTCTGAGCGGGGGAATTGATTCACCGGTAGCCAGCTATCTGATGATGAAACGGGGTGTCTATATCGAGTGCGTTCATTTTGCTTCTCCTCCGTATACTTCCCAGCATGCCCGTCAGAAGGTGCTGGAATTAGCCCAGCAGATCAGCGGATACCAGGGGGAGATCCTGGTGCATGTGGTTCCGTTTACCAATCTGCAGCTTTCCATCTACGAGCATGCGGATGAAAGCTATGCGATTACGCTGATGCGTCGGATGATGATGCGCATCGCCCATGGACTGGCGGAAAAGCGTCATGCCCAGGTGATTGCGACCGGCGAGTCCATCGGACAGGTGGCCAGCCAGACATTGAACAGTATGCAGACCATCAACGATGTAACCAATATGCCGATCATTCGTCCATTGGTATGCATGGACAAAGTGGAAATCATTGATTTATCACGAAAGATCGGAACATATGAAACATCCATCCTACCATTCGAGGACTGCTGTACGATTTTTGAACCGAAGAATCCGGCAACGAAACCGAAGATTGAACGTTGCCAGCGTTATGAAGCACGTTGGGACTGGCAGTCTATGGTAGAACAATGCATTGAACAGACAGAAGATATCTGGGTACGCCCGGTCAAAGAGGATCTGGATCTGTTCTAGGAGGTGTCTTTATGAACCAAGATTATAAAATGTACCGTCTGATTCCGAAATGCATCAGCTTGCTCAATGGGGTACTTTCTGTTGTCGCATTGATCGTTACCATCATCATGGTCTATCATATCGCTGAACTGGATGCCATGGACGGAACATCTTTTAATGCGATTACAGACAGTTACACGGTCCTTGGCAGTATGATGAACGAAGCAAAAACCATTCTGATCCTGTTTTGGATAGAATGGGGATTGGCTCTTGTAGCGGCTGTATTATATCTGATCTTCACTCTTCAGAAAAAAGAGGAGAAACAATGTGGATTTGTTCTGTTTGGTATGAATACAGCGGCCGCTGTATTCGGAGCCATCAGCATTCCTGTCTTGTTGATGGTGGATGAAATTATAACGTTAGGCCGCTCATTGATGATTGATAATTATGACTGGTATGGGAATTCCGATGCGTATTACCGAGTCATCGAATTATCCCAGCGTCTGGAATCCGTCGGATTTCTCAGTGCCTTTATGTCATTGATGCGATTGATCTTATTTGCGGCAGCCATCGTCGCTCTGGTTTTCCTGATCAAACAAAATAAACAAAAACAGGAAATCCCGCAAAGAAAGCCGGAGCTGCCATCTTTACCTAACCAATAAGAAGTCAATACAGGCTTCTTTTTTTCAGGAGGTGTCCTATGCTGATTTGCCCAATATGTCAAAAACCACTTCAAAAAGAACAACATCGTTTTGTATGTGCGAACAACCACAGCTTTGATGTAGCCAAGGAAGGCTACGTGAACCTGTCCCGGAAACAAAAAAAGGGGCAGGGAGATAATAAACAGATGGTGCAGGCCCGTACGCGTTTTCTAGAAAAGGATTACTATGCCTTTATGCGGTCATACGTGGCTAAAAAATTAAAAACGATGCATGTGGATACACTGGTGGATATGGGCTGTGGCCAGGGGTATTATACAAAGGTATTTGCCGAGCAGGCCATGTTCTGTTTTGGGATCGATGCCAGTAAAGAAGCGGTACGGTATGCGGCCCGTCACGATAAGAACACGCAGTACATGGCCGGAAACATTTTTCATGTTCCCTTAGAAACGTCCAGTGTGGATGTCATTACGGCTTTGTTTGTTCCACCGGCCAATCAGGAGGCCTGGCGTCTTTTGAAAAAGGACGGGGCGTATATTGTCGTCGGACCGGGCCCACGCCACTGCTGGCAGCTCAAAGAAGCACTTTACGATACACCTTATGAGAATCCCTTGCCGAAGGAAACCATGAAAGGATTTCGTATGGAATCCCGTAAGATATTGACGCAGTCTCATCGGGTGACCGATTTATGGAGCCTGTTGGAAATGACACCGTATCGTTATAATACGGCCTATGAAGCGATGGAAAAGATCAGGCATCACGATCCGATGGAGGTTACCTTCTCGTTTGTGGTGACAGTTTGGAGAAAACATGAAAACAACGATTAAAAAATGGGGAATTAACGGAGAAGGCATTGCCTATATAAACCGGAAACCGGTGTTTATTCCATTTGTGATCCCCAATGAAACAATAGAATTTCACATAACCGAACAGAAGGAGACCTATGCGATCGGAGAGTTGGATCGCATCATAGAGGCTTCCTCAAAACGACGATATCCTTTATGCCCGATCTGGAAAGAGTGCGGGGGTTGTGCTTTGATGCACACCAAATACAAGGAGCAGGCCCGGATGAAGGAAGAAATGGTACGGGAATCTCTGTATAAATACACAGGGTATAAAGGCCGTGTTCTGCCTGTCATGAAAAATCCGGAGCCGCTGAACTACCGGAATACATGTAAACTGCCTTTACGCAGGATCCTGGGCATCTGGGAAAGCGGTATGTATGAAAAGGACAGCCAGACCTTTGTGCCGCTCCATCGATGCTATGTCCATTCCCGCGGGATCGAGAGAGTTCGGCAAAGCGTCATGGATATTTTAAACGAATACCCGGAGGGAGAGTACCAAACACTGGTTCTGCGGGAATTTGATGAAAAGATCCAGATCATATTGGTCACCGGACCGATGGAACTGGTGCCGGCGTGTATAGAAAAGCTTGGGGCGATCGACGCTGTGGTTTCGTTGTGGCAGAGCATCAAGACCGAGGATTCCGTGGATGTTTACGGGGAGACGATGCGACACTTGTACGGAACCGAAAACATGGAGCTGACGCTTCACGATTTCCACCTGCAGCTGCTGCCTCGTTCCTTTTTTCAGCTGAATACGAAACAAGCCGACGCCTTGTATCAGATCGTATCCGAATGGACACCGAGATCCCATACGATCGTAGAGGCTTACAGTGGCATTGGCGCAATCAGCCTGTATGTCAAAGACAAGGCGAAACAGATCATCGGGATCGAATATGTAGCCGATGCGGTGGAAAATGCCAATAATAATGCGAAACGCAATCATTGTGAGCACATTCGCTTTGTCCGTGGGGATGCGGCAAAGAAACTACAGGAAATCACAGAACCGGTGGACACGCTGATCGTAGACCCGCCACGAAGCGGTCTGGATGAAGCCATGAAACAGACCATTTTGAAAAAACAGATTCCTACGATCATCTATGTTTCCTGCAATCCGAGTACATTGGCCAAAGATCTGAACACCTTAAAAACAGGGTATACGATCCGAAAGGTGCAGCCGGTCGATATGTTTTCACAGACACCTCTGGTCGAAGCAGTGGTTTTGTTGACAAGAAAAACAACCCGTTTACAGGAAAACAAAAGACAAAAGCCTTCACAGAGAAGATCGAGGAATCGAAAAAGATCGGCCGTCAAAGATTCCATGAAGTGATTCATAATTGTTGATGTTGTGAAAATCTGCAATATATGTGATATTTTCCTATTGACATTCCCAAAAAACAGTTCATCATAAACTATAAAGTAAAAGATACGTAAAGTATATGAAATTTAGGAGAAGTTTATGAGTTTTTTTGACATATTAAGCTTGTTTGGCGGATTGGCTTTATTTCTTTACGGCATGCGTTTAATGGGAGACGGCCTGAAAGAAAGCTCATCCGGTACTTTGAAACGAGCCATGGAACATGTCACCAACAATCCATTTAAAGCTTTTTTGTTGGGATTGGCAATTACAGCGCTGATTCAGTCATCGACTGCCACGATCGTGATTACAGCCGGGCTGGTTGGGGCTGGTATTCTGACTTTGCATCAGTCTCTGGGAATCATCGTCGGTGCCAATGTCGGTACGACCGTGACAGGACAGATCATTCGTTTATTGGATCTAAATGCGGACAGCGGCGCTCTTTTGCGCTTCTTTCAGCCATCGACGTTAGCCCCGCTGACATTGGTGATCGGAATTATTCTGATCATGGGCTTTAAGAATCAGAAATCAGTCGGAAATATCGCAATTGGTTTTGGTATTTTGTTTACCGGTTTAATGAACATGACCGCTGCCGTCGAGGCTTTCGGACAATCCGAAATCGTTCAGCATCTGTTTACCGGACTGGGAAACAATCCGGTTTTGGGATACATCACCGGTGCGGCGGTGGCCTTTGTCTTGCAGAGCTCTTCCGCCACCATTGGTATTTTACAGGCTTTCTCCTCTTCGGGTATGCTGACGTTCAAGGCAATTTATTCTGTCATCGTCGGCGTCTATCTGGGAGATTGTGTCACCACCTTGATCGTTTGCTGGATCGGGTCGAAAACAGAACCAAGACGTGTGGGTATGGTGAATATCATCTTTAACTTTTTCAAGTCGATTCTGGTATTGATCGGTGTTTTTATTGCCCATCATCTGGGAGTGTTGGATGGTTTATGGAATCAGACCGTCAATTCCGGCATGATTGCCAATACCAATACGGTCTTCAATCTTGCGTGTGCTTTGATATTGCTGCCGTTTTTGAACCGATTTGAAAAACTGAGTATCCAGATCGTCAAAGAGGAACCGGTACCACAGAACAAATACCGGGATGTCTACGATTCGTTAAGCTCCGCGTTTGTGGATACACCGGCGTTGGCTTTACGAAGCTGTTACAATGCCTTGTTGACGACTTTCCATGCATCGGAAGACAATATACAGAGAGCTGTCGATCTGTTACGTGTCTACAAGGAAGATGCACATATGGAAATAGCGGAAGAAGAAGCCCACATTGATGAGCTGAGCGACCGCATCAGTAAATACATTGTGGAACTGCTCCCTCATCTGCAGGAATCGTATCATGTAACGATTCTGGATCAATATTATAAAATGACAACGGAGTTTGAAAATCTGGGAGACATCGCTGAAGATATTGCGGATGTCGCCAAAGACCTTCATGACAACAACACGGTTATTTCACATATTGCGCATTTACAGCTGGCTGTTCTGATGGATCTGATCAGAGAGGTCATGTCCAATGCCGAACTGGCTTTCTCCAAACGTGATGTGGAAGCTGCCTATGCGATTGCTCCTTTAGAGCAGGTCGTGGATGAGATGATCGATATCCTGAAGGAAGATCATCTGAAACGGATGAGCGAAGGAACATGCGACATCTATGCGGATGCCAGTTTTGTAAACCTGATGTCATGTTTTAAGATGGTAGCGGGTATTTGTTCAAATATAGGGAATGCGGTCATTATCCGTGTTCATCCGGATCTGGCAAAACACAAACACACGTATTTTTCCAAGATCAGTTCAGGAACCGATGAAAACTATAATCAAAACTATGCCCAGGCAAGCCAGAGGTATATGGAGGCCATCCAGAATATCAATCAAAAAGAAAAAGGCGTAGAGGCTGTTTGATAAATCAACATGAAGTAAAAGCTTTGTACAGAGTCAGGTATTCCCTGGCTCTTTTCTTATGCGCCGGAACAATGGAAACAGCAGGAACATGGTATACTAAGCGTATGAAGAAAAGAATGAAGAGGATTTTGATTGTGATATTGATCCTGGTATGTACAGGAATCGGGCTCTGGTATTTAATTCCTTCTTATCCGGAAGTTCCTACTTACGGTCGAAAAGAGGCATCTTATTATTCTACCAGCCGCGATTACCGATACGCTCAGGATGTATTTAACCAGGCGAAGGAAGAATACCCGGTAACGTCGGTGTTGTCGGAAAAACGAACGATACCGGTTCCCGGATTAGAAAAGACCCACCTTCGGATGGTGGACCGCCGAGGAAATGTCTATGATGAGTTGTGTACATGCATGATCCCGCAAGGCATGTGTGTCACCGAAAACTATATTCTGATTTCTGCCTATTGTGAAAACACCACCTATTATAATCATCCTTCGGTACTTTATGTGCTGGATAAGAAAACAGGCGACTATTTGACGACGATTTCTTTATATACATATAACGGAACCGTAGTCAGTGAATACAATGGAAACTCGTTTAGCGGCCAGAAGGCGCTGGTCAATCATGTAGGCGGTCTGGCATATGGAAAAGCACGAGTCTGGATTGCGTTAGGTTCCGATCGGCAGGTGGGTTCGATTTCCATATATCGGATCGATCAAGCGGTGCGAATGAACCAGGATGCCATGGCTATGTCTTTAGATCATACATTAGACTGTAAATACACGGCGTCCTATCTGACATGGTATCAGGACCAGCTGTGGGTCGGAAACTATGAATACGCGACCAATGGGTCCTTACATGCTTTTGATGTCAATGAACTGGGAAACTCCGTGCAGCTCAAAGAAACAGAGGACATGTTTGTTCTGCCTTCCAATGCCAATGGGGCCGCCTTTACTAAAATCAACGGACGGGACTGTCTGGCTGTCAGCTGTTCGAAAAGCCGAAACTTTTTAAATCGGGAGTATGACCATAAGATTTATTTATATGAGGTACGAATGGATGGCAGCGCAAAGGATGCGATGGCCATGCATGATTATTACACGGTACCCCCTATGGCTGAAAATATTGTCATCGACGGGGATGATATCTATATGATCTTTGAGTCGGCGGCACGAAAATACAGTGGCAGTGATACCCCGGAGGACAATGCCGAGCATGTTGTGGATCGTATTTGTGTCGGGAATGCCTCCGATTTCTTCTACTGGACGGCGGCTGATTTTGATGATTCCGTAGCGAAGGAGATGACGGCTGTTTCTGACAAAGAAGATACGATCACGCACGAAGAAAAAACGGCGCCCCCGATCATCAAAGCCCGCTATACCGGAATTGACTCCTATGGGACGCATCGGTTTGCGTATTCCGATTCTTTCTGGTCAAAAAGCAGTGTGTCCCGTCAACCGGATCCGAAGCTGATGGATATGTCCGTTTCCCTGAGCGCTTGTGCATATCATCAAGCCCAGATCCTGGATGTTTATCAACAAATCGGCTTTACGAACGTGGATGTCTATAATTATCGGCGTCAGGCAACCTACCAGGATCCGGATTTTGCGGCATATACTGTTGCCTTTAAGGATGTGGAGATCAACGGGAAAAGGGTGCGCATCTATGTGGTGGCCATCCGTGGCTCCATGGAAAACGATGAATGGTTTTCCAACTTCAATCTGGGAGAAAACGGCCAGCATCATGATGGGTATTATAAAGCCACCAAGGAAATCTACAATACGTTGATGCAGGAATACTTTGAAAAGGACGGACTGGATGCGACGCATCGCAAGATTTTGATTACCGGACACAACCGAGGGGCCGCCATTGCCAATTATCTGGCCGGCCAGCTTACCGATGACAGCATGGACCAGGGCATGATAACCTATGAAAACATCTATGCGTATACCTTTGGGTGTCCGAATGTCAGCCGCAATGCCGGCTTGAGTTATCAAAATATCTTTAATATCAATTACGAAGGGGATTGGTATTGCTTGTTTCCTCTGTCGGAATGGGCGTATTATCGTTATGGAAAAACCATTACGATACAGGCGGACGAAGACTTTTATACGACATTTAAGGAAATCAGCGGGGTAGACTATACCGGAACGGAAACGGTGGATACATACAAGGAAAAGCTGATGGATCATATTCCATCGGAACAAGCCTATCATGAACATCGGGCCTCCTTTGTGATGCTGGCCTATTATTTGTCCGGCCAGGATCCAAAGGTGCCGGTGGAGCAAATGCTCAAAGACCTGGATCTGGATGTGCAGGAAAACAAACCGATTGATTCTTTGCCGGAGTATCTGGAATCGCTGCAGAATGAAACGAAGTATACCACCGCCAAAAAACAGTTAAAGAAGATCATTAAAAAAACCGCCGATTATGACGAAGATGAATGGAAGGGCTGGAAAACAAACAATAAGCCGTTTATAGCACAGATCAAAGATTTGACCGGTATAACCGTAAAAGAACCAACAGATCTGCAGAAAGCCTTGGAGGACGTGAGCGAAAAAGAGAAAAAGGTGCAGTCTCTGCAAAAGCTTTCTGATGACTTCTTCGTGAGCTATCTGGATTCCAACCAGAAGCTCAATGAAGCTTTATATCAGTCCGATTGTGTGGAAACCTATTTAACGTGCGTTATGACTTCTATGGACTAGAATGACAGGTTTGATGCCAAACTGTTATAAGTTATAGATAGAAGAAAGGAGGATCCTTATGAAACGATGGTTCAAAGGATTAGCCATGGGACTGGTTTGTTTATCCATGTCCGGGAATATCTATGCCGATGAAATCCAGATAACGGACATAAAAGATGTGGAAAAGTATGACGGCTATACATATGCTTCCGGGAACGGACAACCCAGATATGCGCTGCAAATGGATAACGATACGTTTACATTAGTTTGTTACGGATCGAAGGATGCGAAAGCCCAAGAAGAAGTATATACACTGGATCTGGACAGTGCAAATTTTGATGAAGATACAATAATCATACATAAAGTCGCCAAAGAAGATGGCCAGGATGTCTCGGATTCATTTTCAAAACTGGAATTTGAATTTGAAAGTTTTGAAGTGACAATGGAGGTTGAACGAACCGATGGATCCGCAGCGGGTATTAAGGATGGCAGTTATAGTTTTATCAATCCGGATGCTTCCATACAAGATTACATGGATTATGATGGATACACATATGTCTCCGAGGACGGCCAGACGGAATACGCGTTGAAGATAGGCAAAAAGAGCTTAAAGCTACGTTGTATTTTTCCAAACACAGATGAAGAAATTGTATACAAACTGGATGTAAAGAGTGCTGTCTTTGATGGGGATACGATCCGCATCAAGAAAGTCGTGGATGAAAAGGGAGAAAATATTTCGGATTCGTTTAAGAAGCTGACATTGGATTTTGATGAAGATGAAGTGACAATGAAAGTCAAACGGAATAAGAATAAGCTTCGCAACGATGCCAGTGATTCGATCACAACCGGAAAATATGAAATGAAGCCATAGGAAAACGGGAATCTCTTCTATTACGAAGAGATTCTTTTCTTTCTGTGATATAATCAACTTTGGAACAGGAGAAAACTATGGAACAAGTAAAAGCGCCGTGGCTGTCCCAGATGGGGGAAGTACCGGCTACATTGGAATATTTTCAAGGCTCGATGTACGAAGCCGTTGAACGGATTGCCGAAAAGTATCCCAAACATATCGCCTTTGATTTTATGGGCAAATCCACAACCTATAAAGAATTGATTGAACGCATCAATATGTGTGCCAAATCTTTACGTACCATCGGTGTACGCCAGGGAGACCGCGTTACCATTGCGATGCCGAACTGTCCGCAGGCGATTTATATGTTTTATGCGGTCAATCTGATCGGCGGGATCTGTAATATGATCCACCCTTTATCTGCAGAAAAGGAAATCGAATTCTATTTAAATGAATCCAAGAGCGTAACTGCCATTACCCTGGATCAGTTCTATCATAAATTTGATCACATCCGTGCCAATACCGGTATTGTGAATATCATTATTGCCAGCGTCAAGGATGAGCTGACACGACCGGTCAAAGCCGGTTATATGTTAACAGAAGGGCGAAAAGTGGAGAAGATCCCAAGCGATGCCCCGGTGATCCGCTGGAAGGAATTTACCCGTCTTAGCAAACATTGCTTCTATCGGTATAAAGTGACACGATCGGCCCAGGATCCGGCGGTCATCCTTTATTCCGGAGGGACGACAGGAACGACCAAGGGAATTGTCTTGACCAATCTCAACTTCAACGCATTAGGACAACAGGTGGTTGCGGCCAACCAGATGTTTCGCCCGGGAGACAAGATGCTGGCGGCCATGCCGATCTTCCATGGCTTTGGGCTGGGTGTATGCATCCATACGATGCTCTCACAAGGAGGGCGATGCATTCTTGTGCCTCGGTTTACGGCGCAAAGCTATGCCAAACTGATTACCAAATACAAGTGCAATTTTATTGCCGGGGTTCCAACTTTATATGAAGCTTTATTACGTTTACCATCAATGGATGGACAAGATCTCAGCTGTCTGAAGGGAGTATTCTCCGGTGGGGATTCTTTATCCGTGGAATTGAAAAAGAAATTCGATAAATTTCTGGCAGATCACAATGCCGCAATCCAGGTGCGAGAGGGCTATGGAACCACGGAAACGGTCACTGCCTGCTGCCTAACCCCAAGAGATCGTTACAAAGAAGGCAGTATCGGAATACCATTCTCAGATACTTTTATTAAAATCGTTAACCCGGATACTGACCAGGAACTGCCATATGGACAGGAAGGAGAAATCCTGCTGGCCGGACCGACGGTCATGAAGGGATATCTGGACAATCCGGAAGAAACTGCTCATACATTGCGGGTCCATGATGATGGGCTTACCTGGGTCTATACCGGGGATTTAGGTGTCATGGATGAGGAAGGTTTCATCTACTTTAAAGGCCGTGCCAAACGAATGATTATTTCCTCCGGTTATAATGTATATCCGGCCCAGCTGGAAAACATCATTGATGCGCATGAAAAGGTACAGATGAGTTGTGTAATCGGTGTTCCGGATGATTATCGTATGCAGGCAGTGAAGGCCTTTGTGATGTTAAAACCAGGTGTAAAGGCCAATGCGGAAACAAAGGACGAACTGATGGCATACTGCCGGAAACATATTGCCAAATATGCCATGCCAAAAGATATCGAGTTCCGAGATGAGCTACCAAAGACGTTAGTCGGTAAAGTAGCTTATCGAAAGCTGGAAGAAGCGGAGCTGGCTAAATATAAACCAATAAAAAATGATTAGAAATGCAGAAAAAACTCTGCATTTTTTTGTTGCACAAGGTGCATAGACGTTAACGATAATACAAGGAGGTCAATCATTTATGACAAATCCATTAGACTTGACGCAGGATTTAACCTTTAAATATCTGTTCAGCCAATG
>JAWRHV010000003.1:0-63298 GCA_040266995.1 Erysipelotrichaceae bacterium | reverse complement strand
CCATTTTTGCCTCCTGTTAGTTTCCTTGTCTCTGCTTGTGCTTTGGGTTCTCACAGATTACCATGACTCTTCCCTTGCGTCGGATGACGCGGCACTTGTCGCACATTGGTTTTACGGATGGTCTTACTTTCATAATTTGTCCTTTCCAACCACGTATTATTCCCTGCTAAAATGCGTATGTTGGTCATGCGGATTTTAACAGAAACGTGGCAAATTTCATTCTTTGAATAAAACACAAGAATTGCGCTTAAATATTATAAGCGCAATTTACTTGTTTTTCAAGGTCTCCTTAATGGACGCCCAGATATCTTCCATTGGCTGAGCCGCATCAATATGAGACACAATACCCTTTTGTTCGAAATATCCGATAACCGGTTCCGTGTTAGCAGAATATTCGCTCAAACGAGTTTTTAATGACTCTTCGTTATCGTCTTTACGCTGTGTCAGTTCCGAACCACATTCATCACATATACCTTCCTGTTTCGGAGGTAATGAATAAATATTATAGATGGCTCCACAGTTTTTACAAGAACGACGTCCTGTAATACGACGATTCAATACTTCGAACGGAATATCCATTGTTAATACGACATCAACAGCCAGATCCGTTCCGTTAGTCATTTCTTCAAAAGCTTTTGCCTGATCCAGCGTTCTTGGATATCCGTCTAACAAATATCCGTTTTTCTTGTCAGTCAAAGTAGCCAGGTAATCTTTTACCATATTGTTAGTGATTTCATCCGGTACCAGTTTACCTTGTTCCATATAAGCTTTTGCCTGGATTCCCAATGGTGTACCATTGGCTAAATTCGCACGGAAGATATCTCCCGTCGAAATGTGATTCAAATTAAATTCTTCTTTAATTCGACTCGAAAAAGTCCCTTTTCCAGAACCAGGGGCTCCCATAATAAAGATATTCATTTTTTTTAGCTCCCAAGACTTAGTCTTTATAATACTTCTTATATGACTTTTGAGTAATCAAACCTTGTACTTGGCGAACCGTTTCAATCGCAACACCGACGACGATAATCATACCTGTTCCACCTAAGGACATGCCGGCTGGAAGATCCGGCCAGATAATCGGCATTGCATGTGGCATTACTGCGATCAACGCTAAAGCTAATGACCCTAATACTGTAATTCTGGTCAGTACATTGTTAACATAATTCTTTGTCTCCGTACCCGGACGAACACTTGGAATGTATGCACCTGATTTTCCCAGGTTTTCTGCAAGTTTTTCCGGATCCACCTGCATCCTCGTATAGAAGAACGTAAAGAAGATGATCATAACAACATAGATGGCCAATGACTTCCATGTACCTAAGCCCAACCAGTCCTGCGTTGCATTCACAAAATCTGTTTTGTCAAAGAATGCTGCAAGCTGTAGGGGTGCCATCATGATCGATGACGCAAAGATAACCGGAATAACACTTGCCGAGTTCACCTTCAAAGGCAAATAATTGGATTTAGACTGTTTACTCAGTTCAATGGAACTTGATGTATACTGGATCGGAATCCGACGCTCCGCCGTATTGATCAAGGTTACAAAAATAATAATTAATAAGTAAACCAGAATATACGCTCCAAATAAAACTGCCCCGTTTGCTACAGTAGAATCCGCTCCCATCAAGGAAGTCCAGGCTGCCGAAATCTGTCTTGGAAGACGACCGACAATACCGGCCATAATGACCATGGAAATACCGTTACCGATTCCCTTTGTGGAAATCTGATCGCCAATCCAGACCAGGAACATTGTACCCGCTGTAAAAATCGTTGCGATATACAGGATCTTGCTTGGAGTAGCCCCACCGTTGATCAAACCCGGATACGACTTCGCAAACCCATATACCAACGATGCGGATTGTACAAATCCAAATACGACTGCCAGATAGCGAGTATACTTGTCAATTTTCTGACGACCTTGTGCTCCGCTCTTTGAGAGCTCTGTCAATGAAGGAATTACATCCATACTCAGCAGCTGCATAATGATGGAAGCCGTAATATACGGCGTAACACCCAATGCGAATACGGAGAACTGTTCCAATCCTCCACCACCTAAGAGGTTTAACATCGCAAACAGGGAGTTTCCTTCCAGCCCTGCTATCAGATCGGTTGTATTCACTTCTGGAACTGTAATAGCTGAACCTAAACGATACACAAGAAAGGCAAAGAGAGTAAACAGGATCCTGTTACGAATATCCTTATTTACCAACATTGCCTTAATACTTGAAAACATGTTTACGCTGCCTCTACCGTTCCGCCTGCTTTTTCAATTGCTTCTTTAGCAGACTTAGACACCTTTGCTGCCTGTACTGTTAGCTTTTTCGTTAATTCGCCATTACCTAATACTTTCAGTCCTGCCAGTTCCTTTTTGATTACTTTATCTTCAATCAACTTAGCAGCATTGATTACAGTACCGTCTTCGTATCGATTCAATGTTTCTACGTTGACAATGGCGTATTCTTTACGATTGAAGTTTGTAAAGCCACGTTTTGGTAAACGTCTTGCTAAGGTAGTCTGTCCACCTTCAAATCCAAGACGAACTCCACCACCACTTCTGGATTTCTGTCCTTTTTGTCCACGGCCGGCTGTTTTTCCGTTACCGCTTCCCGGACCACGTCCTACACGGTTACGAGCAGAACGAGAAGTTGTTTGTTTTAATTCATGTAATTTCATTGTTCTACCTCCTGTTAACCGCGGATTTCAGTTGGTTTTTTACTACGAATTTCTGCGACTTGATCAATTGTACGCAGGTTCTTCAAACCATCAACGGTTGCACGAACAACGTTGATCTTTGTACGAGAACCTAAGCACTTTGTTAAAATATCAGTGATTCCGGCTAATTCGAATACAGCACGTGCTGCACCACCGGCGATAACACCAGTACCTTCACTGGCTGGACGCATAAATACAGAACCTGCGCCATAGTTACCAATGATTTCATGAGGAATTGTTGTTCCGACTACAGGAACCTGGAAAACGTTCTTACGAGCATCTTCGCTTGCTTTACGAATTGCATCAGGCACTTCGTTAGCTTTTCCTGTACCCATTCCAACACGACCTTTACGGTCACCTACTACAACTAAGGCAGCAAAACGGAAACGACGTCCACCTTTTACTACTTTAGTGACACGGTTAATCGCAACAACCTGTTCTTCAAACTCATCATGGTCTCTTCTTGGTTTTCTATTCATTGCCATAGTGTGACCTCCTAAAATTCCAGGCCAGCTTCACGAGCTGCCTCTGCCAAAGCTTTTACACGACCTGTATAGATGTATCCACCACGGTCAAATACCACTTTGTTAATATTCTTTTCCTGAGCACGTTTTGCGATTTCAGTACCAACTGTCTTCGCTGCTTCGATGTTGCCACCATTTTCTAATTTCATTGCAACGCTGGATGCACTAACCAAAGTGTTTCCAGCTACATCATCGATAATTTGAACTTCGATGTTTGCGTTACTTCTGAAGACGGACATACGTGGGCATTCAGGAGTACCACTGATTTTTGTACGTACTCGCTTATGACGACGAATACGATCTGCATTACGTGATTTTTTCTTAACCATAAACTTTTATCTCCTTTCCCACTACTTCTTACCAGCCGTCTTACCTTCTTTACGACGGATATGCTCATCTTTGTAACGAATACCTTTTCCTTTATAAGGTTCTGGTTTACGTACTGAGCGGATGTTGGCAGCAAATTCTCCAACTAACTGCTTATCGATACCTGCTACCTTAATATCTGTAGCAGAACCACATGTTACTTCCAATCCGGCCGGAATCTTCATTTCTACCGGATGCGAATATCCTACCTGCATCGTTAAAGTATCCCCTTTAACGCTGGCACGGAATCCGATACCAACCAACTGCAGTTCCTTGGCATATCCTTCCGATACACCAACAACCATGTTGTGTAACAGAGCACGTGTTGTACCATGCAGCTGTTTTGTATGTTTTTCGTCATTTGGACGTTTTACTGTGACAACGCCATTATCTACTACAATATCCATCATAGTAGAGAAAGCACGAGTTAAAGTTCCTTTAGGCCCTTTAACAGTCACCTCATTCCCGTCAGCAACTTCCACTGTTACTTTTTCAGGAATGGTAATCAGTTTATTCCCGATACGTGACATTGATTATCCTCCTATATTTTACCAGATATAAGCGACTACTTCGCCACCAATATTTTGTTTTCTGGCATCTCTGTCTGTCATTAAACCATTACTTGTTGAAATAATGGCGATCCCTAATCCGTTCAATACTCGCGGCAGTTTCTTTGCAGGAGCATAAACACGAAGACCTGGTTTTGAAATACGACGAAGACCTGTAATTACTTTCTTACCATCTTCTGTATATTTCAATGTGATCGATAAAGTTTTCTTAACATCGCCTTCTACAGCATAATCAGTAATGAATCCTTCATCTTTTAAAATTTTAGCAATTGCTTTCTTTTCTTTACTTGCAGGCATACTAACCAACTCATGCTTCTGTTGCAAAGCATTACGGATTCTTGTCAGCATGTCCGCAATTGGATCAGTCATAATCATCGTACTATGCCTCCTTACCAACTAGCCTTCTTCACGCCAGGAATCTGACCTTCATAAGCCAGTTCTCTGAAGCAAATACGGCAAATCTTGTATTTTCTTAATACAGCGTGCGGACGACCACAACGCTCACAGCGAGTGTACTCACGAACTTTAAATTTTTGAGGACGTTGCTGTTTGTTAATCATTGATTTTTTTGCCATCTTTCATCCTCCTACTTCTTGAAAGGCATTCCCATAGCTTTTAACAATGCCTTTGCTTCATCATTCGTCTTCGCTGTTGTAACAATGACAACATCCATACCACGTGTACGATTTACTTTATCAAAATCAATTTCAGGGAAAATGATCTGTTCTTTGATTCCTAAAGTGTAGTTTCCACGGCCATCAAAGCTTGTGTCGCTTACACCACGGAAGTCACGTACTCGCGGAAGGGATACATTAAATAACTTGTCCAAGAATTCATACATTCTTTCGCTACGCAATGTAACTTTACATCCGATGTTCATTCCTTCACGAAGTTTAAAGTTGGCAATAGATTTTTTAGCTTTTGTGATTACCGGAGCCTGTCCAGTAATAGCACCCAGTTCAGCAACTGCTTCATCCAGCAATTTAGAATTCTGGATAGCGTCTCCAACACCGATATTTACAACTACCTTATCAATCTTTGGTACTTCCATAACTGAAGTGTAGTTGAATTCTTTCATCAGCTGAGGGACAACTTCATTGATATATTTTTCATTTAAACGATTCATATCCGATATCCCCCTACTTCACTTCAGCGCCACTCTTTTTGTAAACGCGCACTTTTACTTGTTTGCCGTCAACTTCTTTGAATTTATATCCAACACGGCTGGCTGTTTTAGCCTTTTCATCATATAACATAACGTTTGATACATGGATCTTAGCTTCTTTTTCAACAATGCCTCCATCTGGATTTTCCTGGGTAGGACGCAGATGTTTTTTCACCATGTTAACGCCTTCAACGATAACCTTGTCTTCTTTAGGGAACGCTTTAATAACCGTTCCGATTGTGCCTTTGTAAGCACCAGTCATAACTTGTACTTTATCACCTTGTCTAATCTTCACCTGGCACACCTCCTATAATACTTCCGGAGCCAAAGAGACAATCTTCATATACCCGTGATCACGTAATTCACGTGCAACAGGTCCGAAGATACGAGTTCCTCTTGGCGTCTTGTCATCTTTGATCAGTACTACAGCGTTGTCATCGAATTTAATATAAGTTCCGTTTTTACGACGTAAACCATATTTCGAACGAACCACAACACCTTTTACAACTTCACCTTTTTTTACGGCTCCACCAGGAGTAGCCTGTTTAACAGTACATACAACGACATCGCCGATATTTGCATTTTTTCTAACGCTTCCGCCCAGACAACGGATAACCAGAACTTCACGAGCTCCAGTGTTATCAGCTACTCGGCAGCGACTTTCATTTTGAATCATCGAACTGTCCTCCTATACGCGAGCCTTTTCAATAATTTCCACTAAACGGAAACGCTTTGTTGCAGATAATGGACGAGTTTCCATGATCAGCACCTTATCGCCTACGTTTGCTTCATTATTTTCGTCATGTGCTTTAAATTTTTTAGAATATTCTACACGCTTACCATACAATGGATGCGTTTTTTTAGTTTCAACCTTAACAGTAATTGTTTTATCCATCGCATTGGATACAACGATACCGCGGTATACTTTACGAGCATTTCTTTCCATTGAACGTTCCCCCTTACTCTTGACCTGCGTTTGCACGCTCTGTCAATACAGTTTTCATACGAGCAATCGTCTTCTTTACAGTTTTAATACGTGCAGGATTTTCTAACTGTCCTGTTGCCTGCTGGAAACGAAGATTAAATAATTCATCTTTTAGCGTATTGATTTCTGCAACAATTTCTTCATTTGTTTTTTCGCGGATTTCTTTAGCTTTCATTATTCTACTTCTCCTTTTCTAGCAAAACGAGTTTTAACCGGAAGCTTGTGAGCAGCCAGACGCAACGCTTCACGTGCTACTTCTTCACTGACACCACCAACTTCGAATAATACTCGACCAGGACGAACAACTGCCACCCAGCCTTCAGGAGCACCTTTACCGGAACCCATACGAACTTCCAAAGGTTTCTTTGTTCTAGCTAAGTGAGGGAAAATACGGATCCATACTTGTCCACCACGCTTCATATAACGAGTCATAGCAACACGGGCAGCTTCAATCTGGCGGTTGCTTACATAGTCACCGGATTCGGCAACCAAACCGAATTCACCAAAGTCAATCGAACGTCCGGCTTTTGCACGGCCATCATAGCTAAGACGATGAGGACGACGATACTTTGTACGCTTAGGCATTAACATTATTCGTTACCTCCTTTTTCAGCAGGTGCAGCAGCCTGTTCATTTCTAGGAGCACGATTCTGCTGTCCCTGGCGAGGATTGTTGAAACGACGACCACGACGGTTACGACGAGGGCGCTGTTTTGGTGCTTCCGGTTCTTTTACCATTTCACCTGGCAATACTTCACCACGGCAGATCCATACTTTAACACCAAGACGTCCATACTGTGTAGCAGCTTCAGCTACGGCGTAGTCAATGTCGCTACGCAGTGTATGAAGAGGTACAACTCCTTCAGAGTATCCTTCAGTACGAGCCATATCGGCACCGCCTAAACGACCGGATACGCTTGTCTTGATTCCTTTTGCTCCAGCGCGCATTGTGTTCTGAATAGCTTTCTTCTGTGTTGCACGGAAGCTTCTACGTGCTTCCAGTTCGTTAGCAATCCAGCGAGCTACCAGAGTAGCATCCAGGTTTGGATTTGCAACTTCCACAACATTGATCTGCACATTCTTTGCGCTTGTCATTTTTTCTAATTTTTTCTTTAATCCTTCGATTGATTTACCTTCCTGGCCAATCACAACACCTGGATGACCGGTACGGATGATCAATGTCAGACGATTCTTGCTTCTTTCAATTTCGATGCGTGAAATCTGTGGGTCGGCTTTTCGCTTATCAGCAGCTGCTTTTGATAAACCATCATAGTATGATGCGATGAAATTACGGACCTTAACGTCTTCAATCAGTGTTGCACCGAACTCTTTATCATCGGCAAACCATCTGGACTGCCAGTCACGAATGACTCCAACTCGCATTCCTACAGGATTTACTTTCTGTCCCATAAACTGCCTCCCTACTCTTTCTCAGCCACTACAACTGTGATGTGGCTTGTACGCTTCATGATTGGGCTTGCGCTACCTTTTGCACGAGGCATATAACGCTTTAAAGTGATTCCTTCATCAGCCCAGCAAGCTTTAACAAATAATTTACTTTCATCCATATCTTCATTGTTTACCGCGTTGGCGATAGC
This sequence comes from Erysipelotrichaceae bacterium, assembly GCA_040266995.1. Lineage (GTDB taxonomy): Bacteria > Bacillota_I > Bacilli_A > Erysipelotrichales > Erysipelotrichaceae > UBA4312. The sequence goes on along the minus strand of JAWRHV010000003.1, from coordinate 55,380 downwards.
AGAATGAAGAACTTTTCCAACTAAATATCCACCTTTGTTCGGCGTGAATTTGCAGATTGCTTCTGCTTCCTCTACATCTTTACCACGAATCAGATCCAAGACAAGTCTTGCTTTACGAGGCTGAATACGCAGAGTTTTCGCTGTTGCTTTTACTTCCATCAATATTTCCTCCTCTATGCTTTCTTGGCGTCAGATCCGTGACCGCCAAATTTTCTTGTCGGTACGAATTCGCCTAATTTATGTCCTACCATATCTTCCGTTACATATACAGGGACATGTTCTTTTCCGTTGTAAACGGCAAAAGTATGCTCTACAAATGATGGAAAGATCGTGGAACGACGACTCCAAGTTTTAATGACTTCTTTTCTGCCACTGGCATTTAATGCTTCGACTTTTTTCATTAAATGGTCATCACAGAAAGGTCCTTTTTTCAAACTACGACTCATTTCCTTGCCTCCTTACTTACCGTTACGACGGCGAACGATTAATTTATCGCTAGCTTTCTTAGACTTACGTGTTTTAACACCCAATGCTTTTTTGCCCCAAGGTGTCATTGGTGATTTACGTCCGATTGGCGATCTACCTTCACCACCACCATGAGGGTGATCATTCGGGTTCATAACAGAACCACGAACTGTCGGACGGATACCCATATGACGAATACGTCCGGCTTTACCATAGTTGATCAAGCTGTGGTCAGCATTTCCAACTACACCCACCGTTGCACGGCAGTTAGACAATACACGTCTTACTTCACCGGAAGATAAACGTAAGATTACATATTTTTCTTCAATACCCAGAATCTGTGCAGAGCAGCCGGCACTTCTTGCCATCTGTCCACCCTTACCAGGTTTCAATTCAACATTGTGAACGATGGTACCTTCAGGCATGTGACGAAGTTCCATAGCGTTTCCGACTTTGATATCTTCTTCTACGCCGGAGATAACCGTCATTCCTACCTTTAATCCGGCAGGAGCGATAATGTATCTCTTTTCACCATCCGCATAGTTCAACAATGCGATATTAGCTGTACGGTTTGGATCGTATTCGATCGTTGCAACTTTTGCAGGAATGTTGTCCTTGTTACGTTTGAAATCGATGATACGATATGTTTTCTTGTGTCCGGCACCTTGATGACGTACTGTAATACGTCCTGTGTTATTACGACCACCTTTTGATTTTTTAGGGGCCAGCAAGCTTTTTTCCGGTTTTGAAGTTGTGATTTCTTCAAATGTCAGACCTGACATTCCACGGCGGCCCGGGGTCGTTGGTTTATACTTCTTAATTGGCATAAACTGTTTTTCCTCCTATTCGCAATATTTATTCAGGAAATAGCGACTTCTCCCTGATTATTCTTCTCCAAACAGATCGATGGACTGACCTTCAGCAATCGTAACAACAGCTCTGTGTTCAGCCTGTGTCATCCCTGCATAACGGCCCATTCTCTTTGGCTGTGGTTTCGTGTTCAGCATATTGACTTTAACCACTTTTACTTTAAATGCTTCCTCTACGGCCTTGCGTACTTCAACTTTATTTACGCCTTTAGCAACCTGGAAAGTCACTTTGTTTTCATCCGCCATCTTTTTCATGCTTTTTTCAGTGATTACAGGGCGAATGATAATATCTCTATAGTCTTTCATTATGCCAACGCCTCCTCAACTTCTTTAATGGCAGCACTTGTCATAACCAGCTTCTTCGCATTTACAATATCGTATACGTTGATTCCCTTTACAGTCAGCATCTTCGTACCCGGGATATTGCGTGCAGATAAATAAGCATTTGTTGCTTCTTCCTGGTTGCCAACGACAAATAATGTTTTTGCCGGTGCATTGATCGCATCCATAATGGAAACGAATGTTTTTGTTTTTGGCTGGTCAATATCGAATTTGTCGATTACGCTCATTTCTGTTTCAGCCACTTTTTCGCTTAAAGCGGATTTCAAAGCCAGACGGCTTACTTTCTTGTTTACACGGTAATGATAGTCACGAGGAACGGCACCACCCCAGGTTCCGCCGCCTACCCACTGAGTAGCACGGATAGAACCCTGACGGGCACGACCTGTACCCTTCTGACGATACGGTTTACGTCCACCACCGGATACTTCTGAACGTGTCTTCGTTTTAGAAGTCCCCTGACGTCTTCCTGCCATCGTCATAACCAGCACATCGTATAACGCCTGCTGATTTGGTTCGATTCCGAAAATTTCATCGTTTAATTCAATAGAATCTACGACAGCTCCGGTCTGGTTAATTACATCAATCTTAGCCATTATTGAACCTCCTTGCTGTAGTCAATTAAAGTAACAGGCTCAGAGTTTCCTTTCGAAGTCTTTGCTGTACGAATCATCACAAGACCTTTTTTAGGACCCGGAACATTTCCTTTAATTAATACATAATTGTTTTCAACATCTACTTTGATTACTGTCAAGTTCTGGCTGGTCGTGCGGTATCCGCCTTCCTGACCAGGCATCACAGTACCCTTCATAATACGTCCCTGACGTGAAGTAATACCGTTTGTAGACAATGAACCAATGTGACGGATATTCTTGGAACCACCGTGGCTTTTAGGACCCTGGTGTGCATTGTTACGAACGATCGTACCGTTGTAACCTTTTCCCTTGCTTGTTCCGATTACATCGACTGTTTCACCGGCTTCAAAAATATCAACTTTTACCAAGTCTCCAACATTTACATCCAGCTCACAGTCACGTACTTCGCGAATAAAGCGCTTAGCGCTTGTGTTAGCTTTTTTACAGTGACCTACAACTGCTTTTGTTGTACGTTTTTCTTTGATTTCTTCAAATCCTAACTGAATAGCATTGTATCCATCTGTTTCAACAGTTTTCTTCTGAAGAACAACATTTGGAGTTGCTTCAACTACAGTTACAGGAATCAAGTCTCCATCAACTGTAAAGACCTGCGTCATTCCCAATTTTCTTCCTAATATACCTTTCATCTCACGACACCTCCATTAAAGTTTAATTTCGATGTCCACACCACTAGGAAGATCTAATCTCTGCAATGAATCAATAGTTTCCTTTGTTGGTGCAACAATCTCAATCAAACGCTTATGCGTACGAATTTCAAATTGTTCACGTGAATCTTTGTACTTGTGAACAGCACGTAAAATTGTTACAACTTGTTTTTCCGTTGGTAACGGAACCGGGCCAACTACTTTTTTAGCTCCGTGTTTTGTCGCTGCTTCGACAATTTTTTTGGCACTGTCATCCAGGATGCGGTGCTCATACGCCTTAAGGCGAATTCTCATTGTGTTGTTTGCCATGTTAACTCCTTTCGTTTATTCTAGATAAACATGCTCCATGCGAATTACCTGACGCCACCCATGACAACGCTTTTCAGTGGGTCAGCAACCTCGCACTTCCACGCAGTGCGTTAAGAGTTTAGCATAAAAAAACAGGGGTTTCAACCCTGTTTTACACTTTTTTTTGCGTTTTTATCCACATCGTTTTCTAGCCGAAAACATGTACATTTTTTGTCCTTATCCATAGACAAATGTTCACTATATTATGACATTTATTCGTCCAGCAGATCATAGGCTGCCACTTCCTGACTAAATCGACGTTTGGTAAAGAAATAAGTTACCAGCAGGAAGATCAAGGAAGCATCCAATGTCATCGGCACTAAAAACTTAAAGCCTATACAGATGGCAAACGTAATTCCATCCATAAACAAGAATCGTTTGTCTTCCGGCATATACATACGGATCACACGATATTTTAATCGCAGATTTACCACCAGCAGAACCAGTCCTATGCTTCCGACAATGGCATCCACCGCAAAATGGATCACAAACTGCCTTGCGATAATAGCCCGTATGAAAAACAGAACAAGCGTGCCGGTCATGATGATCATCATTCCCGACAACATGATTTTGGTCTTGTCCTCTTCGATCTGCCGATGCGTGAACCTTTTGTACTCCTCTGTATTCTGCAATGTTTTCAGATTCGGCTTCTCACTAAGCTTGTCTGCATTATTTATATAGTACAGTCCTAATAAACGCTTGATTGCCGGTTCGATCTGTTTCCTGTCCATACTGCGCAGGAAACTCTGAACCTTCTTGTCTTCCGGTATTGTTATCGTTTTATCCAGCCAATTATACTCTCTGGTTTTCATAGAATCGTACTTTCTGAGCTTCGTCGATTTCAATATTTGTATCGAAGAACTGTCTTAACGCACAGATCGCATAGGCTGTATCGTCCACACCTGCAGTCTCGTAGCAGGAATGCATAGCCAGCTGGGCCAGTCCGATATCCAAAGCGTGTACACTCACCTGCGTATTGGAAAGATTTCCCAGTGTCGATCCTCCAACCGAGTCACTGCGATTGGCAAAAGGCTGCACCGGTACATCTGCCATTTTGCAGATTTTCTTGAAAACGGAACGGCTGAAGGCATCTGTTGTATACTTTTGATTTGCGGCTTCTTTAATGACGATTCCCTTGTTCATATAGGAACAGTTGACCGCATCTGTCTTCTCCGGATGATTCGGATGAACCGCATGCGCATTATCACAGCTGACAAGGAATGATTTTGACACTGCCTGATAATATTCATCATCACTCTTTTTCAATGCACCGTTAATACGTTTCAACGTATCCTTTAAGAAAGTGGACATCGCTCCTTGTTTTGTATTGGATCCTACTTCTTCGTTGTCAAAGCAGCAGTAAACATTCACAGCATGTGGATTGTTTCCTTCCAGGAACCCTTTTAAGGACGAAAAAGCACACTGCAGGTCATCCAGTTTTCCGGATGAAATAAATTCATCTTTCCATCCCCAGATTACCGGTTTCTGGCGGTTGACCAGGAACAGGTCCTTTCCAATCACTTCAGAAACTTTTACACCCAGCTCATCGGCGATCATCTGATCAAAAGCGCCTTTTTTCAATGCGCCGGTCGAAAACAGCGGGCAAAGATCAATTTGACGGTTATACTTATATCCATCATTAACCTGACGGTTGAAATGGATAGCGACATTCGGAATCAACAAAATATCTTTATCGATATATAATAAACGACTTTCGATGCCGTCGGCTGTTTCAACCAACACACGGCCGGCAATACTTAACGGACGGTCAAACCATGTATTATCGATCATGCCGCCATAACCTTCTACATCCAGTTTCAAATATTCACCCGGACCTTCCAGTTCCGGCACCGTCTTCACCTTGTATGTTGGTGAATCAGAATGGGATGCAGCAATCTGGAAATGATAATCGTCCAGCTTGTTTCCCACTTTAAAAGCGATAACGCTCGAATGGTTGCGTAATGTATAATACGCCTTTCCTTTCTCCAGATTCCAAGCTTTTCCTTCCGGTACATATATAAATCCCGCCTCTTCCAGATAATTGCGAATTGTCCGAATAGAATGGAACATGCTTGGACTGGATTGAATAAAATCCAACAATTCCTTAGATATTTCCAAATGATTCATATTTTCCTCCTGTGATCATACTATAAAAAAGAAACCAGCCATGACTGGTTTCTTAATGAACTATGCTTGTGCGTCCTGGCGTTTACGGATCTGTGGCAAAATCAAGCCCAATGCAACCAATACTAATGGCGTAACGATATTCAAACACATTGTAAATGTATCTGTTGAATACATACCTAGTATACAACAAGCTGCTGTAACTCCGAAACACCAAATACCTAATGCGACACCTAAACCATTGTTTTTAACAAACTGGTATTCACGAGGGAATTTTTCCGACTGTTTCTTCAAGAAAATATATGCCCAGAATGTCCATAGGTAACGCATCGGCATACATACGGAATTCAGTTTGTTCAACTGTGCCAATACAGTTGCAGCCCCTGGTACAAACGTCTGAATCAAAATAATACTTCCGGATAATGCAATGACCATTTTAATTCCGTTGATATATGCACCGCTTTCATTTTGTTTTAATAATCCCTTAGGAATATACTGGCTCGTATTCGGATCACCTAATAACATACGCAATGGCGCATCGATGCTGACAACCAGTGTAGAGAACTGGCCGATTGCGTTGCAGGCTGCATACACGATCATGAGCAGATTTCCCACTCCATAGTACTGACCTAATTTCTGGAATGCAATATATGCACCATTGGCAATATAAGACGTCTTTACTTCTTCTGTTGCAAAAACAACCGATGGATCAAACATCATACCCATCGCAATGGTTCCTAACAAAGCACAGATGATAACCATGATTGCCGCAAACATCATACTCTTAGGGAATGCCTTGGCAGGATTTCCTTCCATTTTATTTACATATGGAGAAATCTTTTCAATACCGCCGACTGCGAAAACCAGAATAGATAAGCTCGTGAAGTAGTTTACATCGAATGTAGGAATCAAGCTCTTTAAGCTCAGATCCAGATGTGCATACCCACCACCTGGATTAATAGCTGGAGCAGCAAACATCATTAAAATGTAAAGAATACTCATAACGAACATACTTGATCCTGCTAAAGTCGCCAGCTTCTTCAATGGATTCAGTCCTTTGGAAGCAACCCAGCAGAAGAACAAGAATACAGCTAAAGTCGCCAGCTGTACCCATAATGTCGGGAATGTATCATACGTTTCCGCATTTTGGAAAATCATCCAGCTCAAAGCCTTCAGTCCACCAGACCCTTTGGAAGCAATGTAGGTAACATGGCAAGCCCAATAGGTCCATCCTGCATAATAAGCGACCTTGGAGCCCGTTGTTTCCTGTACCCAGGAAGTTACACCACCACCAAGATCTTTAAACGCAGAACCCAATTCACCGACCATCAGTGCATTAGGTACAAAGTACAATGCGAACATCAGGATCCATGAGAAAATAACCTGTGTTCCATTGAAGTACATATATCCATTTACGACATTTCCAAAGCCCCATAGAGTTGAGAAACACATAAAGGATAACATATACCACTTAATTTTTTTCTGAGAATTATCCATTATATTTCATTCTCTCCTTTCAAAACATACACTGATTATCACATTTTTTTACATAATTGTAAAGCATGTAACAACATTTACAGCACATTGTTTATTAGATGAAAACATTAAGCGTTATTTAATTGTTATTTTTCATTAATTTGTTAATATTTTCATTTATGAAACCGTCTTACAAAATCCAGCACAAAAAAATGGTGCCGAAGCACCATTTATTGATTCTATTGAAATAGATTATTCATTAATTTCGATAACGTTTCCAGCACCAACAGTGTGTCCACCTTCACGGATAGAGAAACGAGTACCATTTTCCAATGCGATTGGAGCGATCAGTTCAACGTTCATTTCTACGTTGTCACCAGGCATAACCATGTCTGTTCCTTCCGGTAATGTGATAACGCCAGTAACGTCTGTTGTACGGAAATAGAACTGAGGACGATAGTTAGATACGAATGGAGTATGACGTCCACCTTCTTCTTTAGTCAGTACATATACCTGAGCCTTAAACTTAGTATGAGGATGTACTGTTCCCGGTTTAGCTAAAACCTGTCCACGCTGAATTTCAGTACGTGCGATACCACGTAACAGAGCACCGATGTTGTCACCAGCCTGTGCTTCGTCCAACTGTTTGTGGAACATTTCCAGACCTGTAATAACTGTAGTCTGAGTTTCTTTGATACCAACGATTTCTACCTGGTCACTTAAGTGAGCTGTACCACGTTCAACACGTCCTGTAGCAACTGTACCACGACCAGAAATAGTCATAACGTCTTCGACTGCCATCAAGAATGGTTTATCGATGTCACGTTCAGGGTTTGGAATCCAGCTGTCAACTGCGTCCATCAAATCTAAAACGGACTGTTCAGCATCTTTGTCGCCTTCCAATGCTTTTAAAGCAGATCCACGGATAATCGGAGTATCATCACCATCGAAGTCATATTCGTTCAACAGTTCACGTACTTCCATTTCTACTAAGTCGATCAATTCTTCATCATCGACCATATCACATTTATTTAAATAAACTACCATGTAAGGAACGCCTACCTGACGAGCTAACAAGATGTGCTCACGAGTCTGAGGCATAGGTCCATCCGATGCAGCAACAACCAGGATTGCACCATCCATCTGAGCAGCACCAGTAATCATGTTCTTAACGTAGTCGGCGTGGCCCGGGCAGTCTACGTGTGCATAGTGACGTTTTTCTGTCTGGTATTCAACGTGTGCAGTGTTGATAGTGATTCCACGTTCTTTTTCTTCTGGAGCACCATCGATTTCGTCATAAGCAGTGGCCTTAGCCATACCTTTTTCGCCTAATACTTTAGTGATAGCAGCAGTTAAAGTTGTTTTACCATGGTCAACGTGACCGATTGTTCCAATATTTACATGGACTTTACTTCTGTCAAATTTTTCCTTAGCCATTTTGCTAATTCCTCCTATTTTTTCTTTTTTTTGTTTAACACATACAAACTAATTTTAATTCAAGTATTGTTGAAAAGCAACTAGTTTTGGTTTGAATTCTCTTTTATTATTTTTTCGGAAATACTCTTAGGAACTTCGTCATAATGATCGAACTTCATTGAATAGTTTCCACGACCCTGCGTAAAGCTACGCAGATCTGTTACATATCCAAACATTTCAGATAATGGAATCATGGCACGAACGATAGTTGCGTTTCCACGTTCTTCCTGATCTGTAATCTGTCCACGACGACTGGATACGTCTCCCATAACACTACCCAGGTATTCACTTGGTGCAGTTACTTCCACCAGCATGATTGGCTCTAATAATACCGGATCACATTTCTTTGCTGCTTGTCTTAAAGCCATACTTGCAGCAATTTTGTAGGCCATTTCACTAGAGTCGACATCGTGGTAGCTACCATCAAACAATGTAGCCTTGATATCAATTACCGGATAACCGGCCAACATACCGTTTTTCAATGCGTCTTCCAGACCATCCTGTGTCGGCTTGATGTATTCGCGCGGTACAGTTCCACCAACAATGGCATCCACGAATTCAAATCCTTTATCCGGATTTGGCTCAAATTTGATCCATACGTGACCATATTGTCCACGACCACCAGACTGACGGATATATTTTCCTTCACAGTCGGCTGTGCCACGAATGGTTTCACGATAAGCAACCTGTGGTTTACCAATGTTTGCATCTACTTTAAATTCACGACGCAAACGGTCAACGATAATATCCAGATGAAGTTCACCTACACCGGCGATGATCGTTTGTCCTGTTTCTTCGTTTGTATACGTTTTGAATGTAGGATCTTCTTCAGCCAGTTTGCTTAAAGCCAGTCCCATTTTGTCCTGGTCTGCTTTTGTTCTTGGCTCCAAAGACAGTTCAATAACCGGTTCAGGGAATTCCATGGATTCAAGGATTACCGGTGAATCCTCTGCACACAACGTATCGCCGGTACCTGTATTTTTCAGTCCTACAGCCGCTGCGATATCGCCGGCCCAAACCTGATCGATTTCTTTACGAGCATTCGCATGCATCTGAACGATACGGCCGAAACGCTCTCTTTTATCTTTTGTTGAGTTTAATACATAACTTCCGGAAGTAGCTGTACCTGAATATACACGGAAGAATGACAGTTTACCAACAAACGGGTCAGTGGCAATTTTAAACGCCAATGCCGCAAACGGTTCTTCATCACTTGGATGACGTTCAATGGCTTCACCGTCTAATGTAGTTCCTTTGATGGAAGGTACATCCAGCGGGCTAGGCAGATAATCAACGACTGCATCCAGCACCATCTGAACACCTTTGTTCTTATATGCGGATCCACATAATACTGGGAAGAAATCACCATTACATACGGCAATACGTAAAACACGACGGATTTCATCAATGCTTGGCTCTTCCCCTTCCAGAACTGTCATCATGAATTCTTCATCATAATCAGCCAGGTATTCCAATAATTTCATACGATATTCTTCCATCAGATCAACAGAATCTTCCGGAATATCGATCTCAGTAATAATACGTCCATAATCACCACTGAATGTATAGGCTTTTCTTTCGATGATATCGATCAAACCTTCAAAAGAGCTTTCTGCTCCGATCGGCAATTGGATCGGACATGACTTTGCTCCTAAACGATCAATGATAGTGTTGCAGGACATAATGAAGTCAGCTCCCGTTGCATCCATCTTATTAACAAATACAATACGAGGTACTCCGTATGTCGTTGCCTGACGCCATACTGTTTCTGTCTGCGGTTCAACGCCGGCTTTGGCATCCAGAACTGTAACAGCTCCATCCAAAACGCGCAGTGACCGTTCTACTTCCACGGTGAAATCCACGTGGCCCGGTGTATCGATAATGTTGATACGACATTCATCACCCGTTCCGTCCAGCTTCTTCCAATGGCAAGTCGTAGCAGCAGAAGTGATCGTGATACCACGTTCCTGCTCCTGTGCCATCCAGTCCATTGTACTGGCACCATCGTGCGTCTCACCAATTTTATGATTAACACCGGAGTAATAAAGGATACGTTCAGTTGTCGTTGTTTTTCCGGCATCGATATGAGCCATAATTCCGATGTTACGTGTATTCTTTAAAGAATATTCTCTAGGCATACAACTGTTCCTCCTTTCTTACCAACGGTAATGTGCAAACGCTTTGTTTGCCTCTGCCATACGATGTGTGTCATCACGTTTCTTAACGCTGGCACCTGTTCCATTAGATGCATCGATAATCTCTGCAGCCAATCTCTGTTCCATCGTTTTTTCATTTCTTAAACGTGCATAGTTTACGATCCAACGTAATCCTAATGTCAACCGACGCTCATCACTGACTTCGACCGGCACCTGGTAGTTTGCACCACCAACACGTCTTACTTTCAATTCCAACTGTGGCATAACATTTTCCAATGCCTGCTCAAAAACTTCCATTGGAGGTTTTCCAGTTTTTACTTCAATAATATCAAACGCATTGTAAAGAATCGTCTGAGCAACTCCTTTTTTACCATCTAACATGATTTTATTGATTAAACGAGTAACCAATTTGGAGTTATAGATAGGATCGACTAATACATCACGTTTGGCAATGTGTCCTTTTCTAGGCATTTAATTTCCTCCTCTCATGTTTGGTTTATTTTTTAGGTTTTTTAGTTCCGTACAATGAACGGCTCTGTTTACGGTCCGTAACGCCGGCACAGTCCAAAGTACCACGAATGATATGGTAACGAACACCTGGTAAGTCCTTAACACGACCACCACGAATCAAAACAACGCTGTGCTCCTGTAAGTTGTGTCCGATTCCCGGAATGTAAGCTGTAACTTCCATTCCGTTGCTCAAGCGAACACGGGCATATTTACGAAGCGCTGAGTTAGGTTTCTTAGGTGTCATTGTACCAACACGTGTACAAACTCCACGTTTCTGTGGGCTGGACAGATTGGTTGGTTTAGACTGCAGTGAGTTGTAACCACGGTTTAAAGCCGGTGACTTTGAAGCCGCTTTACTAGCCTTACGACCTTTACGAATCAACTGATTGATTGTTGGCATAAGAACACTCCTTTCTTCTTTAAACACACGTTTCCGGGTGTGTCTTTTTTTACCCTTAAGAAAAGGCTTCATAAAAAGCCTGTTTTACGCATGCAAATATAATCTACTCGTATTCCTTACGTTTGTCAAACGATTTTTTCATTTTTAACTTGTATTTTTATCATAAATGGATAAAGTAATAAAAAGAAAGAGGGATAACATGAAACATAGAATTATTTTCTTCGATATGGATGGAACTTTATACCAGACCGAAAACAACATCATTCAGGATTCAAGCCTGGATATGATCGATGATCTTCGCAGGAAAGGGTACGCAATATGTGCGGCAACCGGCCGTCCGTTTCACCAATTATCACAGATATTAAAACAAGTTCAATTCGATTTCTATATATTGATCAACGGTTCCTATATCCTGGATGGTGCCTTTGAGGAAATCTACGGAAACCCGATCAAAAAAGAATATGTAAACGATATGGTAGAATTATCCAGGAAAGAAAAGCTTGGACTAATGTTCCATTTCGGTGATTCTACTTATATTTATAACAGCTTCTATCCAATGTATGATTTCTGCAAATACTGCAATGTACTGGACTACCTGTTTTATGATCCAAGTCAGTCCTACCACAAACGACACAGAGCCTATGATGCGGTTATCATGACCAAAGACCAGTCGATCATCGAAAACTTTGTCAAGGAACATCCGGGCCTGCAGGCAGATTTGATCAATGTAAAGAGCGACGGCTTCTGTTATGACATCTTTAACCAAGACTCTTCCAAAGCCAACGGAATCGAAAAGATATTGGAAAAAGCTCATCTGAGCTGGAAAGATGTCATTGCGTTTGGTGACAGTACCAATGATATTGAGATGTTGAAAATGGCAGATATCGGTGTAGCCATGGGAACAGCAACTGACCATGTCAAAAGCTTTGCGAATTTCTCAACCACCAGCGTATACGACAACGGCATTTCTAATGCCATGAAAAAAATCTTATTAGAAGAAGAAAACGAGACAGAATAACTGACTCGTTTTTTTGTAAGGATATTTCTTCCTATTCTTCTTTTTGATATTCCAGTATGTCCCCCGGCTGACAATCCAGTGCTTCACAAATAGCAACCAACGTTGAAAAACGGATGGCACTGATTTTACCCGTTTTCATCTTTGATAGATTTACATTGCTGACACCGACCATTTCGCTAAGTTCCTTTAAGCTTATTTTTCTGTCAGCCATCACACGATCCAGCCTCAATACAATTTTTCCCATGATCTACTTATAAAGTTTCATCCGATTCCTGCTGCAAAACAGCACCATATTTAAATATATAGACCAGTGCCAACACAAGCAGTACGACGATTACCATATTTATATTCACTGAAAAATTGATTGGAAATCTTTCTGAATGATACAGTACAGCATCCGAAACAGTAGATACGACTGTCCACGGAATCAAGGAGTAGGCTAAATATTTCATGGATGTAATCACATCCTGTGCAAAAGGAGATTCACATTCTTCAAAAGCTTTGCACAACCGCCCGATAAATACCATAGTAACAAATGTCAGAATAATCGTAAGATCTGCTGCAATCAGTCCTCCTGTCATATTATGAAGATCGAATATTTGAAAGGAATTGCTCTTTCCGCTAAATTCAATCACATTTCCCGTCACATTTACATCTGCTTCGTTTAATGCAATGTCATTAATTTCCAGATCTAGCGGCACATCGCCTTTTTCCAGTTTTTCCTTATCTTCTGCACTGATCGTTTGTCCGATCTTTTCCACATCGATCTTTAGTGTTCCGCTTCCGGCACCATCCAAAGTGATAAATCCCTTCGGTATCATAGCCACAGCAATCGTTCCAACGAATGTACACACAAATCCGATACCAAGAATAATCCTGCAGATCAAACTGATAATACGCCCTATTTTCCCTACTTTGTTAATTTTAGAAATTGCCTGTTCTTTCATACTATAACCTCTCTATCTGATTCCTTTCTCCTGCAAATGAATGTCTATCGTTAATTCTAAAATATTCCATCATTTAATGTATGTCAATATAATATTATCGTTTATCGTTAATTTTTTAATTTTATAATTAAAAAAGGCCATTCATTATATGGCCTTATTCTGTATACAAATCTCTTAATCGCTTCAGGTCTTCTAATCTTAAATCGTACTCTTTCCGAAAGAATGTTTCATAATTATCATACCGTTCTTGTATTTCACACAACAGCATATAACCCGCTTCCGGTAATACGCCCTCTACAGCCAGGATAGCCGATTGTACATTTTTGCTCTTAGTCAAGAGCTTATGTTTATTCATACGCTGGTCGATAAAAGATTTCCGATATTCATTTGACAATGCATAATCCTGCAGGATCTGTTTCTCATTCACCCCCAGAGCCAGAAGGACCAACATGGCTGCAATCCCTGTACGATCCTTACCTTGTGAACAATGGAACAAAAGGGGTGTTCTTTCCTCCAGCAACAGTTCGAACATCTTTTTATATGCATCATTTGTATACACCAGAGAAGAATGAATACTGGAAACGACCGTTCCTATGGTGTTTCCTTTCTGATCTTCGTCAATCAGCATCTGAAAAAATTCTTTTGGTGAATAGTTCAGATCTTCTCCAAAATTTTCAAAAGCGGCACATAACTGATATTGATCCGTTCCATCAAAATTCGGATCCGGCAGCTCCTGCGCTGCTTTTCTGGTGCGAAAATCCAAAATGGTTTGGATTCCCAGGGATGCAAAACCTTTCCTTTCCTCACTATTTAACAATCCCAATGCAGCACTACGATACAGCAGCCCCCTGGATACTGTTCGGTCTTCAATTGTTTTATAGCCTCCCAGATCCCTGAAATTCATTTCTTTTCGAAATGTGTTATTTAAGTTTACAATATGTCCTTTATCCATATTTAAAGTATAACAAAATAACGAAGCATTTGTCCTTTGCTTCGTTTAATTGTTGTTTGAATGAAAAGGTAAATCAACTGTAATAAAAGTCCTTTTCCGTATCTATATTTTTTAATATCCCTGGATGAATCCAGAAAAAATCACTATCACTTTGTATCTGATCAAAAACTCCGTCCTTGTATTCCATATTTTTCCAATTGTACGTATCGAAGTCTTTTTTTAACATGCGTATATCAAATACATCTTCTGTTGTATTATTTCCTTTTGAATCTTGCATTTCTGTTCTCACTGTGAAATATATACTATCAACACCTTCAATTTTATATGCTTTTTTACAATAGTCGATATACTTCTTAAACTCCTGACGGATAAACATACTTTCATCCCAGGCAGAACCAGTAAAATCGTAGGTTATGTGCCAACAAGAATTTATATCATCCCATTCCACTTTCAAGTTATTTATGGAATTCATTGAAAATTCATCCTGATATAATTCTTTTAAAGATTCTTCATCGGCTGTATAAGTTTTCTGTTTTTCTTTTTTAACACCTTCCTTTGTATTTTCCATATCAGCAGCTTTGCTTGTTGTCCTATTATCACTTGATTCTCCAGATCCAAAGAAAAGCGCCATTACAATTATTAGTATAATCCAAAATCGTTTCTTCTTATAAATCGGTTTTTTCTCTCCGTTTATTTCTTTTTTTGGAATTGGAGGTGTATTCAAATTCTTCATAACAATACCTCTTTTCTACTGCATTCAGTATAGAAAGAACGGAAATGTTTTTGGTATGCCGCCAGCATACATTCAAAACATAGGATAGCCAATCAGCGCATAGCCAACCATTGCAAGGAAGGTACAGAAATAGATCCATACTATGTATAAAACAATGCTGAAGATGATCTGCATATATTTGTTACGGGTAAAGTGAAAACGATTGTACCAAAGCAATGGGATACCGTAGAAATATAGAAATACTGTCAGCTTAAAGAAGATCTGTTGTGTATAATCCACATTCTCCATGATCAGCGCAAAAAATATACCAGCCATGATAAATCCCCAGGAAAAAATCTTGTCCCTTTTGTTTTCATCAAGAATGCCCGGAAGAATCCAACGCTTTCCCAATAAATCCATTTTCATCTCTTCCACACTTTGGTAACGGTTTTTGGGATCCATAGACATCGCTTTGTCCAAAACTCTATGATACATATTGGCATTCTCTCCCAGTATCTCTTTGGCAACAATGCCTAATGCATATATATCAGTGCGAGCATCCGACTGAGCAAAACCGAATTGTTCCGGGGCTGCATAGCCGACACTTCCTAACAGTTGTGTATCGGTGTTTAAATGATTCTGATAAAACCGGGCAATATCAAAATCAAAAAGAATCAGCGTGTCTTGCTGCACAAAGATATTTTCCGGCTTTATATCGCGATGGATTATAGGTGGTACTTGTTTATGGAGTTGTTCCAATACATCACATAGCTGGCAGATCCAATCAATAGCCTGTTTGCGGGAAATACCATCTTGCGTCTTAAGCACTCGTTCCAACGTAGGTGCATTATAATAGGTTTCAATCAAAATCACCGTGTTATCTTCCCGTACAAGATACTTTATTGCAGGCAAATGCACATTATGAATATTCATCAATTTAGAATACAAATCAAAGTTACCTTCCCGGATTTCTCTTTTGATATAGTACATAGAGTCTTCCGTACTGCGCACCTTGGTGATGCGGTTCACGCCATCCTCTTTCAATACTTCAATCTCTTTATAAGCATCGATATATTTCATTGGAGTTTCCTCATGAATCTATTATAAAATAAACAAAAGGAAGTGACACTATGATTTCAACAACTCAATTATTACAGGTACTTCAGTCAAAAAAGACTCTCCCAATAGACACACTATTAGAAGAAATACCGAATCTTACTTTTTCAAAGTATATTCAGTCCTTGTTGGAATATAAGAATCTGTCGAAAAGCGATGTTATCCAGAAAACCACTTTACAGAGAAATTATGCCTATCAAATATTTGATGGTACGCGAAAGCCGGGGAAAGATAAAGTATTGCAACTTTGTTTAGCTATGAAACTGACATTAAAAGAAACGGATCATCTGCTGAGTTTATCGGATAATGGATCCCTGTATCCGAAGGTAAAAAGAGATGCTTTATTAATATATGCACTAAACCGGGAAATGAGCGTCATCGATACAAATGTATTGTTAAGTGAAAATCAATTACCTATTCTGGAATAAAAAAAAGAGAAGTCCAAATTGGACTTCTTTTTGACACTCTTTGAAATTACTTAATTTCAACCATTGCTCCGGCTTCAACCAGTTTGTTCTTGATTTCTTCAGCTTCTTCCGGATCAATGTTTTCTTTGATAGCAGCCGGTGCAGAGTCAACCAGTTTCTTAGCATCTACTAAGCCTAAACCAGTGATTTCACGTACGGCTTTGATAACCTTAACTTTAGTAGCTCCGATGTCAGTTAAAGTAACAGTTACTTCACTTGGTCCTTCGTCAACTACTTCAGCAGCAGCAGGTCCAGCAACAGCAGCAGCTGCAACTACACCGAATTTATCTTCGATTGCTTTTACTAATTCGTTCAGTTCTAAAATAGTAGCTTCTTCTAAATAAGCCAGAATTTCATCTTGTGTTAATTTTGCCATTCTTGTTTTCCTCCTTGATTATTCGGCTGGTGCAGCTTCTTCAGCTGGCGCAGCTCCGTTTTCTTTAGCTTCTGCCAATGCTTTAACTGTTAATGCAAACTTGATAACTGGTGCATTTAAGCAGGAAGCAAATTTAGCCAACATACCTTCTTTGTTAGGCAGGGCAGCTAATGTTTTGATGGTTGTTTCATCAACCGTTTCCCCATCAACGACTCCATTTTTCAATACCAGTGCTTCGTGATCTTTTGCGAATGCAGCCAATACACGAGCTGGAGCAACTGGATCCTTACCAAAAGCTAAGGCGTTTGGTCCTACCATGCCTTCACTAAATTCATCATAACCTAATTTCTGTGCAGCACGACGAGCAATCGCGTTTTTGTAAACTTTGAATTCTACGTCTTCAGCACGAAGATTACGACGAAGTTCCGTTGCTTCTTTTACGGTTAAGCCACGATATTCAACCATAACGATTGAACTGGCCGCCTGCATTTTCTCAGCCAGTGCAGCTACCTTGGCTTCCTTTTCAGCAAGGATTCTTTCATTCATGCGGTCCACCTCTTCTTTCTATATTGTAACAATATTCAAAGAAAAGCCCGTACCAAAGCACGGGCAAATGAGCATAATAAAGATTAAGCATCAACCCTCGGTAACATGATTAAGCTCTATGGCCGTTACTGTCTTTGGAATATTGATAACAAACGAATTTTAATCGATTGACTTTCTTTTGTCAATACTAGTCTTTTACAATGCGGATGCCAGGTCCCATTGTTGCAGACAATGTTACGGATTTCATATATCCGCCTTTAACTGTAGTAGGACGTGCCTTCAGAATACGATCATACATTGCACGATAGTTTTCAATCAGTTTTTCATCATCGAAACTTACTTTACCGATGATTACGCTCAGGTTACCTTCACGGTCTACACGGTATGTAACTTTACCTTTTTTGATTTCTTCAATCGCATTGGCAATATCCATTGTTACAGTACCTGTCTTAGGGTTTGGCATCAAACCTTTAGGTCCTAACAAACGTCCTAAACGTCCTAATTTACCCATCATATTCGGTGTAGCAACCAATACGTCAAAATCGAACCAACCTTTAGAGATCTGGTCAATCAGATCCTGTGCACCAACTACATCTGCACCGGCATCTTCGGC
The DNA here is from genome assembly GCA_040266995.1 of Erysipelotrichaceae bacterium. Classification (GTDB taxonomy): domain Bacteria; phylum Bacillota_I; class Bacilli_A; order Erysipelotrichales; family Erysipelotrichaceae; genus UBA4312. Next base: position 37,170 of record JAWRHV010000003.1, on the reverse strand, counting down.
TTCTTTTGCTTTGTCACCTTCTGCAACAACCGCAACCTTCTGAGATTTTCCAGTTCCGTTTGGCAATACCATAGCACCACGGATCATCTGATCGGCATGACGCGGGTCTACATTTAAGTTGAAACACAATTCAACTGTTGCATCAAATTTTGTTGTACTTATTTCCTTTAATAATTTTACAGCTTCTTCAATTGGATATGCTTTAGAGCGATCAACCAATTTCGCAGCCTCTAAATAACGTCTACTTCTTTTAGCCATCTTGATCGTCCCTCCTATTCAAATCCTTCAATTTTGATACCCATGTTACGAGCTGTACCAGCCACAATACGCATTGCAGCTTCTACATCGTTAGCATTCAGGTCCGGCATCTTGTATTCAGCAATTTCCTTTAACTGATCAACAGTGATCGTTCCGGCAACTTCATTTTGGTTACCACTTGCTGTTTTGATTCCGGCTGCTTCTTTTAATTTGTTTGCTGCAGGTGTTGTTTTCGTAACAAACTCAAAACTCTTGTCATCGTATGCAGTGATGATTACTGGAACCAGTTCTCCACGACGATCTTTTGTTGCGTCGTTGAAAGCTGTACAGAACTGTGGCATGTTAATTCCGGCACTTGCCAAAGCAGGTCCTGGTTTTGCCTGTCCAGCCATAAATTGCAACTTACATACTTTTGTAACTTTTGCATTCTTCTTTTTAGCCATAAGACATCCTCCTTATATTTCGTCTTATGCAGTGGTCATAATGAGTAATGCGAACTCTGCCACGCATGCTAATCTATAATAAGGGAAAATCCATCAAACTTCAACTGTTTTTCACTTTCTTTTTTTAAAAAAACTCACTTTTCCTTCTTTTTTTCTAAAAAATACTCTTGCACTTCTCAAAGTTGCATGATATTATATGAAAGCCTTATCGAGACATGATAAGTTTACATACACGGCGCGTTGGAGAAACGGTTAACTCACATGCCTTTCACGCATGCATTCACGGGTTCGAATCCCGTACGCGTCACCATCTGAAAACAAGCCCCATACATATGGGGTTTTATTTTGTTTCTTTATCTTTTATGCCCACTTTGTGCCCACTTTTTCAAATATATCTCCCATTTTTGAGATATCACAACATCCGGGTTTACTTAACAAATCTGATTGGCCAATCTGTTCCAAGTATATTGAGCTTCATCTAACATGTTCTTCCTTGCAAAAAAAGCATTCCTTAATTAGAATGCTCTTAGTCATCTTCAACAATCTCAAATAGGTTAGGTGGAAATACATAGTCCTCATCTAACTCAGTCATAATACGATACCAATGACGCTCGATAGACATTACCTCATATATCTTATCTCTTTTAAACGCCATAGTATCCTTTTTTCCTATATATTTTACTTTCATAGCTATTTTTTTACAAAGGGATCTATCATCCCGTTTCTTCTGGTTCAACCCAATGAATTTCTGCAGTACGAGACTCATACTCATTTTCAATATTTACTATCCCCTTCACATGGCTCCAATCAGAGTTATCGTTGCCATATCGTTCTGCATTGACATGAGCCCTTCTAAATGGAGTTTTAGATCCTTTCCCTGTGAATTATGGATATTGTTGTTTTCGTTCCTTTAACTAAATGATAATTCATTCCCTGACTTCAAATCAAGCTATAGCCCACTCCGTTTGAATGAAGCGATGGAAGGAATATATACTTGATCCTATCTTAAAAAGACGGCCTTTATGTCCGTCTTTAAATCTTTGATATATCTTTTTTTACATTATTAACTCAGGTAAGTGAAGAGGGCGAATAGTAGGAAAAGAATCAGTAATATTAATAAATACCTAAACGAATGGTTTCTCCAATCTTTTCTATTATTTGTGTCCTTTTCTGTCTGGTTTAGGGAATTCATATACTTTCACCTTTTATGAATCGAATACATGATGTATTCTGTCTTCTCCTTTCTGTTTATAAAAAATGACAGCTAAGCTCCTATATCTAAATATATCGTATAATTCCAACAACTTTTCGGATACCCGAAACCAACAAATCAATACCCGAAACTTCTTTATTATTGGCTATATGAAAAGATCAGAGATTTGAACTGCTTCTGACAACAACGCAACTAAAAAACCAGTAACGTGTCTTCGTTACTGGTTGTTCTTACAAGGAAGATCTCGTTTATTCCTCTGTCTCCTGTTCATTGTTATAAATTGTCATTTCAAATCGTGTGTTATATACCGTTGACTTGGTTGTGGCATACTCCAGGATGCGATTATCTTTATCAAAGGTTTGGATCTGGGATACCAGGATTGGATCTCCTTCCTTTAAATTCAGATGCATGGCTTCTCGTTTGTCCGCTCGTGATACCTCTACCATTTTCTTTGCATAATATGGATAGATACCAAAGCTGCGCAGCGTTTCGTGTAAAGATACATAGCCGGAAAAATCTACATCTGTTAATTGTGGACAAAGTTTATAAGGAATCCGGCTGGTATTGATCTGATAAAGCTCATCATCAATATAGCGGACACGTTTCAATACGAATACTTCCTCGTCCACATTTATGTTCAGATTGGCTGCAATCCTTTTATCGGCCAAACGTACATCCTGTACCAGTACCTTGGAGTAAGGATTTCCTCCCTGGGATACTACCTGGTCATAGAAAGAAATACCGCTGTGGCCAATCGTTAAACGTTCTGAGGTGAATTTCTTTGGACCAATATAAAATGTTCCTTTGCCTCGTAATGTAGAAATAATGCCTTCTTCATTTAACATTTCCAACGCTTTCCGTATGGTCGGTCTGGATACATGATAGGTTTCACACAGTTCTCGTTCACTCGGCATAGCTGTATAATACGGAGAATCCGCATAATCTTTCAAGATGGCCTGTTTCACATCATCATATAAGAATTTTCCGCTGTCTTTTTTCTTCTTCATTACAATTATTTTATTCTACTCCAATATTGTTTGCAATTTCATTTCATAAAAATGCATCCGTTACGGATGCATTGAAAGGAAACAAACTTTAGTCTTTATTCAGGAAACAGCGCATAGCGGATTCGATATCTTTACGCATAGCTTCTTTACCGGCGAAAGCTGCTTCATGGAATGTTTTAAAGGTTTGATTGGAAACACCTTTTCCACCAGCCAGATCCATGTATGTAAAGTAGTTGATCTTACGTACACCGTTTGCGATGACCTTCTTGTAATCTTCATGGCTGACTCCGCTACCACCATGCATAACAATCGGAACACCTGTTGCTTCAGCTAATTCTTTTACCAGTTCAAAATCGATATTCGGTTCAGCCGTATATTCTCCATGAACTGTTCCGAAGGAACATGCCAGACAGTCAACACCTGTTTTTTCCACAAAATCTTTTGCTTCTGCCGGATCGGAATACATGCTGCGATCACTGGCACGATTTTCTGTGACACCATCGTTATTCAATGTAATACCGGCCATCTTTCCGATTTCTGCTTCAATTGTTACATTGTATTTACGTGCCAGTTTCACAGCTTCAATCGTCTGACGTACGTTTTCTTCGTATGGTAAAGCCGATCCATCGAACATCATGGATGTAAAGCCCATCTTCAATGATTTTTCAATGTAATCTAAGTTGACACCATGGTCTAAATGAACACATACAGGCACCTTGGCATTCTTTGCCATCAATACCATTACTTCACCGATTGTATCCAGATCCATCACATCGTTTTCTTCGTGAGTCTGTGCAAAGGCGATGATCGTAGGAACGTTTAATTCTTCGGCACATTCCAGGATAGCCTGAATGTTTTCAAAGTTTACTACGTTAAAAGCTCCGATTGCGACATTATTCTTTTCTGCGTATTCATAGATTTCTTTTAAAGTAACCAGCATATTTATTCTCCTTTTGAAAAGCGCATCAGCACTTTATATGTATCTGGACGGCTTGCGAATTCCATCGCTTCTACTACATCTGTGTAATCATAGATCTTTTCGATCAATGGTCGTAAATCAAGGATTCCCTTGGAAATACAGTCAATAGCCTGTGCAAAGGATTTTCTTGTTCCGTTTTGTGTACCTGTTACATAGATTTCCTGTGAATGTAAACGACCGGCATTTACAGGAATTGGTTCATTCGGATGAATGGAAGAGAACATGTTACATAAACCACTCTTCGCTGTCATTTCAATTGCCTGTGCTGCTACAGCCGGGATAGCTGTTGTATTCAATACCACGTTTGCTCCACGGCCGTTTGTTAATTCTTTAACTTTTTCAACCGGATCGCATTCCAGTGGGTTGATAACAATATCGGCACCTAATTCCAAACCGAATTCACGACGTTTTGCGTCCGTTTCGCTTAAGATAACACGAGCTCCACGTTTTTTCGCACAAAGCACATGCAGCATACCCATGGCGCCACCACCGATGACAACTACATCGTCACCAAACTGAATATTGGAACGATTCATACTGTTCAAGACACAAGCCAATGGCTCTGTTAAAGACAACAGATCATCCGGTGTATCATCCGGGCATGGATACAGATGTCTGGCATCCATGGCTACGTATTCAGCAAATCCTTTAAATCCAGAGATGCCTCCCTCATTATAATAGAATGTTCCTTTGGTAGAGTTGTCGCAGATGTTTCCGTGTTCATGCTTACATGAATAACAATATCCGCAGTCTTCCAATACGAAGGCAATTACCTGCTGTCCTACATGGAATGTATGCGTGTCAACGTTTTTACCCATTTTTTCAATGACGGCACTGTATTCATGACCGCCAATTCGCGGATATGTCCAATTGACACCACCTTGATAGTCACGAACGTCATTGACACAGATGGATGCAACACGTACTTTCAACAAACATTGATCATCCCCGATTTCCGGAACAGGGAGATCCTGAATCGAATACTTTTTAGGTTCTTCCAGCACTAAAGCTTTCATTCTGACTTAATCCTCCTACTTGTAACATTTTTTATGTTACCACTTGTCGTTTTGTATTATACTACCTATGACATTATGATGCAACACTTTCTTCAAAAAAGTGGATATTTCTACTAAAACATACCTTTTATATTACCAGTGGTAATATTTATGTTTTCGTCTGGTTCTCTTGAAGACAAAAAAAGACTTTGCAATCCTGTGGCTCCTGTTTATAAATATCCCGATAACACATTTCTTGAATCCCCGGTATACAGGTTATATAATATCTTCTATAAGAAACGAGGTGATTTTATGACATTTCTTATTTTATTCATTATTGTAGTACTATTATTGATTGCCAGTATTAGAGTAGTTCCTCAAGGAAGTGCTTTTGTCATTGAACGTTTAGGCCGTTACAATGCGACATGGGAACCTGGAATCCATTTGAAAATACCTTTTTTTGATCGTATTTCCCGAAAGGTTCTTTTAAAAGAACAGGTTGCCGACTTCGCACCACAACCGGTCATTACGAAAGATAATGTAACAATGCAGATTGACAGCGTTGTCTATTTCCGGATCATGGATCCAAAGCTCTATGCTTATGGTGTGGAAAATCCGATCATGGCTATGGAAAACCTGACGGCGACCACATTGCGTAATATTATCGGTGATATGGAACTAGATGCCACGTTGACCAGTCGTGAAACCATTAATTCTCAGATGCTGCAGATCATCGATCTGGCGACGGACCCGTGGGGTATCAAAGTCACACGTGTAGAATTAAAGAACATCCAGCCACCGAACGCAATTCGTGAATCCATGGAAAAGCAGATGAAGGCCGAACGTGAGAAACGTGCCGCCATCCTACAGGCTGAAGGTGAAAAACAATCTATGATCCTTGAGGCCGAAGGTAAGAATCAGGCTGCTGTATTAAATGCGGAAGCCGAAAAAAGGGCGACGATCTTGGCAGCTGAAGCCGAAAAGGAAAAAGAAATTCAGGAAGCTTATGGACGTGCCGAGGCCATTCGTCAAGTGCAGCAGGCAACCGCTGATGGAATCCGAATGTTAAAAGAAGCGGGTGCTGACGACGCAATCATTAAATTACGTAGTATAGAGGCTTTTGAAAAAGCTTCGGATGGAAAAGCCACAAAGATCATCATTCCTAGTGAAATTCAAAGTATTGTCGGATTGGTAGAAGGAATTAAAGAAGGCGCAAGTGCGAAGGAGTAATCCCCTATGATCGTTTTATTCTTTGCCATTTATATCTTTGTAATCATTGCCGCAATCACTACAGTCGTCAAAAGTGTCCGCAACCGACAAACCATATCCTCAGACGGACACAGAGTACCTAAAAGCCAGGATCTGACTTGCGATACGAAACATGCGCATAAGCATGAAGCACCGGAGCTTCCTCGTTATATCGTTCACGAAGAGCCGGAAGAAGGATATGTGGTCCTGAATGGTGTCAAACGAAAAATTAAAGATTGTAAGTACTTATAAGAAGCTGAAAAGCTTCTTTTTTCTTTGCATAAAAAAAGCAGCTATTGCTGCTTATTGAATAATCTTGATATCACCGATAACAGGAATCGGCTTTGTGTTGCCGCGTGCTGCGCTAAGAATGCCCAGAACCCAGACAACCAGGATCAATGCGTCGATAATCGTGGCTATAGTCTGCCCCATAAACGCATGACGGGAAATGATTCCCCCTAATATTGAAAGTATATTGATAACCAATGCCTGGTTTACATGATGGGTGGTGAATTCGCTGTTTTTATTTCTTAAGAAAAAAGCGCAAAACCATCCAATCCATGTAATATATGCACATACGGCATATGTTTTCGGCTCCTGTACATTTTCTAAATAATCCGGCATTTCTTCATTCCTCCTTCTTATAAACGCTTCCATGATTCCGTGGAAGAAATAGAATAAGAATACAAGTCTCCACGGAAATAACACTTCGATAGTTCAAAGATGTTGTTATCTTCATCATATGAAATTCTTGAACGGAACAGGATTGGTTGTCCTTTGGCAATATTCAGGGCTTTGATTGTTTCCTCGTCAGGCAGTTCAGCCCTTATCTTCTCTTGAATACTGATTGGCGAGCCAACCCCTTTCATGTCTAAAATTTCATAAATTGAATTCTTGATACTATCTGAATTCATCGGCAGATTTGTCGATAATGGATAATAGGAAACCATGTAAACGACCTTGACATCATCCGCTGTACGGACACGACGTACACAATACATCACATCATCCAGGTCCACGCCAAATTCCTTTTTGGTCTTCTCATCCATTTTTTCTTTGGTAATGCTGTAATAGCTTGTTCCCGGCTTGCGTCCGGCCGCTTCCATTTCCTGCGTGAAGCTGCTGATATGTGTCAACTCTTCTTCAATGCCCGGTTTCCAGATTACAAAGGTTCCTTTGCCACGCCCACGTTTGACCATACCTTCCTTTTCCAGATCCAGGATAGCCTGCCTGGCGGTAATGCGGGACACTCCGAAAATGTTCTGGATTTCCATCTCACTTTCGATCTTATCCCCATACTTCAGTTCTCCATTGATGATTCTATGCCGATAAATATCTTTTATTTGAATGTATAATGCTTTTGTTCCTTTTCCGAATTGTAATTTTTCCATGTCTTAATGTCCCTATATCATTATAACATTCTTTTTTCTATTTTGTTTTCTTTTTTTGTCAATATCAATCCATTCATCCAATGTCATGGGAATATAGTCCGAATACATACAAAAACAGTTGATAATCTGGCATGGAATTGTTTCCTGCGTATGACTTCCTATCGTTTCATGGGTCTGGGACTGTACAAATTCCTCATAAGCATCCATCAGCTCCTGATCCTGTGTACAATGAATATGCCCGTGCAGCATATATGTCTTCGGGTTGCCCTGGCTGTCTTTCCGATATTGTCCGTTATAACATGCGATGGGGTAATGGCACAAAACCACCTTACGCTTATTGTCATTTAATTCCGCATAGTCCTTGATCCATCCAAATCGGGAAGCATCAAATCTTTTATCCTCGATAAAACGGTCATGGTTCCCTCGAATCAAAAACAGCTTCCCTTGCAGCTGTTCCAGAATCTGTTCCGTCTGTTCTAAAGAGCCCCATGACAGGTCGCCCAAAACGATCACTTCATCATTTTTCCGAACCCGGGAATTCCATTGGGATACCATATAGGCATTCATTTCTTCCACATCGGAAAAGCCTCGTTTATCCATTTTCTGATTCAAAGCTCTATGAAAAAAATGGCAGTCTGCTATATAATATCTCATCTTCGATCCTCCTCAAGAAAAAAGCGGCATTGCCGCTTATTTCACTTCACATGCATACCCGTTCTCTTCGAAAACACCCTGTGTTTTCTGCAATGAAATCGAGGTATTTTGTTTTTCACCCTGATCTAACAGGCCCGCTTCTATCAATGCATCTTTATCTGCGACTTCATAATCAATCTCTACCGTGACTTCCACTTCTTTATCGATAACCTTTCCGGTTACCGTTACACCTTCTAACCCTTGATACTTTTCTTTCAATGTATCATTGATTTTTGTCTGAATGGTTTCTTTATTCATTTCATCGGTAATTCCCAAATCCGAATTCGTCAAAAAGAAAACCTGTTTCATTTTTTTGATCTTGTCCCCTTTGGCTTCAAAAGTAGTTGTAACTTTCTGGTCGCTGTTTACGCACTCTACCGTTTTTTCCTTGGTATCTTTTTCTGCTTTTGCGACCGGCTTTTCCTTTGGATCATTATCCATGATGTCGCTTAATCGTGTACAACCGCTCATCAAAGTAAGGACGCTAACCCCAATCAAAAACTTTTTCATTCAGAAGTCCTCCTTAGAATGTATAAAGTATACCATGTAATGATTTTTTTTAGCAACCCAACCTTTGATCTGTCCATTGGCTCAGGCGTTCCAAGCCTTCTTTTGTCATTCGACAATCTTGTCCTAATCCTAAGCGCAGATGGTATTCATAGTCAAAACAAGATCCCGGTACAAAGAAGATACCCGTCTGTTCCAACAGCTCCAATGCCAGCTGTTCACTAGGTATATCAAAATCATATTTTAAAAAGCACACTGTTCCTTCCTGTGGCAGCTGCACATGATATCTTGGTTCTTTTTCCAGCCATTGCCGGATCATCTCTTTATTTTCCTGCAGGATCTGTCGATTTCTTTGCAGGATCTCCTCTTTATGCTTCAAAGCTGTCAAAGCCAGTGCATCAATCAGCGGCCCGGTTGAAACCATCGTATAGTCCTTACGGACATTGATCTGGTCGATGACTTCCTTTGGTCCCTTGACCCAGCCAAATCGCAAGCCGGCCAGCGCATAAATCTTACTTAATGAGCTTGTGGCAATTCCCCGTTCATATAGATCACTGATGGATTTGTTCGCTTCCAATCCCCGATAGACCTCATCACAGAGGATGTAGATTCCCTGCTTTCTGCACAGTTTGATCAACGCATCCAGAAATGCCCCTGTATACAACGTTCCTGTCGGATTGTTCGGATTGTTAAGGATGATAAGTCTGGTGTTTTCTGTCAGGGATTGTTCCACATCTGTAATGGAAGGCATCCAGCTTTTGGATTCATCCAGGGAAACGGTATCTACTGTACATCCCAGTGAGCGAGGCATGTCGATAAACTGTTGATAGCCCGGCACAAAAGCCACGACGTGATCGCCCGGTTCCAGGATCGTTTCCATGACCAGTTGATTCGCTTCCAGACAACCGTGACAAGTAGTGATTTGATCCGGTGTGCCGGTTTCATACAAAGACAGGATGGCTTCTTTACACTCTTTATCGCCAGTAATCTGTCCATAGTCTAAAGAAATGGATCCCAGCGGTTCCATATCCAGCAGTTCTTGTATGGTCAATGATTTCATACAAGTATCTGTCAGATTATAACGGGCATCCATTTCATATTTATTCATCCATTGTTCGACTTTAAAATCTGCTAGTTTCATTCGTAGAATACCTTACTCAGGAAGTCTTTGGCCCGATCCGATTGCGGATTGGTGAAGAATTCCTCGCTGGTGGTGTCTTCAATTATTTCTCCCTGATCCAGGAAGACAACACGATTCCCTACTTTGCGGGCAAAGCCCATTTCATGTGTCACAACGATCATGGTCATACCAGCTTCCGCCAGCTTTGTCATAACCTCCAGCACTTCTTTGATCATTTCCGGATCCAGAGCACTGGTCGGCTCATCAAACAACATCACTTCCGGATTCATACACAACGCTCTGGCAATCGCCACACGCTGTTTTTGTCCACCGGACAATTTATTTGGGTATTCATCGCGTTTTTCTGCCAGACCGACACGATTCAGATAATCCATCGCCACTTGTTCTGCTTGTTCATCCGACATTCCCAAAACCTGGACAGGAGCCAGCTTACAGTTTTCGATGACTGTGTAGTTTGGGAACAGATTGAAATGCTGAAAAACAAAACCCATGCGATTTCTCTGTTCTCTGAATTTCTTTTCGTCATTGTGGTCCATCAGCTCATCATCCATGAAGATAGCACCGGATTCCGGTGTTTCCAAACCATGAATACAGCGCAATAACGTACTTTTTCCAGATCCGGAAGGACCAATCAAGCTGACAATTTCACCTTTCTGCACTTCCAAGCTGACACCCTTTAACGCATGTGTGCCCACAAACCGTTTTTCAATATTCTCTACTCTAATCACTGGCTGCCAACCTCTTTTCTACATAACTGCCTAATGCAGAAATACTCAATGTCATAATCAGATAAAAGACTGCGGCCATGCAGTATGGCGACATAACATCATAGTATTTGGTTCCTATAACCTGAGCCCCTTTTAACAATTCAACCGCACCAATCGTACTGATCAAAGAGGAGTCCTTGATCAATGTGATAAACTCGCTGATCACCGGTGGAACAATTCGTTTGAAAGCCTGTGGAAGAATGACCAGTTTCATCATCTGCCACTGCGACAAGCCCAGTGTTTCACAAGCTTCCCATTGTCCTCTGTCCACGCCGTTAATACCGCTTCGAATCAGTTCAGTCTGATACGCACCGCTGTTGATGCTCATGGCAATGATACCGATCAAGTACACGTTGATTCGCAATACTTTACCGGTAAAACCTGTATAAATTGAAGGGATAACCGAGAAAATAATCAATATTTGCAGCAATAAAGGCGTCCCACGAATCACTTCTACATAGAAATTCGCAATCGCTCTGGGAATGATATGCTTAGAACGCTTACCGGAAGCGCCTAGGACACCAATCACCAGACCGATTAAAAGGGACAGCGCTGCTATCACCAAAGATAACAGCGCTCCTTTTGCTAAATACAGGATATTTTCTGCGGTAAATATTTTACCAAACGCAAGAAACATAGTATCCTCCTTGATTATCTTATTCTTCTAATGGAGATAATCCGTATTTTTCGCACATCTTAGCGTAATCATCGCTCGCCAGGAATTTTTCGATACATTTATTGATCTTTTCGATGACTTCTGTGTTTCCTTTTTTGGCAATGATGTAGTTCTTTTCATCCATCAAAGAGCCTTCCAGCATCTTAAATTCGCCGTTTTCTACATAGTTTTTACCAACACCTAAATCAACGATTGCAGCATCATACTGATGAGCTGATAACGCATTCATGATATCCTGAACATTCTTCAGACCTGTAACTTCTGCATCTTCCACTTCATTGGCTGCTTCTTCCCCGGTAGCACCTGTCTGCGCAACCAAAGATTTTCCTTTTAGATCATCCAATGTTTCAATATCGGAATCAACCGGTACGATAGCTACCTGGCTTGTTCCCAGATAAGGATCGGACCACTCTACTTCACGGTCTTCGGAATAAGTGAATCCGGAGATACCCAGGTCAACCTGGTCACCCTGGATCTGGGTGATGATGTTGTCGAAGTCCATCTGTTTGAACTCTAATTTGTATTCAACGCCTTCTTCTTCCTTTAAGTAGTCTTCAAATAACGCAACCATGTCAATATCAAAGCCTTCCATTTCACCATCTGTATTCAATGATTCATATGGTTTATAATCCGGTGAGATACCAATGGTTAATGTCTTGACATCACTGCTTTCTTCTTTCGGAGCAGATCCGGAGGAACATCCTACCATCGCTGCAGCTACTAATAATGCGCATCCTGCTTTCAATAATTTGTTCATTTGTTTCCTCTCCTTTTCTAACAAAAAAACGCCCTTTTCATTGAAAAAGGACGTAATGAACGCGGTACCACCTTAATTCCATCCGCTTTTCACGGATGACACCTCATTCTTAACGCGAATTCACGATATTGCCTCAAAGATTCGACAATATGACTCAAAGACACGTTCCAGGTTTTCTCTTAATGGCTTGCACCGTCCGCCACTTCTCTGATAAGCCGTCCGCCTGTACTTCTTCTTTTCTTCGTCTTTAAAACATATTATACATTCGTTCGTAAATATTGCAAGGAACTTACAATAATTTTCATTAATTTTTCAATGCCTGCAACGGTGCCGGGATCCTTCCTCCCCGCTGGATCATGACCGCATTGTCCGTCTGTCGAACCGGCATGACCGGACCCGATCCAAGCAATCCTCCGAAATCCAGGATTTCGCCTACTTCTTTGCCGATAGCCGGAATCAGACGGACCGCTGTTGTCTTTGAATTCACCATTCCAATGGCCGCCTCGTCTGCAATGATGCCGGAGATGACGCTTTCACTGACATCACCCGGGATGACGATCATGTCCAGACCGACGCTGCATACAGCCGTCATGGCCTCCAGCTTTTCCAAAGATAATGTACCCGCCAGCGCCGCATCGATCATACCGGCGTCCTCACTGACCGGAATAAAAGCCCCGGACAAACCGCCAACATGACCGGTCGCCATGACACCGCCTTTTTTAACGGCGTCATTCAACATAGCCAGGCAGGCCGTTGTTCCATAAGCGCCACACTGCTCCAGACCGATTTCCTCCAGAATGTGAGCCACACTGTCGCCCACGGCCGGGGTCGGTGCTAAGGACAAATCCACAATGCCAAATGGAACACCCAGCTTCTGGCTGGCTACCGTCCCAACCAGCTGGCCCATGCGGGTAATCTTAAAAGCCGTTCGTTTGATCAGGTCGGCCACCTCATCCATCGCCATCGTTTTGTCCGCTTTAGCTAAAGCGGCACGCACAACACCCGGACCAGATACGCCGACATTGATGACACAGTCTGCTTCGCCGACACCATGGAAGGCACCGGCCATAAACGGATTATCTTCCGGCGCATTGCAGAATACCACCAGCTTGGCAGCCCCCAGGCAGTTATCCTCCTGGGTCATCCGGGAACATTCTTTGATGATATGTCCCATCTGCGCCACCGCATCCATGTTGATACCGGCTTTGGTCGATCCCAGATTCACACTGGCACAGACATGCTGCGTCTTAGCCAGCGCTTCCGGAATGGATTCGATCAGCTCCTTGTCCCCATGAGCATATCCTTTTTGCACCAACGCCGAATAGCCTCCAATAAAATCTACACCTAGTTTTTGGGCACACTTCTCCAGTGTCAACGCATACGGCACCGGGCTGGCTCCTTGATTGGCCGCTGCCAGAAACGCAATCGGTGTAACGCTGATTCGTTTATTGACAACCGGGATCCCATAGGTTCTTTCAATTTCATTGCCGACACTGACAAGATCTTTAGCCAGGCGGCATATCTTTTCCTCCACCTTTTGACAGGATACTTGAATATCCGGATCAATACAGTCCAGTAAACTGATTCCCATCGTTATCGTCCGGATATCCAGATATTCTTCATCGATCATCCGGATCGTTTGCAGAATTTCATTATTTCGCATGGATAAGCCTCCTAAATCTGGTGCATGGAATTAAAGATATCCTCATGCATTACACGAATGATCAAGTCTCTTTCCTTCCCCATGGAGGTAATATGATCTCCAAATACATCCAGAGATTTATCCATTCTGTCGATGTCCACCATCATCGTCATGGTAAAGATTCCATCCACAATCGTCTGCGATACATCTAAAATATTAATGTTCTCTTTGGCACATTCGGTAGCCACCATAGCCAGAATTCCTACCTGATCCTTTCCGATGACACTAATCACTGCTTTCATAGATTCCCTCCTTCTAGAATTTCATAGTTACAACCGCATATTTTGTTAACTCAAACGGTTCATAAGCACTTTGGATCCCCATCACATTGATATCGTATTCATTGGGCATAAATTGAATATCTGCCTGCTTTTTCAAGCACTGCAGAATGGTCCCACTTTGTTCAGCCGACAACGTTTTCCGCTTTTTCAAACATATATTGTTATTCTGATCCACCAGCAAAAGCTCTACATCGATCAACTTTTGATTCAGTAAAGCTTCTTTCCAGTCACAGTCCTGAATATTAAAATAAAAATCACTGGAGTCAATAGATCCTCCTTCAAGGATAAAGATCGCAATATCCTGTGTGTAACAGAATGTCAGATCCATCTTTGATCTGGCCATCTCTATTTCATGCGGTTCCCAAACATCATCCTTGATGACCAGCATAAACCGGTCTTCCACAAAATCCATAATGGCACCAGGTTCTATATCATACGCAAATTTCTCCACGAATCATTCCTCCTCTGCCTATTTATTCTACATGATTTCAAGATGTTTCAATAGCTTTATTTCCAACTTTTATAAAAAAAAGACTGCCTGCGCAGTCTTCGTTCATTAAATATCTAATTCTTTCTGGTTAGCAGTGATAATCGCCATGTTGTAGACTTCTTTCCAGTTACATCCACGGGATAAGTCATTGATTGGGGCATTCAATCCCTGCAGGATCGGACCCATCGCAATGTATCCTCCCATGCGGGCTGCAATCTTATAACCAATATTTCCGGCAGAGATATTCGGGAAGATAAATGTATTGGCACGACCGGCAACCTTTGATTCCGGGAATTTCAATCTTGCCACTTCCGGATCCACTGCACAGTCAAACTGCATTTCACCATCTACTTCAAAATCTAACGGCATTTCACGTAATTTAGCCAAACATTCTCTCATCTTGGTAACGCATTCAGCTTCCGCACTTCCGTTTGTCGAGAAGGATAACAACGCAACAACCGGCTCCTTACCGAACTGACGTGTTGAATTAGCAGTCTGAATGGTAATATCCACCAACTGAGATGCAGTCGGATTGATATTGATACCACAGTCTCCGAATACAGCCTGTTCTTCTCCGCGAACCAATAAGAAGCAGGAGCTTACCAGATTCTGGCCCGGTGCTGCTTTTACCAACTGTAATGCCGGACGCACTGTATCAGCTGTAGAATACGTTGCGCCTCCCAACAATCCGTCGGCACGGCCTGTTTCTACTAACATTGTTCCGAAATAGTTGGTTTGATGCAACAATTCTTCTACACGTTCCCTGGTCATCTTGTTTTTACGCAATTCGTGCATACGGTCAGCTAGCTGATCGAATTCCGGATACGTAGCCGGATCGATCATTTCCACACCTGTCAGATCATATCCATATTCTTTACGTGTGGATTCGATCTGCTCCGGTGTTCCCAATAATACAGGAACACACAAATCATCTTCTACCATGTGCATAGCAGCTTCCTGAATACGATAATCCCAGCCTTCTGTAAGTACGATACGAATTTTCTTTCCGACAATCTTTGCTTTCAACTCATCAAGAATCATAAATTATTTACCTCTTTCTACTCATTGATGCTACTTAATAATTCCATACATTTCATTCTGCATGGCTCTCCATTCGTATTATAATTCAAAGTACTTTCTATTTCTATATAATTTGTACATTTTCGTAAAATATTCACATATTGGTACAATGGCACTGTTTTATTAATGCTTTGTCACTAATATTTAACTCCGATTAAACAGTTTTAACGTTTCCCCCACAAAATACAAGGATCCGCAAATCAAGGTTTTGTTCTCTGTCTGTTGTAGTCGGTCTATCATCTCTGTCATCGTAATCGATCCTCTACGCAGTTTCTCATAAGGATACATTCTTTCTGAATCCATGCGCACCAAGGTCACCTTTCCCTTCAGACTTTCCAGCATTTCCAGCATAGCCGGGGCATTCTTATCCTTTAAAACACAGAAATAGATATCCCCGTCAAAGGTCTGCAAAGAGCGGACCAACGCCCGGCTGCCGTCTTCATTGTGTGCACCATCCACCAGAATCAGAGGGTCTTTTCGCAAAACAGTGAACCGCCCTTCCCACGCAAAGGTATCGATGACATCCTGGACTCGCTGCACATCCAGCGCATATCCCATTTGATGGAGCCCTTCCAGGGCCAGGGCCAGATTGTTCAATTGATAGACTGGGTGTCTGAACGTAAATGTATGATCCATCCAGGTAAAGGTAATGTATCCATCTTTATGTTCATAGGGCATCTCCACAAACCCAAGCATCGCCTTGATATAACCGGCAACCAGTTCCATTACCCTTCGCGAATTCTCTTTGGTCTCCGTAGTCAGAGCAATCACACCCGGCTTGAAAATACCGGATTTCTCATAGGTAATCTGTTCAATGGAATCTCCGAGTATATCCTGATGCTCCATGCCGACGTTGGTAATCATCGTCAAATTGTAATCCAGGGCTGTCGTGGCATCCAAACGTCCCCCCAGGCCTACTTCCATCAATGCCACATCGACATTCTTTTCCAAAAAATAAGCAACAGCCATCCAGAGATCGATTTCAAACATGGTAAACTCTTTTTTCTCAAACAGATCGGCGTAGGTATCATAGATCCGTTCCCAATCTTCAAAAGAAATCGGTTCCTTGCCGATACAGATCCTCTCCGTGTGATGGATCAGATGCGGCGAGGTAAACACACCCACCTTATAGCCGCTGGCTGTCAACAACTGATTCATCCAAGCTACTGTACTTCCTTTTCCGTTTGTTCCTCCCACCTGGATCTTCGCCATTCTTCGATGCATCGGCAAATACGTATCCAGCCATTCACGATACTCGATAAGTTCATGATTCTGGTTCTTCTTATTTTCTATCTTTTTTATTTTATCTTGTACATTCATGATGTTATTATAGCACTGTATAAACATAAAGAGGTTGACTTATGCGATTTAATAATGACTGGGATGCCCTGTTTCAACAGGAGATCCAAAAAGAGTATCTGAATAAAATCAATTACTTTCTGGCAAGAGAATACAAGACCAAGCAGATCTATCCGCCGAAGGAAAATATCTTTCAAGCGTTTTTGACTACATCGTTGGAAAACACAAAAGTAGTGATTGTCGGCCAAGATCCATATCATGGCCCCAACCAGGCGCATGGATACTGCTTCAGTGTCCAGCCACAAGTCCCCTGCCCGCCTTCTTTACAGAATATCTACCGGGAAATCGCCAGCGAATTTCATACCGAGGTGCATCGGACAGGTGATCTGACCGACTGGGCCCAACAGGGTGTCTTATTGCTCAATGCCATACTGACTGTGGAAAGGGGGAAACCTTTGTCTCATGCGCAGATCGGATGGCAGAACTTTACCAATGAAGCGCTTCGCTGGATCAATAAAAAAGAAGGACCAGTGGTATTTCTTCTATGGGGTTCCAAGGCAAAGGATGCGATGAAGTATCTCGATAATCCCGATCATCTGATTTTGACCAGTGCCCACCCAAGCCCGTTAAGCGCTTATCGAGGATTCTTTGGAAATAATCACTTCATCAAAGCCAACGAATATCTGGTCGAACATGGACAAACACCCATCAACTGGGCACAATCCAATATACAATAAAGATCGGTCCAAAAATCGGACCGATCCTTTTTATTCCTGCAGTTCAAACAGAATATCTCTTAATTGAGCCGCTCTTTCAAAATCCAGTGTGCGCGCAGCTTCTTTCATTTCTTTCGTAATGTTCTCGATCATGGTTTCCTTTTGTTTCTTGCCCATCTTCCTCTTCTTGAGATACTTGGCAGCCATTTCCTTGGTCTCTTTGGATCGAACCACCTCATGGATCGGTTTGATGATCGTCTTCGGTACAATGCCATGTTCTTCATTGTAAGCCTTCTGAATGCTGCGACGACGATTGGTTTCATCGATTGCATACTGCATCGATTCCGTTATCGAATCTGCATACATGATAACTTTTCCTTCGGCATTCCGAGCGGCCCGTCCGACAATCTGGATCAAGGAACGCTTGGAACGAAGAAACCCTTCCTTATCTGCATCCAGAATGGCAATCAGACCAACCTCCGGAATATCCAGACCCTCACGCAGCAGGTTAATGCCGATCAATACGTCATATTTGCCCTGGCGCAGATCATGTATGATTTCTGTTCGTTCAATGGTTTTGACTTCATGATGCAACCAGGCCACCTTAAGATCCATGTTCTTCATATAAGCGGTCAGATCTTCGGCCATGCGCACCGTTAATGTCGTAATCAACGTACGCTGGTTCTTTTCGATCCGCAGTTTGATCTCATCAACCAGATCATCGATCTGCCCCTCGATCGGGCGAACCTCAATTTCCGGATCCAAAAGGCCGGTTGGACGGATAATCTGTTCCACCACTTCCCCGTTCGTTTGTTCCAATTCGTAATCTCCCGGTGTTGCCGAAACAAAGACAGCCTGGTTGATCAGCCCTTCAAATTCTTCAAAGCGCAATGGCCGGTTATCTAAAGCACTCGGCAGGCGGAAGCCATACTGAACCAATATTTCCTTACGAGCTCGGTCGCCATTATACATACCTCGTATCTGTGGCAAGGAAACATGGCTTTCATCCACCATCAATAAATAATCCTTCGGGAAATAATCAAACAAGGTATAAGGTCTTTCCCCCGGCTTTCGGCCATCAATATGACGTGAATAATTTTCGATACCCGGGCAAAATCCCAGCTGTCGTAACGCTTCAATGTCATAACGACAGCGTTGCTCCAGTCTTTCCTTTTCCAGGGGCTTTCCCTGCTTTTCAAAGTATTCCAGACGCTCTTCCAGTTCCATTTCGATCGTGTCCGCTGCATGATTGATCACATCCATACTGGTTGCGTACCCATGCGATGGATAAATAACATAGACTTGATAAGCCTGGTTAACGTGGCCGGTTACCGGATCCACCTCACAGATCCGATCGATTTCATCCCCGAAAAACTCCACCCGGATCAGATATTTTTCCGTATGGCCCGGTGTAATTTCCACGACATCGCCGCGGACCCGGAAAGTTCCTCGCTGCGGATCGGAATCGTTTCGTTTATACTGCTGGCCGACCAGCCGCATCATAAACTCATTCCGATCGATTTCCTGACCGACACGCACAGTCATCAGCATATGACGATACTGCTCCGGATTGCTGGCACCATAGATGGAAGCCACACTGGCAACGATAATCGTATCCCTTCGCTCCAGTACGCTGTTCACAGCTGCCATTCGCAGCATATCCAGTTCTTCGTTGGTTTTTGTATTCTTATCAATATATGTATCGGTTTTCGGTAAATACGCTTCCGGCTGATAATAATCAAAATAGGACACAAAATACTCGACCCGATTATGTGGAAAAAACTCCTTAAACTCTGAGTAGAGCTGACCGGCCAATGTTTTGTTGTGGACAAAAACCAGAGTTGGTTTATTCACTGCCGCAATCACATTGGACATTGTATAGGTTTTCCCTGTACCGGTTGCTCCTAATAAAACCTGTACTTTTTTGTGATCCTTGATCCCTTTTACCAACGTATCGATCGCTTTCGGCTGATCCCCACTTGGTTTAAAATCCGATACAAGTTCAAATGTTTCCATACGTCCTCCTATTTCAAGATATCGATGGCTTTTGTCAACTGTGTGTCCAACTGCTCCGCATTCATTTTGTTCAACACATCGCTCGTAATCTGATCCCACGTCTTTTTATCACAGCTGCCGGTGGTCTCCAGATCATGTTCTTCTTGATATTTCTTTAATTGCTCACTGCTCTCCGGGCTGAAATAAGCATCTTCCCGATCACACGTATATCCCAAATATGTCAGATACACCTGTAAGGCTTCGGCATTGTCATCCACTGTATCCGCATGGATGACATCGTCATCCTTCCAATCATAATAACCAACCGATTCCACCAAGGATTCCTCCACTTCAATATCCGGTTTAAACCCCTTTTCATTGATGCTGGTACCCTTCGGCGTCAACCACAAGGCCACTGTATACTTTAAAGACGTTCCGTCCGCAAACGGCATCTGCATCTGCTCTGTTCCTTTTCCATAGGTTGTCGTTCCCATCAAAGTGACTACATCACCCAGATTGTCCTGCAGAGCGCCGATCAACGCTTCCGAAGCACTGGCTGTATTCTCGTTCTGCAGAATCAGGATCCGATCCATCTTAACCGGCTGATACTCTTTATTTGTCTTTGACTTTGATATACTGTCATCCGCGAACTTTTCCTGCAATACAATACTGCCTTCCGGAATCAAAGAACTGGCGATATCCACGGCCGCTTGTAAATATCCGCCTGTATTATCGCGAAGATCAAGGATCATTTGCGTCACACCGGCTTGTTCGATCCGATTCACTGCCTCCGCGAAATCCTCGCCGCTCTGTTCTGAAAAGCTGTTCAGTTCCACAATGGCATACTCATCAAAAATCTGTACTGCCACCGTAGAGTCAAATTCAGATGGTATAACCTGTACCATTTTCATTTTTTCATCCCGAAGGAAATTGACATTCAGCTTTTCTCCTTCGCTGGACTGGATATATTGGATGATATCCTCCATATCATGCTCCGCACACTTCATATCTCCGATCTGGATCAGTTCATCCCCGACTTGTAAGCCCGCAGCATCGGCCGGCGAATTCACATAGACGGCGGTTAGAACTACGTTTTTATCCGTGTTGATATAATAGCTGAAGCCAACCCCTACTATTGATCCTTTTAATGAATCCGCAAACTTTTTTGCCTCATCGATCGAAAAGTAATTGGTATGAGCATCCTCTTCCAACGTTGTCATCCCGATGATCGACTGTTCCATCAACCGTTCATCCAGATTGTCAACCTGGTTGGCAAAATACCAATCCTGGGTCAACGTCTTATAAACCGCATTAAATTTCTCCTGATTGGTAATAGATACCGATTGCCGCAGTTTTGGTATGGACAAGCCGGCTACAAAGCAGGCAACACATAGAATCAATACTGCCAGTGTCCGTCGAAAAGATGTTTTCAAAAGTCATTCCCCCACTTAATATCGCTTTTGTTCTTTATCAACCAGCAGGAAAAAAAGAAAGAGGATCCCGCCCGTCATTCCTAAATGCAGCCATAGAACATATCGGCCGCAAAACGCTTTTCTACTGATCAAGAAAGAGAAGATGACCGGCAAGAGCCAGTCAGACCGATTGACCAGCATCGGCCATGTATAACGCCAAGGAATGCCGTTACGGGCAAGCTGGATAACAAAAGAACGATAGCTATCGATTATATTCTGTAATGTATTGTAAATCATTGTCATCAGGAATACCAATAAAATGATAAGAAATCCGGTATCCATCTGCCATCGTTTTTGCAGCGATCTACATTCATGGATATTCCAGTCATCCACATAGATTATCCCCTGTGTTTTATCCCAAACCTTTTTCCCGATTGGTTTCTTGCAATAAATATAATAGGTACCATCCTTCTGTTTTTTTATACCGATACTGCCGGCCGGCCTCTTTTGCAGCGGAGCTTCCGTATATACATGGTAATACATGCGCTGGGGCAATGCCTGCCACTCTGTATACCAGTACAGACAAAATCCATTCAGGCAGACGCTCAACATACAGGTAGCTATACAGCGAAACACTCTATTGATCATACACTACATATCCTTTCTCTATCTGTATCCTGCGAATGGACGCAAAGGGAGTCTTTCCGATGTAGACCACACACAGATCAAAAGTCCGGATCCATTGTTTCAGAAGTCCTTGCACGCTCATAGCTTCCTGCAGGCTCATTTGCGAAAACAGTTCATCCACGACCATCAGTGAGCAAGGGCGCAGCTGTGAAATCAAAATCACCTTGATACGATCCACATAGGACAGCATCCGCATTCGGGTATGTCTGTGACTGTACAAGCCGGCCATCCGCAAGGCCGCAGGATCATAAGGCGTCTTTCGGATCTTCTGCATGTACTTCAATGTTCTCTCAACGGTCCAGTGATCCCATCCGATCCATTGATGAGAGCAATATCCAATCTGTTTTCGATATTGAATTCTATCCTTTCTGTTAGAAATGCTTTGTCCTTCAATCTCCATCTTCCCGTACATCGGCTCTATTTTCCCCGTCAGCAGATCCACCAGATCCTGTGCTGTCCTTCTGTCACATGAAATCCACACCGCCTGCCCTTTATCAACAGACATCTCGAATTCATGAAGCGATTGCGTCGTCACTTGTTGAAATGTGATCATGTTCTTTCCCTCCTGCTCTCTATTACGGTCCTTTTCGAAAAAAGCGACATCATTGATTCTCAAAGAAAACCGTGATTTAATGAAATCATGATACATATGATTACTGCACAAGCATCCACCAGCGAAGTCCCGTGGACTGCTTTATTTCCTTTATTCTGTATGGGACTGTTACTGCTTTGGCAAGGATACCTGCGCAAGCACAAGGTTCACAAAGCCCATCAAAGGACGAAACAAAAGATCTTATCCTACCATGATGCCGAAAAATTCTGGGATGAGACGGTATTGAATCAAAAGATCGAAGAAAAGTTCTATCAGATCCACAATGCCTGGTCCGACCAGGACATGGAGACCTTGAAGATGTGCTTAAGTCCTCGGATGCTGGATGCCTTCTCGATCAAGATCAACTGGCAGCAATATCGTCATGAAAACCACGTACATGCCAACATCCAGCTGCTGGACCAGAAGATCGTAGAATCCGTTGACAAAGAAAACAATGCTGACGATTATTTTTGGGTTTATCTGGAAGCCAGTATGTCCGATCGGATCCTCAATGAAAACCAGGAAATGATCCAGGATCAGGACCATTCGATAACTGAATACTGGAAATTCATTCGCAAAGGTTATGCTATTTATCTCGATGAGATCCGGACGCCGGATCAATATATGCTATAGAAAGGATTTATTATGAAAATCAATATAAAAGAACGCTTTCGACAAGCTCCAAAGCCTTATGCTCCCATGAGCAACAAGACTTTTATCCAATGTCTTGCCCTTTGGATCCTGATCGTAGCCATCCTCTGGTATAAGACGATCCCTGCATTGAACATCCATTCCACCGGACTGTTTTTTTGGACAATATCTTTATTTATTTTGTTACGTCTTATATCCTTAAAGACCAATACATTAGCAGGCGAAGCTTCTTCCGTTGAACGTCTGTTCGCCAAAAAGTTCACATCGCCGGGCCTTTCCCGGATCACCTATACGCTGGGCAACTGGATAGTTGTGCTTGGCTGCCTGTGGGTGGTATTTTCAAACTTTATCGCCGGGCCGGTCTTCCATGCGAAATCCTATGCCAGCCGTATATCCGTTGAAAATGTGGAGTTTTCAGAGATCAACGAAGTGGACTTTACCAAAACACCGATCATCGACAGAGAATCGACGATTGTCCTTGGTGACCGTGTCATGGGTAAAATGCCGGAACTGGTCTCGCAGTTTGAGGTCAGTGAAGAATACACACAGATTTCCTATCGTAACAGCGTATATCGTGTAACACCGTTAGAATATGCCGGCTTCATCAAATATCTAGGCAACCGTAATGAAGGCATTCCAGCCTACATTCTGGTCAATTCCGTAACTGGAGAAGCCGAGCTAGTCAAGCTGAAAGATCTGGGACTGGACGGTATGAAATACGTTCCTTCCGGCTACTTCAATAACAATTTGTATCGGAAGCTGCAAATGCAGTATCCAACCGTCATCTTCGGCAATCCATCGTTTGAAATCGATGATGAAGGCCATCCATGGTATGTATGCACCACCTATACTTATTCCGGCTATCGAGCCCGCCGGCAGGTCAATGGAGTGATCCTCTTTGACCCGATCACCGGTGACTCCACGAAGTACGATGTGGACAAGGCGCCTGCCTGGGTAGACCGCATTTATCCGGAAAGCCTGGTTATTGAAGAAATCGACAATCACGGATCTCTGCAGAATGGTTTTATCAATTCTCTTTTTGGACAGAAGAATGTGACCATTACCAGTGACGGCTACAACTATCTGGAACAGAATGGCGATATCTATATCTATTCCGGCATCACTTCGGCCAATGCTGACTCCAGCAATCTCGGTTTTGTCCTGGTTAATCTGCGTACGCACGATGCCATGAAAATCGCTTCCGCCGGTGCCAACGAATCCAGTGCCATGCGCTCCGCGGAAGGAGAGGTAAAAAACTTCGGTTATCAGGCCACCTTCCCGTTACTCGTCAATGTGAAGGGAAAACCGGTTTACATGATGGCTTTAAAGGATGACAATGGTCTGATCAAGATGTACGCGATGGTCGATGCCACCAATTACCAGAAGGTGGCCACGATTGAAAGCGATGAAGGCTTCGAAACATTGAAGAAGAAATTCATCGGTGCCGATGTCGAGGAAGATGAAGATTCAACCGAATGGGTGAGCAAAGAAATTAAGATCGACAGTGTACAGATCCTGCAGGTCGATAATAAATCCAAGTGCTTTATCATCGACAGCGACCATAAGAAATACAAAGTGACGATCACATCCAAGAATGAAGACGTTGTTGCCTTCCTGCAGGCAGGGGACACCATCAAGATCCAATATGTGGAAGCCGATGATGTCAACCTTATCAAACAAATTGATAAATGAACAAAAAAAGAGCAGTAAACGTATCTTTAATACGTACTGCTCTTTTCTTTATCTATGCGAATTCCTCTGTACTTTCTTGTGTGACGGTTCCGTAACGAAGCTTGTGATACAGCGCTGCCTGTGACATATTACGATACGGGTTCACATGGAATACCCCCAAAATACCAAGTGTGAATAAACTTAAGATATCCCATCCGATAAAGGACAGATCCAGTATGAAGGCGTTCCATTTCTGCCCCATCATCATTTCCTTGCTCTTTTCAAAAGCTTCCTGTTTTGTCATCGTTTCATCGTCAGCCAGTAAATAAGGAATCATACGGTATTCGTACGATTTGACAATGCCCGGAATCACCAGCAGGAATGACCATAACATGGTATACAGCTCCTTAAAGAACATCGTCTTCACATTTTCCATATAGTTATGATCGAAGCCATAACCAATTTCATGGATGCGAGCCTGCTCGTTTAGGTTTCTTATGAAGAAACGACGGAATCCGATTTCAAGAGGTCCGAGGATAAAGGCTTGAATAGCCCATATTACAACAGCGAAAACAGCTAATACTGCCAGAATCAGAAACAGGCCCATCGTACCCGAAATTTCAAAGGTGTAACCTTCAGACTCCTGAACATTCTCCGATACCTCAAAGTCTTCTACATCCTGCATATTGTCATCAAAATCATAGGATTCCGACGATTCTTCTACAATGCCCGAACTTGTATCATGGATATTGTAGACTGTACGGACTCCGGAACTTCCTCCAAAGACACCGCCGCCGCCTATGATCACCAGCAATAAACTAACAAGAACTGTCTTCCAGAAATTATTTTTAAATGCGCTTTTTCCTTTTTCTTTTACTTCCTGTCTTGACCACATAATCAAGCCCTCCTTTATGTTACATGCTTACTATATCCCCTATTTCTTAAGGTTCGAATCGTCAAACCTTAACGTTTCCTTAATTCAAAAAAGGAACCGGTTTTCGATTCCTCTATTCCAAAACCAGTCCTTCATCAAACTGCGAATTATATAACTGCGCATAGAAACCATCTTTCGCTAACAGCTCTTCATGTTTTCCCTGCTCCACAATGTCCCCGTGATTCATCACCAGGATCAGATCCGCATTCCGGATCGTAGACAGACGATGAGCGATAATAAAGCTGGTTCTTCCTTTCATCAAAGCGTCCATCGCTTTCTGGATCAGCTCTTCAGTCCGGGTATCCACGCTAGAGGTGGCTTCATCCAGGATCAGAACATTCGCATCAGCCAAGATAGCACGAGCAATCGTCAGCAGCTGTTTCTGTCCCTGGGAAATGTTGGTCGCATCTTCATTTAATTCCATTTGATATCCGCCCGGCAGCGTTTCGATGAAATGATCGGCATGAGCCGCTTTGGCTGCCTCATACACTTCCTCATCGGTTGCGTCCAGACGGCCATAACGGATATTTTCCATAATGGTGCCTTTAAATAACCATGTATCTTGTAAAACCATTCCGAAATGTTTTCGTACATCCTTACGGTTCATCTTATTTACATCATAGCCATCCAATAGGATCCGCCCTTCATTGACATCATAGAAACGCATAAGCAGTTTGACCATGGTGGTCTTACCGGCTCCGGTCGGTCCGACGATGGCCACCTTTTGTCCCGGTTTGGCAACGGCGCTGAAATCCTTGATCACAACCACATTCGGATCATAACCGAACCGAACATGTTCAAATGCCACTTCGCCTTCCACATGTTCCAATACGATCGCATTTTCCGCTTCCTGTGCCTCTTCTTTTTCATCCAGGAATTCAAACACACGCTCACTGGCAGCTGCCATGGATTGAACCATATTAATGATCTGCGCCATCTGTTGGATCGGCTGGGTAAACTGGCGAACATATTGAATAAAAGCTTGAATATCCCCAATACCGATCACACCATGGATTGCCAACAATCCACCGCTGATGGCAACGCCTACATACCCCATATTTCCGACAAAGACCATGACCGGCTGCATCAATCCGGATAAAAACTGTGATTTCCATGCAGACTGATACAAGATTTCATTGGTCTCATTAAATGTTTTTACAACATCCTCTTCCTTATTAAAAGCCTGTACGACCAAATGACCACTGTAGGTTTCTTCCACCTGTCCGTTGATATGTCCCAAATATTCCTGTTGGCGACGGAAGTGCTTTTGGGAAAACTTGACAACCAACGATACAAACAAGATCGATATAGGCAGAATGACCAGAGCAATCAGTGTCATCAACGGAGAAATCGATACCATCATGATCAGAATTCCGATCAAGGTGGCAAAGGAGGTAATAATCTGTGTGATGCTTTGATTCAATCCCATCCCCAATGTATCCACATCATTGGTAATGCGGGAAAGAACCTCTCCATAGGTACGACTTTCAAAATATTTCATCGGTATCCGATTGATCTTTTCGGAAATATCCTTACGAATACGGAAGCAGATCTTCTGTGTGATCGAAGTCATGATCCAGCCCTGAAAGAAATTCGCTATGGCACTGAACGCATACAACCCCAATGTGATCAATAAAACGTTGCGGATATACAGAAAGTCGATTCCACCCGTACCGGCAATCTTACGCATCAGACCATCAAACAACGCATTGGTTGCCCGGGCCATGATCTTAGGACCCGCTACCGAGAAGGCAGTTGACAATACGGCCAGGATCATCACAAATACAATCAGATACTTATAACTGCCAATGTACTGCAGCAGATTCTTCATCGCCTTTTTAAAATTCTTTGGTTTTTCGCCGGGAGCCATACGCCCGCCGGGTCCCCGATGGCGTGGAGCCTGTGATTTTTGTTCGCTCATGCCCATGCCACCTCCTTCACGCTTTTTTCCAGTTCTTCTTCCGAAAGCTGACTGGTCGCAATTTCCTGATAGACTTGACAGGTTTTCAGCAATTCGGCATGTGTTCCTTTGCCGACAACCTTGCCTCTTCGTAACACGATAATCTGATCTGCATGCAGGATCGTACTGATCCGCTGGGCCACGATGATCACCGCTTTGTCCTTGATCTGCGATTCCAGCGCTTTTCGTAAATTGGCATCTGTCTTCATATCCAAAGCAGAGAAACTGTCGTCAAAGACCAGAATACGCGACGGTTTTACCAAGGCACGCGCAATCGCCAGACGCTGCTTCTGCCCACCGGACACATTGCTGCCACCCTGGGCAATTGCCTTTTCAAACCGAGCCGGATCCTGTTCGATAAAATCGATTGCCTGCGCGGTCTGGCTGGCATCTCGCATATCCTCTGTTGTCGCCTCCCGGTTGCCAAATCGCAGATTGGAAGAAATCGTTCCGGAGAACAACACACCCTTTTGCGGCACAAACGCAATCTGGTCACGGAGATCCTTCAGACGGATGTTTCGAATGTCATGCCCATCCAGCTCGATGGATCCTTCTGTGACGTCGTAAAAGCGCGGGATCAGATTCACCACGGTGGATTTTCCACAGCCGGTGCTGCCGATAATCGCGGTCGTCTGCCCCGGTCGAACGGTAAAATCAATATCTGAGAGCACTTCCTTTTTTGCGTTCGGATACCGGAAGTGAACATGGCGAAATGATAATATACCTTGCCCTTCGGTATACGGCTCCGGTTCTTTCGGATCGGCAATGGTTGGAACAGTTTGTAGTACTTCATCGATCCGGTCGGCAGCTACACCAGCCCTAGGCAGCATGATCGACATCGCTGTCAGCATCAAAAAGGACATGACGATCTGCATGGAATAGGTTATAAACGCGGTCATGGCACCGACCTGCAATGTTCCGGCATCGATGCGATGGGCAGATACCCAGACGATCAATAACGTCGTACAGTTCATAATGATCATCATACAAGGCATCATGAATGTCATAACACGATTGGTAAACAATTGTGTTTTCATCAAATTTTCATTCGCTGTCTCAAATCGTAAGGCTTGTTCTTTTTCCCTGCCAAAAGCACGGATCACGGATAAGCCTGTCAATATCTCACGGGAGACTAGATTCAGCTGATCGATCAGTTTCTGCATCAATTTAAATTTTGGCATCGCCACGCTGACCAACAACAACACAAGGCCGGAAATCATCAATACGGTCATCACAATGATCCAGCCCATATGAGCTTTGGTCTCCATCACCTTCAGGATCCCTCCGATTCCTAAGATCGGCGCATACAGAGCCATGCGCAGCATCATCGCTGTCACCATCTGGATCTGTTGTACATCATTGGTGCTGCGGGTAATCAATGAAGCTGTGGAAAACTGATCCATCTCCGTATTGGAAAACCGAACCACCCGTTCAAAGATGGATCCTCTCAATTTTCTTCCGATGCCGGCCCCGGTTCGGGCAGACAGATAACCAGCTGCCACAGAGGCAATCAACATTAAACCAGCCATCCACAACATACGCTTTCCCTGATTCCATAGATACTGGATCTGGATCGCATCGACATCCACATTTGCTTCCTTGTCACATTGAATCGCATAGGATATACCCATGGATTTCAATGTGTTGCTGCCGACGGTTTCTACCATGGTTTCCATCTGCGTTCGCATTTGTTCCGTCGATACACTGCCATCGGCTAAAATGGTCTGCATCAGTGGGCGTACATCCACAAAAGTGGATACCTTGCCGTTTTCATCCTCCGCTTCAAAGGTCTTCAGCTGAACCTGTAATAATTGAGAAATCTGCTCAACAGTCATGGAACGGATCTGCTCTTCTGTCACAGGAATATTCGGATTGGCTTCCAGAGACTTTATTACCAGATCCTTAAATGAATCTTCTTTCATATTTCCCATTTGATATGCCATGACGATCGGCATCAATAACTTGTCACCCAATTGGTCCAGTTCTTGTTCGGACAGATTCTTTAACTCATAGATGTCTTCCTTCTTTGTATAAGAGGATTCCAACAGATCCTTTTCCTCCTCAGTCATCACCACTTCGGATAACGACATCTCCTGATCCGTCATCTTCTTTGGAAGAATGTGGGATACCCCGTGATTCTGGATTCCCACATCAATCAGATCTGATGTATAAGCAGGCAGCGACAGATCACAGTATGCCTGCAATCCCAACATACAAAAGATCAAGATGACCATATACCAATACGGAATCAAATTTTTAAATATCTTTCGCATATCCTTCATCTCCTATCAATTTATCCAACAATCCGATTAAATCTCGTTTGTCCTGCGGATCCAGCTTTCCAAAGAAACTTTGCCACTGTTCTCTTTTTTGCGTGGCTTCATGATCCGCCTGTCTTTGCCCTTCTTCGGTCAACCACAACAAATACGTTCTTTTATCCTTTTTACTCTGTACTTTCCGAATATACCCTTCCCGCTCCAGTTTACTGACCATCTCACTTAATGTGGATGGACTGACCATGATATCATCCAACAATTCGCCTTGTCGGACCGGATGCGTTTTCTCAGCCAGCAGCATCAATATCATATTTCTATGAAACACTTTCTTAACCTGGGGATCCGAACTGGTACAATTCTTTTGAAGCTCTTTCTTTACCTGCCTCAACTTAAAAAAAATCTGTTGATCCAATGATTCATTCATAAAGCACCTCTAATAAATTCGTAACCGAACTATAACATAGTCTGTACATTCGGTCAATTTAACAGACATACGAACTACTTTATGATGATTTTATCTTGAGTTCTGTTAAAAAGTTTCTTATACTAATTCAGTAAAAAGGAGGCCCTTTATGAAAGAGTATCAACCGTTTAAAGCCGGTAAAGTTCGCGAGATTTACGATAATGACGATTCCCTGATCCTGGTCGCAACCGACCGTATCAGCGCTTTTGACCACATTTTGAAAAACGAGATCACAAAAAAAGGAACCATTCTGACACAGATGTCCAAATTCTGGTTTGATTACACAAAGGATATTATTGACAACCATATGATCAGTACCGATACCAACGATATGCCGGAATTCTTCCGCAATGATACGTTTGAAGGAAAAAGTAT
This sequence comes from Erysipelotrichaceae bacterium, assembly GCA_040266995.1. Lineage (GTDB taxonomy): Bacteria > Bacillota_I > Bacilli_A > Erysipelotrichales > Erysipelotrichaceae > UBA4312. The sequence goes on along the minus strand of JAWRHV010000003.1, from coordinate 6,511 downwards.
GCTCGTTAAAAAGTTGACCATGCTGCCGATTGAATGCATCGTTCGTGGATACATCACGGGATCCGGATGGGCTAGCTATCAGGAGAACGGCACCGTATGCGGTATTTCTCTGCCGGAAGGTCTACAGGAATGCGATAAGCTGCCGGAACCGATCTTCACACCAAGCACCAAAGCCGACCTTGGAGATCATGATGAGAATATCGATATAGAAAAAACGATTGAAATTCTGGAAAAGGAATTCCCGGGTAAAGGAAAAGAATACGCTGAAAAAATCAGTGAAGCTACCATTGCCCTGTATAAAAAATGCGCTGATTACGCATTGACACGTGGCATCATCATTGCCGATACCAAGTTTGAATTCGGCCTGGATGAAAACGGAAATGTTGTCTTAGCGGATGAGATGCTGACGCCGGACAGCTCTCGTTTCTGGCCGCTGGACGGCTATAAGCCAGGACAGTCACAGCCATCCTTTGATAAACAGTATGTACGTGACTGGTTGAAAGCCAATCCAGATAGTGACTATCTGCTGCCACAGGATGTCATTGACATGACTATTTCCAAGTACAAAGAAGCTTACTTCTTATTAACAGGAAAAGAAATCGCATAATAATGAACAAAAGCTCTTCTCAAAGTTGAATCACTTTGGAAAGAGCTTTTCTATTCTATAAGATTCATTCCCTGCTAAAAAATATCTGTTCAATTAATGGATTATACAATCTCCTTTTTCTCATACAATTTGATGGTCAAGATCCATGCGCCTGCATAGACCAAAGCCGCCAATACCACTGCCGCAACGGCAGCCCCTGTTCCCGATGTATTTTGAAACACTTGATAAACCTGATCAGACAGGTTCATCATAACAACTGCCATACAAACCACAAGAGCTATAATGACATAGCGAGCCAGCATCCCCTTCTGGGAGCCAAAATACATATTTAAAGGGATCGTTCCGATTGTGATGACTACCGTAAACAGATACATGATCATCGATGTAAGTCCGATCCATTCCATGTTCATAGAGCCATTGACCAGACAGGCAATCACAGACATAATGATATGCAACAAAATGATGCCTCCACTGCTCATCAAAGCGAATACATATTTTTCGGATACGATTGTCTTACGTGATAATGGCAGACATTCACAATAGCTAAACCATTTCATCTGATCATCAATCTGGATGGATGATGTACTCAGGACATTGATAAAGAATACGCCATAAATTGTCCAGAATGAGTTTTGAAGCCATGCACCGGCCACAGTAAATCCTATCGAAACCAGAAGAAATATCTTATACTGGCGAACCAGTAATAACGCATCCTTATAAAGTAATCCTTTCATCATCCTCTTCTCCTTTGATCATGTAAATAAACAGATCTTCCAAGTCAAATGGTGTCGCTGCCAATTCCTTTGGCACCGCACTTCTTTCCATAAATACATCCACTCCGTATCGGTTTTCTCTTTTTCCTAATACAGAGGCAGGATCCAATGCCAGATACTGGTCATAGGTACATTGTACACGTCCGTATTTTTCATAGATCCTATCTTTTTCTTCTTCAAAAATCAGTTGTCCATCCTCAATAAAGAGAATATAATCACAAGCCTTTTCCAGATCGCTGACGATGTGACTGCTCATCAGTACGGAATGGGCTTCATTCCGTGTAAACTCCAGCAGCAGATCCAGGATCTCATCCCGGATCAACGGATCCAGACCACTGGTTGCTTCATCGAGGATCAACAGATCCGGACGATGCGATAAGGCACAGATGATCATCACCTTCATCTTGTTACCTCGGGACAAGTCTTTAAACAGCGTTTCCATCGGCACCTTCAATTTCTTGCATAAACGGTCATACAGGTCCCTATCCCACTGCTGATAGATAGAAGCCATCATACGGCCGATTTCCGAGGCCTTCAAATAAGAAGGCATTCCTTCGTTATCCATGACGATTCCGATCTTTTCTTTCAAGGATGGAATGGATTTTAGATCCGCGTGCCCCAAAACTTCAACCGTTCCTCCATCCTTGTTGATCATTCGCAGAATGGCTCGCAGGATGGTTGTCTTTCCGGCACCGTTCTGTCCGACCATTCCCATGATCGTCCCGGAAGGTAAAGTAAAAGATATATTTTTTAAAGAAAAGTTTGCGTAGTTTTTCTGCAGATTTTCTACTTTGATCGCATTCATGATTCATCCTCCCAAATGGTATTCCACATCTCCAATATTTCATCTTTTGTACATTGGATCCGGGAAGATAAGAACAGAATATCCATCATATGCCCTTCAATTTCCCGTAGTGTATTCTCCCGGATCCAATCCATATTCATATCTGCCACAAAACAGCCTTTGCCAGCCACTGTATAGATAAATCCTTCTTTTTCCAGTTCTTCATAGGCCCGCTTTGTGGTGATTACGCTGATTCGCAGATCCTTCGCCAGATTTCGGATCGATGGTAAACTGTCGTCCGGCTTCAAGTCTCCGTTTACAATTTCGCTGCGAATCTGATCGTATACCTGCTTATAAATAGGAATTCCGCTTTTATTGTCAATAAATAGATTCATTGTGCACCTCTGTATATATACAGTATATACAGTAAATACGGTTTTGGCAATAAAAAAAAGAGGATTTCTCCTCTTATCCGAAAAATCTCTGGATTTCAATCTGTGCGTTTTCCACAGAATCTGATCCATGAATAATATTATTCGTTGTGCTTGTCGCATAATCACCGCGAATCGTTCCGGCGGCCGCCTCTTCATATTTTGTAGCACCCATCAGGATCCGCATCCCCTTTACCGCGTTATCCCCTTCGACGATCATTGCCAATACCGGTCCACTGGTCATATATGCCAGCATTTCCGGAAAAAACGGCTTGTCGGCTACATGGGCATAATGCTCTTTCAGGATATCTTCTCCTAAGTTCATCATTTGCGCTTTCACAATTTTGAAGCCTTTCTTTTCAATCCGGGAAATAACTTCTCCCATCAGACCACGTTGTACGCAGTCCGGTTTTAACATGATATATGTTTGTTCTACAGCCATATTCTTTCCTCCTGAACACGTCAAGTATATCATAGATTCTCAATTTTAATATCTTTTCCTTCAATCGTCCGGTCGCCCCCGGCTCCATAACGTATAAAGGACAACTGGTTTTCCTTTACGACCAGCACATCCCATAAATCCTGGGTGACTGTTCCTTGTTGACGGTTGTATGTCCAGGCACCCTGCGGTTTCTTTCCTTTAAAATCCTCCAGTTTGTTGCTTCCTATGGATACAATCGGGAAAGCCCTTTCCATATACAGCTGTTCCGCATGGTTATGGCCATGAATAAAAGCCAGAATGGAATGGTGTTTTTTCTGATAGTGTTCCAGCACCCATAATAAAGCACGCCCATTGCGCAGCTTTTTGCTCCAATGATGCAGTTTAGCCAATAACGGAACGTGGGAGAACACGAGGATCTTATACCCTTCCGGTGTATCTTTCAGGCTTCTCCAGAGCCAGACGACCTCCTTGAAAGGAAATCCGTATCGTTCTGCCTTGTTCGGATCGTAAGAATCCAGAAAGTACAGGCGTAATTTCTTATCTCTGAGATCACGCACATACCATGACTGCTCCTGCTTCAGATACAGTTGAGAACACTGTACCATGCTCATCCTTTCGGGATTGTTCTTAAAATAGTTCGTGTCATGATTTCCTATGCAGCAATACACCTCGGTATCCATGGATTGCAGATCGTCCATGGTCCGTTGCACAAATTGCTCGGTGATCCGCATCGGTGTCAGTCCATCGGTCATATCCCCTAGATGAATGATACCGTCCGGGTGCAGCTGGCGCGCTGTCATTTTCATGTTTCTGGCCGTATCATCCCATGTCCCCCCGATGGAATAATGACTGTCAGCTAACAGGAAGAACACCGCATCATCCGGTTTTCGGATCTTTTGTACGGAATCCACGGTCTTTTGGCATTCTTTGGCAAAATAGTATGGCCATTCTTTATGTACAGCCGGCCCGTCAATCGAAAGATACTGGTGCCAGTCCAGCTTTTGTGTTTTCTGTTGGATGCCCCGGATCACAATCCGGATAAATCCCTCTGTTTCGATCCAGCGGGTACGGTTGATCTTTTTAGTCATATAGCTGTTGTAGGTTGTCCAGTTGGATTCCGGTTCATACGTATATCGATAGATCAGGTCTTGGGGAATTTTGGCATCATAAAAATACAGGTGTACATCCACGGAAGGATTGGTGATATATATCTGTGTTCCCGCTGTCACATGGATAGGTTCCCAGTTCACACACGTTGTATCCTCCGCTTCCTTTAAATATCCGGTATATCCATCCACACATTTATTAAAAAACCACAGGATCTCATGACTGGATGTGTCCTCTTTCTTCTTTTTATAAAGATCGACCCGGTTGGTAAACAGATCCGTGATCCCCAATCGTTTCAGTTCATCCACCTGATAGGTAATATTCTGCGCCGGCTTCGGATACAAAGATTCTTCCTGTTTTGTGCTCCATGCCCGGATCGGCAGCACGATCTCATCTGAAAGATCCATATCTTTCACATACGGATGGATTGCGTCTGCCGCTGTTTTGATGGCTGCCGCCAGACAATCACTGGCCTTCTGTCCAATGATGGCTGTGTGGGCATCCGGATCGATTTCCTTGATCCGTCCCATCGACTGCACATTAAAGGAAGAATAGATTACATATGGCGCAAGCTGATACGCATGAACCAGCTCGACAATTCTTTGTTCCATGTCCGGATAGTCCACCACACTGTTTTTTAATTCAATATCGATCATCAGCCCGTTTTTCTGGCAATAGGGTTTCAATGTATCAAAGACTTCCTCGATCGTAGGGATCCTCTGGGTATCACTACCCTTAATATGTAAGGAACGCAATTCCTCCAATGTCAGATCTTTTACATATCCTTTTCCGTCGGTTGTCCGGTTCACTTTTTCATCGTGTATCACTACCATTGAGCCGTCTTTTGTCATCTGGATATCCAGTTCTATACCGGTGATATCATACTGACAAGCTTCTTTAAATGCCTGTATCGTATTTTCCGGATACAGACCGCTCAATCCTCTATGAGCCCAAATATTCATAACAGGTCTCCTATCTAATACTACTATTTTACTCATATTTCATAAAAAAACGAGAAATTTGTAGTGGATCCCTACAATCTTCCCGTTATCTTTTGACAGAATTCCCGGATCTGTCCATCGGTTTTTTCTTTATTCTTTAAAGGACTTGTCAGGCTCAACGTGTCTACCACAAGATTTCCTGTGACCCTGTCTGTTACATAGGCGAGGGCTTTTTTGGCATTTCCACTGGCTGATGTCGCAATCAGATAGACATTCTTATCCTTCAATGGATATGTTTTCAGGCACATATCAATGGCCGGCGGACACGTTCCGGCCCATACAGGAAAAGCAATCAGGATCGTATCGTATGCGTTGACATCTGCCTGTATGGCATTCATACGAGGATCCTCTTTTCGCAAGGCACTCTTTCCTCCATGAAGGAACTTTCCCAGCCCTTTCTTTGGCGGCTCGTTCATCACGGTCAATCGTTCAATATCAATATCGAGCTGCTCCTTGAATTTGTGGGCCACATAGTCTGTATTCCCTTCAAAAGAATAATAGATCATTAAAGCGTTCATATCCTTTGTCCTCCTGTACAAAGAATAGCACACTTCCTGCATCCTTTCCCTCTTTCTTTTAACAAGGAAAAAGACCGCATCACTGCGATCTTTGTATATCCTCTATGGAATGATCTTGAATTTCTTTTTCGGAGAATAGGTTGTATGTAACAATCTTTCCGCAATTTCACTTCCCGGTTCTCCCAGGAAATCCGCATACAGCTTCTGCAGCTGTACATTATCCATGGAAACTCTTTTTTCCTTAAAACGATCTTCATCGTACAAAGCTTTCATACGGCGGTCTTTATAGGTGTAACCAATCGTACCATGCTTCTTACGAGCGGATACGATAGACTGGCCGCCACCGTTGATACATCCTCCCGGACAACCCATGATCTCAATGAATACGTATTTGGAGATACCGGCACGGACATCCTCCAATAATGGTTTGGCGCAAGTCATGGAGGACGCAATCGCAATCCAGATTTTTTCGCCGTTCAGATCGATCTGCGCTTCCTTCACACCGGCCATACCACGGCATTCCATAAAATCCACACGCTCCAAAGGCTTGTTTTCGAGTTTTTGTTTGACGGTTCGTAACGCCGCTTCCATCACACCACCGGTTGCGCCGAAGATCACACCGGCCCCGGTATATTCGCCCAGAAAATCCATATCGAAGTTTTCATCTTCCAGCGCATCCAGTTCATCAATCCCGTACATCTTGATCAGTCTGCCGGCCTCCCGGGTGGTCAATACCGCATCTACATCCGGATAGTCACCGGTTTCACATTCCGGACGACGTGCTTCCGACTTCTTGGCAATACACGGCATGATCGACACCACAAAGATCTTGGATGGGTCAACATTGT
>JAWRHV010000002.1:0-18082 GCA_040266995.1 Erysipelotrichaceae bacterium | reverse complement strand
AGCAGTCATGGAATGCTTTTCCAGATATGCCAAATATACATTGAGAAAGGAGAAGTCCGGTTTTTCATGACTGCTTGCCAGAATCGAAAACCATAAAGAAGGGTTTCTTTCCTTGGTGGAGCGATCTGTATGTTTCCAAGTATATCCTGCTATTTGAGGGTCCTTTGCCTCCAGTACCACATGTGCCAAATAATCGGCATTTCTTTGTTCACTGATAACTTCCGATGTTATCCATCCATGTTGGATCCAATAATACAAAGCTTCATAGTCGTTCATATCTTTCTGCTTTTTTGAACTTTTAAAAGCGATAATAAAATCCGCAGGTTTTCGTGTATTCAAATACGTATGAAACGGATCATTGACAGGCATGATGCTTTTAAATAAGAAGGCAGACATAATATATAAAATGAAAGCAATCCCTGCAGCTTTTCCGCATACTGTACGTTTTATTGAATTTTTTACTTGATGAACGTTTTTATATGCTTTTTTTTGGCAACGATGATATATCCAGCCCATTCCTGCATCTTTCGGATACAAATATCGGATCAGTTTAGACCATGCCAGTATGTCTGTTTCCGGTTTTCTGGTTTTGGTTTCCGAAAAATCTTTGGAATAATTAAAGGAGGAGACAGAAACAATCTGGGTACTGCCGGATTCGATACAAGAATTAAAATCGATGACATGTATGTGTCGATTGGATACCATGATGTTTTCAGGTTTCCAGTCTATATAAAGAAATCCTTTTTGATGAATACAATCCATGATTTCCATAGATTCCATAAGAAAGCGGAACCGATATAGTTTTCCCAAAAATCTATGGGACACTAAATACTCATTCAACATGGTTCCCTGGATATAGGATTCAACAAGATATTTTTGATTCCTGTCTTCATATACATCAACGATTTCGGGAATATACGCATGATGTACCATCGATAATACGTTGATCTCCATATGAAATTGATGTATGGCCATCGCATCGGCCTTTTTCGATATGGATTTTCTTAGAAATACCTTGGATGTCAGCTGGTCTTCGACGATAGCAACACATGCATTCTTTGAAGTCTCAATACAGCGGATCAGATGATAACGGTCGTTCATGATTCATAGAATACAAATTCTTCCCGGCCAAAACGAACATGCATCCCATTTTTCAAGCGCATGCGACGGACGACCCTTTTGTCGTTCAAGAATGTCCCGTTGCTGCTTTTCAGATCAACAATGTAATATCGGTTATTCTGGCAGGTGATTTTTGCGTGTTTTAACGATATATCTTTCTTGTTGATTCGAATATCACAGGCCATGGAACGACCTACAAGGGTCATTTCGCTGATAAGGGAATAGCGGTCATCCCCCATTTTCAAATACGCATGAACTTCGTTTTCGACACCGATGATCATCGTTTTTTCGTCTTCCTTTTCAGTGATTGGTTCTTGTCGTTGTTCCGGTAATCCACAGTAGTATGGTCGAATGGGTTCAGCGATGCGAAAGTGTTTTTTTCGTCGGCGAAAAAAGAAAGTTCTTTTATTGAGATAGTATTGCTTATACAAACCATCCAATCCCAAAATCAAGTTGGTCAATGTGACTTCAGCACTGTTTTGAAAAGCCAGCAAAAATCCCGGAATCTCATAGGAAGAAGTCGTTTTGAAGTGATTGGAAAGATATTCAATCCAATCTTTACATACATCTTTTTGCATCATCCATTGTTCTGTACAGATAGGAACAACAAGAAACAGAAAAGAATCCCCATATGGACTGACATAAACAAATTCAGGATCCATCAATACAGGCTTATTACGATTGACAGAAATCATATCCTCCAGCATGTGATGCAAAAACAAATATCCATCCTCCTTTTCAAATACGATCTGATCCAATACATCCGAAAGCGGAATATAATCCTGAACAGAATAAGAGAGGATTCCTTTGTTCTCATCTTTTAATACACAACGTGCACAATACGAATCCGCTTCCATTCTTTCAAATACATCCGTGTCCAGATATTTCGGCTCTTTCATCTGAAGCTGTATGGTCTCTCTGTCTTTTTCTATTACTGTTACCCAGTCCTGCATGTAAATCACCTCTTCTGTTTAGCCTTAATTACTCGTACGCCTATGTCGACATGGCGACAAAATTGGAATAAAATTCTAGTATGAAACGTTTTTTTCCTCCATTCCATGCTTATATCCTGAATCCGGTTTTGAATCTGTTACCATGCCTGTGGATCGATATCCTCTATGACAATATGACCTATTTATCCAACGTTCTGCATCATACAGGTCTTGTTATGATATGGACAATTTCTACTGTATTGGGTATCTATGTGTATTCCTGCAGGCTATGGGATCAAAATAACGATCCTTATCATAAAAAAACACATGCAGCTCTTATGGCATGCATGTGCTTATCCGCCTGGATCCCATACCAGAACACTTTTTCTGTTCTGCAAAATATCCATGTATGGATATTAGCTGTCGGCCTGATTGGTTACTTAATGGAATGGATCTATATTTACTCTGTGAAAAGATCCACTGCTTGTTTCTATTTTATTGGCATCTATACCGTTTGTTTTTTCAGCATTGCGGTCTGCGGTCATGTCAGTGCTCTCACCGAATTGTTATATTCCACCTTACTCAATGCCTGTTTAGTTCATCGTCTGCAATATAAAAAGGGATGAGCTCTCTCATCCCTCATCGGATATTGTTTCATCCAGATCCATTTCATTTAGTTTGTCCAGATATTTTTTTGCTTTCTGAACAAAGGACATTTTATTTCCCAGGGCAACTACCCGCTCAAAATAAAACTTCGCAACCATATAATCCTGCTGTACAAAAGAAATCAATCCAATATAATAGCTGGCATCTACACTTTGATATGGGAATACAGCACCTCTGGTAGCTTCCAGATAATACTTTTTGCATTGATTCAATTCCCCATTCATCAAATTGATTTTATTATTGACCGCTTTTAATTCTTTATCCAAAACGATAACACCGGCCGAAGCTCTGCCGATCCGTATATTTTCAATCTCTTCTTTACACCGCTCCAAGGAAGTTTCATCCTTTAATAAATAATAGATATAACTCATAATGGACCAATATAGTAGATTGCTTGGTCTGTCTTTTCGTGCATAAGCAACCATAACATCCTGTGCCATTTCCGGTTCATCCATATAAATCAAGCATTGCGCAAGAACCGTACGTTGCTGCAGATGATAATGGCGACCTTGTTTTGAATAATAGATCAAGGCCGAAGCACAAGCCTGCGGATCACATTGATCATATAATAGTGACAGCATCGGAATGGTCAGATCATGCCGGTAACGGACAATATATTGAAACGCAAAGAAATAAACACCAAGAAGCACAAACATGATCATCAGATTGTTTACTAAAAAGGTCGTGCATAATATGGCAATAATTCCTAGAACATATACCAGATTCACAAGATAACGATTCTTTTTGCATTCATCGGCAATCGGTTTCACCTTCTCCTGTAACGGATAGTGCATCGTATAGATTCGAACGAATTCATCATCATTTTGAAAATGCTTGGAAGTAAACTGACCGGATTGCTGACGCCGTAAGCTGATCATACCGTAAATACAGGCAATGACGACCGGAATCACCAGCAATGCCCCAATCAATACGACCCAGTCCGGGAAGACAAACATAAGCAGCAGAAATATAAACGGGCTGATATTCCACTGGTTCATGGCCAGCTGACTCAACCGGATCACATTCACGATCCCCGCAAAGATAAAACCGCTGTATATATACGTCATCACTTTATTCGCATACACATACTCCAGTACCTGTTCCGGCAACAAAGAGGCATAGATATCCATATTCATGGATAAGCTGATATACATGAACACAAAACCTGTGACAAATGCGATACACAAAGATATGAACAATGATTTACTCTGATATTTCCACATATCTTGACCCCTTAAAACGTGGTAAACAATGACTGCTTACGATAAAAATTTTATGTTATTTTACATTAAATTGCAAGGTATGTGACCCTCATCGGGCCATATAAAAAAGAAGTACGTTTTCTGTACTTCTTTAATCAACCGATTCCCTGTTGTGCAGGATCCAGGCCAGAAGGCATAGTATGCTAAAGCCTGTCAATACAATGTACAAGGTTCTATGTGTATGACTTCCCGTCGATACCCACTGACTGGCAACAACCGACTCATCGATATGAACCGTCTGTCCCTCGTCGTTAAGATCTTTGTGCTCGGCAATCTTTTTATTGGAGTCATCATACAATGTTTCAAATACAACCAGATCTTTACCGGTCAATTGGCTGGTATTTATCATAAAATCGAGATTTTCATCGGCTTCCGGCTGCTGGCATATAAACGTTTTCTCTGCTTTAGATCCATCCACAGTCACCTTTTTTCCGGTTTTTTTATCCATAATCATTCCCTGCAGCTTATAGATTCTGCCCTTTTCAAGGTTCTGATAATGCACAGTATCCGTAATGGTGCACTGCCCCGCTGGCGCTCTTTTGGATCCGTTGATTGCCGCAGTAGTGGAAATTCGAATCGTTTTATCCTGTGAAAAATGTATGGTTTGCCCTTCATCTTCTATATCTTCATGCTTGGCAACCGCATTGTCATTTTCATCGTACAGGTATTCATAAACAACAATATCCTTTCCTTTCAGCGACTTAGAGTCGATTGGAAAGTCCATTGTAATCTTTCCTTCTTTTTCTTTACATTCGAACGACAATTCACTCTGTGCGCCTTCGATTTTCAACGGTTGTTTTGTCTTTTTATCCATTAAAATGCCATGAAGAGTATATTTTCTGCCGGAAACTAAATTCTCATATTGAACAACATCGGAAATCGTTATTGTCCCTTTCGGTTCTACATTTTTCTTTCCGTCTACACTGGCGGTCGTAGAAATTTTCGGTTTTTCCGACTCTTTCGTTTCGTCAATCATGTTCACAATCTGCACTTTTTCATTCTCTTCTACCACAAAATGCACATCATCTGCCGCTTTTACACCGTTCGGCGCATGGATTTCCTGTAGAATGTATTCTTTTCCTATTTCAAGCCCTTTGACAGTGAGCGGGTTTCCATCGGTAATCCATACTTTTTTATCCTCGTCTTCATAATGAAAGTTGACTCTTTTTCCACTTTCAGCATCCAGCAATTGTAAAGTGGCCCCTTTGATGCCGATCCCATCCTCATTGACCTTATTGATCTGAATTTCCGAGACATCGTCTTTACATACTGCTGTTTTACTGGCTTCTATGGTTCGCCCATTGACAAACTGAAACTGTACGGAAGGTTGAAAGGACTTTGTCGATGCTTCATACTGTCCCAAATGATAGCCTTTTGGCGCGTGGATCTCCTTCAATTCATACGTAACGGGCGTCAAACGATCCCTTTGCATAATCGGAAGATCTTGAATCGTATTGGATCGTGGATTCGTATCTGCCTGCCACGTAAGTGTACCTAACGATTGATTGGTATCCGTACGGATCAATTCATATACGGCCTTATCCAACTTACCTAATCCCTGTGCTGTGCCGGTCTGGGAATCTTGTTTTTCGATCTTCACTTTACCTGTGATCACTTCTATATCCAAACTCATTTGTTTTGGCTTTGCATGACCAATGTGGACCAGATCCTGTGACGCGGCCGATCGATAATAAACCACATCTGCACTCTTATACGAATTCGTAAACAACGCATCATAGGTCAATGACGTCTTTGTCTGATCGCCCTTTTCTGCCCAGATCGTTAACGTGTTTCCCTGCTTCTGTGTATGGATACCACTTATGTTTTTTTCAAGATAGTATCGGAAAACACCATTGACATCATTTAATACAACACCATTTTCCTTCCCATATCCATATAAAGTTACCTTTTGGTTGGCAAAGGATACATTTGAATCCAATACAGCCAGTCTTTGATTGATGATATTGATTTTCGCCTGAATAGCAGGATCGATCGTTGTTTTCTGCCCACCAGGTGTTACATGGCCCGGAAATGCGTTGATATCAAAAGAGATGCTGGGAATGATCTCCTGCCAGATTCGTATCTGCGTCGCAAAATCCATGGCCTGGGATGTATCGCCGTTATACCCGTATCCTAAAGCAGAAATATAAGCCAGTCGTTCTTTTTCAACAGCAGGCTGGTTGGCCACAGAATAATCCTGCACCCCTTCTAGAACCGGTATAAACGGCTGTGCGCAGAACACCTTCTGTCCATCCAAAGTAATCAATGCATACACTGCCACATGCGGCTTTCCATTTGCATACTGAGGATCGGAATGATCACTTGTATCTAGAAACTCAACGCCCCATGGACGGCTGTACGGATCGGTTCCATTCGGATAAGAAACACCTACTGTATGACTGGCCGCCTGGATCGGATGGCCACATAACACCAATTCCAACATAATCAAACAATGAAAAATCCAATATAGTAATTTTTTTATCTTTCGTCTCATATTTTCCCTCCTTTATCTGACTATTCGTTTTCTGTTCCGTGTTTTCATTTTGTTTTCCTCCGTTATTTACACATACGAAAGTCTGGATAAAGGACAAATTCTCTAAATAAAAAGTCTGCGATACTCACAGACTGTCGTTTTTCAGTTTTTGAAAGGTTCGTATCATCGTTATAAAACAGATCAGACCACCAACTACATTCGATATCGGTTCAGCCAGAAAAACACCGTCAATGGAATGCAGTATGGACGGAAGCAAGAGTGTCAAGGGAATGACAATAAATACTTTTCTCAATAAAGAAAAGAGAATGGCATGCCCCTTATGATCCATGGCTTTAAAAACCGTTTGTCCGGTATATTGAAATACCATAAAAATAAAAGCGGAAAAATACAAACGCAAAGGTCCCATAGCCATAGAATGCAAAGAAGGATCCGATGAAAAAACAGATAAGAACAAAGTTGGTACCAACATAATAGCCAACCATATCAAAAACGCATATCCCATAGCCATCGTAAACATGACACGCGCCGCTTTCTGTACTTTCCGATAATGCATCCCACCATAATGATAGCTTAATACCGGACTGGAGCCATCGGTTATAGCACCGATCGGTGTTTCAATCATTTGACGAACCGAAGACAATACGGTCATTACGGAGATATACATATCGCCTCCATACATTACAAGTGTATGATTACAGGCCATCTGAACGAGACTGTTGGTCATGACCATCACAAAGGAAGCTGTCCCTAATCCGATGATATGACCGATCCGATGCCACTGTAAAGAAAAAGAACATGGGAACAATTGAATGTCTGTTTTCCATACTAAGAAATATAAAACGATACATGCCGACACAGCTTGCGATAGAACCGTAGCGATGGCAGCGCCTCTTATCTGCAGTCCCATCACAAATATAAACAATGGATCTAAAATCAGATTCAGTATAGCACCCACAGTTACAGATATCATGGCAATCGAAGGATATCCTTGCGCTTGAATGAAAGGATTCATGCCGGTGGCTACCATCGAAAAAACGGTTCCCAGAATATAGATCCGCAAATAAGGAATACCCAGTACCAGGTTTTCTTCGGACGCACCCAATAAAGTCAGAATTTCTCTGGATGCCAACCAGCCAACAACCATCAAAACAAGCGATGTTATGATCAACAGTATAAAACACGTATCCATGATCGCTTTCGCTTCCTTGATGTTCTTTCGGCCACGTTCAATCGCAAACAAGGGAGAGCCCCCGCTTCCGAAAAGATTGGTAAACGCCAGAATGATCAAGATAACCGGAAAACAAAGCCCCACTGCCCCCAGTGATTGTGTCCCGATACCGGGTATACGAGCTATGTAAATACGATCGACAATGTTATAGAGCAAATTGATCATCTGGGCAATCATGATCGGGATAGATGATTGAACTATTATTGTAACGACATTTCCATTCTCATAGTCTATTTGTTTCATACTTTGTTATTATATTCTCATTTCAGTGAAACTGCTATATGTATAAACGCATTTCTTACTGCTATCGTATTCTGGATCCTCTATCCCCTGTTTGGTCTCTGGAATTAAAATTCTATTTGACAGATGACTGCTTTTTTTGTATGATAATTAAGCCTTGGAGAGTTGTCCGAGTGGCTTAAGGTGCAGTCTTGGAAAGGCTGTGTAGTGGAAACGCTACCAAGAGTTCGAATCTCTTACTCTCCGCCATTTATCGAATCAGCCTTTACAAAAAGGCTTTTTTTATTATCTATACCCCAAATAGTCTCTCATTATTTCTTCTACGATTCCTACAACCATTGAACCGTATCTATTATCAAACGCTTTTTGATCAAAAAAAGTAAGCCCTTCACAAAAGGGCTTATCTATCTATAATTATTTTTTATCGTTTTTAGTCATCCAGAAAAGCCGTTGCTTCTTCCATGACTTTTCCAATCGTATCATGAATCACAAGATCCGCTCTGCCATCCATAGGTGTGGAGTCTCGATTGATCAACACCAGATGTTTTCCCCGAAAATAATTGATCAGACCGGCCGCCGGATACACAACCAAGCTGGTTCCTCCGACAATGAGAAGATCGGCTTTCTCAATGGCATCGACAGCGCCGTAAATCGTTCCTTCATCCAGACCCTCTTCATATAGAACAACATCCGGTTTGATAATACTTCCGCAATCATCACAGCGCGGGATCCCCTGCGCATCACGGTTTTTGATGGTATCCTCCAGACTGAAAAACTTACGGCATCTTGTACAGTTGTTGCGAAGAACCGAACCATGCAATTCATAGACTACCTGGCTGCCTGCCTTTTGATGAAGACCGTCAATATTCTGTGTAACGACAGCTTTGAGCTTTCCGGCTTTTTCCAGTTTTGCCAAGGCTTTATGTGCTTTATTTGGCATCGCATCCGGATAGATCATCTGATTAAAATAGAATTCATAGAATTCCTGTGGATTCTGTATAAAAAAGCTATGGCTGATCATACGTTCGGCCGGATATCTGTATTTTTTCTTATATAATCCATTATCACTTCGAAAATCAGGGATGTTACTTTCCGTCGATACCCCGGCTCCTCCAAAAAAAACAATATTATCGGATTCTTTGATCCAATCTTGTAAAGTAGACATACTATCGCCTCCTGTCTTTATTATAAATAAGATATACTCTTTTTAAAATCAAAAAAGGATCCATTTTCACCAATGGATCCTATATTGTTAAAGACTAAGCTACATCAAAAGTGTAATGTCCATCCTTGAAGTCAACAATAATTGTAGAGTCTTTGACAACACCGCTTTCAATAATGGTTTTCGCAATCTGTGTCTCGATCTGTCTCTGGATATACCTTTTCATCGGTCTGGCTCCAAATACAGGATCTACACCAAGCTGTGCAATCTGCTCATACACATTGTCTTTGACTTCCAGCTTGATATCGCGTGAAGCCAGACGATCAGCCAGCTGGTTAATAAATTTATGCGCAATTTTAATAAATGCTTCATTCTCCAAAGCATTAAATACGATGATTTCATCAATACGGTTAATGAATTCCGGTTTGAAGTGATGTTTTACTTCATCCATATACCGCTCTTTCCTCTGTTCATCGGACATTTGGTCAAACGCATACTGGCTTCCCAGATTGCTGGTCATGATAATGATCGTATTTTTAAAGTCTACGGTCACACCCTTCGAATCCGTAATCCTTCCATCGTCAAGAATCTGTAACAAGGTATTAAACACATCCGGATGTGCTTTTTCAATCTCATCAAACAGCACAATGCTGTAAGGATTCCGACGCACAGCTTCGGTTAACTGGCCCCCTTCATCATAGCCTACATATCCCGGAGGCGCTCCGATCAGACGAGATACACTATGTTTTTCCATATACTCGGACATATCAATACGTACAATATGTTTCTCATCATCGAATAATTGCTCTGCCAATGCCTTGGCCACTTCCGTTTTACCAACACCGGTCGGCCCTAAGAACATGAAGGAGCCAATCGGACGATTTTCATCCTGGATCTGCGCTTTAGAACGAAGAATCGCATCGGTTACCAGGTCTAAGGCCTCATCCTGGTTGTAAACGCGTTTTCCTAATTCATCTTTTAATCGAAGCAATTTTTCTCTTTGGCTTTCCACCAGACGATTGACTTCCACACCGGTCCATTTGGAAATGATCTTGGCAATCATCTCTTCATCTACGGTCTCCTGGATCAAAGCGTCTTGCTTTTCCGTACCTTGGAATTTCGCAATCCGACCTTCTAACTCAGGAATCAAGCCGTACTGTAAACGAGCGGCTTCTTCATACCGCGCATCGTTTCTTGCTTTTTCCAGATCCAGACGCGCTTTTTCAAGCTTTTGTTTATCTTCCTTGGCTTCGGCCAACGCATATTTCTCATCTTCCCAATGCGCATGCATTTCATCGCGCTGGGATTGTAATGTCTCCAGTTCTTTTTCAATCTGGGTTCTTCGCTCAATGGTCTTTTTATCCGACTCATCCTGCAATGAGGTTTTTTCAATCTGCAGCTGCAGGATCTTTCTTTGCAGTTCGTCAAGTTCCTGCGGCATGCTTTCCATTTCCACCTTTAAGGTTGCACAAGCTTCATCCACCAGATCAATGGCTTTATCCGGAAGGAATCTGTCTGTAATATACCGATTCGATAAGCTGGCGGCAGCCACGAGTGCCTCATCTTTGATCTGTACACCGTGATAGCTTTCAAAACGATCCTTCAGACCACGAAGAATACTGATTGTTTCGGAGACGGTCGGTTCCTGTACCATGACTCTTTGGAAACGACGTTCCAACGCAGCATCCTTTTCAATATAGTTTCTGTATTCTTTAAAGGTTGTAGCACCAATACAATGCAATTCACCACGAGCCAGCATCGGTTTTAATAGATTGGCAGCATCCATGGAGCCTTCTGTTTTTCCAGCGCCGACCAGATTATGGATCTCATCGATAAACAAGATAATTTGTCCACTTGCCTTCTTGACTTCATCCAGAATCGCTTTTAATCGTTCCTCGAATTCACCACGATATTTTGCACCGGCAATGAGGGATCCCATATCCAGTTCAATCAGCCGCTTATCCTTCAAAGACTCCGGTACATCCCCTTTCATGATGCGCCATGCCAGGCCCTCGACAACCGCGGTCTTACCTACACCGGGCTCACCGATCAATACAGGATTGTTTTTGGTCTTTCGAGACAAGATCTGCATTACACGACGAATCTCATCATCACGCCCAATGATTGGATCGATCTTTCCGCTTCGTACATCCGCTACAAGATCACGACCGTATTTTTTCAAGCTTTCCACATTCTCTTCTGCATTCGGCGTATCATATTTTTTTCCGTTTCTACGTTCCAGCTCTGCTTTTTGGCATTGTTCTTCCTGCAAATGAAACTCCTTGACCAGACGCTTAGAGATATAGGATTCATTAAACATAAGAGCCAGCCAGACACTGGCAACGGACAAATACGTCTCCTCGTGCGCTCGGGCCCATTTATCGGCTTTATCCAAAGACTTTTGAACGGCATTGGAAAAATTCAGGTTGGCAACGGAACTTTTAGAAATGTGCTGATTTTCCTCAGCGATAATTTCTAAGGCCTTTTGCTTATTCACCCCAACACGATCAAACAGACCATTAATCGTATCCGTTTTGAAAATAGCTTCCAGCATATCAATGGAATCTACACTCGGATGTTCTCTGTCCTTAGCCAAAGTAATCGCATCCATCAATACCTTTTGCATACTTTCTGACATTTGTTCATAATTCATGATAAGCACCTCCTTTGCACTTACCGCAGCTATCTGCTAACTGTAGTATATCATCAATTTTAGCACTGTCAATAGTTGAGTGCTAATTTTTAATAATTCTTTTTTTTAGAAGGATATTGTATAGTCTTTATCAAAATAAAAAAGTAAAATCTACTCTATACCCTCCTTGTCCTGCGTTCTGTGGGTCACACGATAACGTTGGATCTTTCCATATAGAGCATCAGAATACTCTTAGCCTATTGTAAATCATATATGGATTTCTCGTTGATCAGAACAACAAAAAAAAGATTGTAACAGTACGAACTGTTACAACCCTATTATTTATTTAAAGAAACCGTTACGATGATAAGCACGCTGCCAGTTTACTGTAAACTCTCCAACAGCAATTGTCGTAGCCGGATGATCGATCAGACTGTAAATGACATCCACCGGTAATGTTTCAGCCTGAATGCCTGCTTTCATCAGCTCATGAGCCTGTAATGCGTTTTTGAAACTGGCTGCCACAATTTTGGTAGGCAGACCGCTCACCTTTAACATTTCGATCAGATCCTTTACATCCTGAATACCGTCTCCATAATTGCACATGCGATTTACATAAGGGGCAAGATAATCCGCGCCGTTCATGGCTGCCATCATTGCCTGATTGCTGGAATAAATAGCGGTTGCCAATGTAGGGATTCCTTCTTTCTTACATTGCTTGATTGCTTTCAATCCCTCATGTGTTACCGGAATTTTCACATACATGTTCTTTGGACGAAGCTGTACGATCTTGCGGGCTTCTTCCATGATCCCTTCATAATCGGTGGCAATAACCTGTGCAAACAGTTTCATATCCTCATCCAATAAATCGATGATTTCTTTTAGTACCTCTTCCGGTTCTTTTCCGGACCGGGTTAAAATGGTCGGATTGGTTGTAACGCCACTCACTGTTACAAGTTCCATTAAATTCTTAATTTCTTTTACATCGCTAGAATCAATATACAGTTCCATACTATGCCTCCTATTTATATGAATATAGTAACATATTTTTATCATTAATCAAGCATTTGTTATTATTTATTATTATTTTTTATTTATTTTATAGAATTAACTCTCTATCAGTTATGTTATAATGAACTCAGCTTATAGAATAAGGAGATTGTTATGAAAAAAGCAAAGAAAATTATAGATTCTGTATACTGGGTCGGTGCTCGCGATATCAACTGTCGTGATTTCCACGGCGAGCTGTTTCCTATTGAAGAAGGAGCCACTTATAATGCATATCTTGTTATCGATGAGCAGATCACACTCTTTGATACAGTTGAAGAAGAATTTACCAAGGACTGTCTGGAACGTATCCAGTCGGTCATCGGGGATAAACCTCTGGATAATATTGTTTTACAACATGCGGAGCCTGACCATTCCGGTGGATTGGTTCAATTGCAGAAAGCGTACCCAAATGCGCATATCTATGCTTCGACCGGATGTGTACGTAATGTAAAGGCACAGTTCCCAATTGATTTTGATATCACTCCATTGAAGACCAATGACACAATCTGTACAGGTAAGTTCAACTTCACCTTTGTTGAGATGCAGATGATCCACTGGCCGGATAATATGTTAACCTACTGTCCGGAATTAAAAACGGTTTTCTCCAATGATGCCTTTGGTCAGCATATCATCAACTACCAGCTGACAGACCAAGGATTGGATAAAGACTACTGTATCCGCCAGGCAAAAGAATACTATGCCAATATCGTTCTGCCTTATACAGCTCAAACCGCTGCCAAATTAAAACTGATCGGTTCCATGAATCTGGATATTGAATACATTATGCCGGCCCATGGCATTATCTGGAAAGACTATGTATCGGATATTCTGGCTGCCTACCAGGACTTCGCAGCTCTGACATCAAAGAACAAAGCAGTGATCGTATATCAATCTGTATGGAATCATACGCAGGAACTGGCTGAAAACCTGGCTGAAGGATTCGGGGATGCCGGATGGGATGTTAAGATCTATCCATTGAGCACAACGCGCTCTTCCATCATTTTCCGGGAGATCATGGATGCCAAAGTAATCTGTGTTGGTTCCGGTACTTACAACAATGATATGTCTTATAGCGTGGCTGCTTTTCTACAGCATTTAAAAGCCTCCAAGCTTAAAGGTAAAAAAGGTCTGGCCTTCGGTGCGTACGGCTGGTTCCCTCGTGTAGCCGGCACATTAGAACAGATCATGACCGAAGCTGGTTTGGAATCTGCGCATGAAGCAATCAAACAAAACTTCCAGCCAAGTGATAATGATCTGGAAAACGCCTACAACATCGCTACAGAAATCGCAAACGCTTTATAATAACTAAAACGCCGGTTATAGCCGGCGTTTTCTTATAAGCGGATATGGGAATTCATCTTAAAGCGAATGCCCTTTGGAATCTTATTTTTGATGTGGTTTCCGTCACTTTTGCCAAATCCAAACGGAAGGCCTTTGTAACAGACAGCCGTAAAGCCCTTGTCTGTTTTTAAAGCGATTTCCATTCCATGCATGAACTGATCCATCTGGTGTTCATCAAGTTCAACTTTATGGGTAAATGCATCGATCCAGTCTGCCTGCATATAAAACGCATGGCTTGGTTCAAATCGATTCTTCTTCATTTCCCCCAGGTAGATTCCTTGGCGTATACAATGCACTTTTTTCATATCCACAAACGGCTGATCCATCGCATAGACACGGTCGTTATTGACGTAATAATAGGAAGGTTCCACACGCAGCTGCTCATGCAGAAAAGAAAGCACCAGCTTCGATGGTTTCTGATTTTTGATCCGTTTCGGATCGCGGATCTCCCCGCCGGTTTTTCTTAACTTGGCAATAAAATGCCCCTCGCCTTCATCCATCGGAAAAACCCGTCTCGTCTTTTGTAAACCGATCCCTTCTCTTCCAAAAGGGACATCGATCTTTATAAGCTCCATGTCTTTGTATGTAGATAAAAACCACTCGATAACATCCTCATTCTCTTCTTTTGCGTAGGTACATGTCGAATACACCAGTATTCCGTTTTTCTTTAATGCACCATACGCATGGGACAGAATCTCTTTCTGGGTTCGGGCACAGTTCTCGATCCGTTCCAAGGACCACTGCTGCAATGCCTCGTTATGTTTTTTCATCATGCCTTCCCCCGAACACGGAGCATCCACTAAGATTTTATCAAAAGTGGCCGGAAATTGATGGCAGATGTTCTGCACTGTATCATTGGTAATCGCAACATTGCCAAATCCCATTCTTTCCATATTCGATAACAGAATCTGACAACGACGCGCATCAATTTCATTGGAAATAAGAAACCCGTTTGTCAGTTGTTCAGCAATCTGGGTGCTCTTACCACCTGGGGCCGCGCATAGATCCAGTACAATATCATCCGGTTGAATATCAAGCACGGTAACAGGGCCGGACGCACTCGGCTCCTGTAAATAGAAAGCCCCGGTCCAATGTAACGGATGGTTTCCATAGGGAGCATCGATGTAATAGCCCGATGGGCAAAACGGGGATCTGCGCAATGATGTTTCGAATCCATTGTCTTTCCATTTTCTTCGGTTGATACGCAGCCCTTGGTACATAGGTCTGGAAAGAGATTGCAGGAAGGCGTCAAACTCCGCCGGTATATAACTCTTTATCCGTTCTAAAAAAACCTCGTTCATAGTGCCTCCTAAAAAAATGTTGTTTCCGGTCGAATACGACAGGCGATCGAAGAGCATGTCGCCGGCGCATTAAAACCATTACCAAAAGTAAAATCTGCTCCTTGCGCAAAATACGCAATCGCTTGCTCCATCGGCACCCGCAATTCAAACACTTCAATATGTGTATGCGGTCCGGTGGAATTTCCGCTGTTTCCGGATAAAGCCAGTACATCGCCCTGTTTGACCTGCTGCCCCGGATGAACAAAGATCTGATTGGATAGATGATCCAGATTAATTCCATACAGCTTGCCGTTGACAGCCATGATCATACAGATCGTATTTCCACCGCCTAACGGCCATCCGCAATAATTTCCTAAATATCCACAATTTGAATCTACAGGATTATCGGCATACAACACGATCCCATTGGCACCGCTGTCACAGGACTGAATAAAGGAGCCGCTACGTCCAAGCCCAGATGCATACCGCCACCCGGATACGCCCATGTACCCGCACTGATCACCCCGTTTTGAACAAACGGGATCCAGGATGTACTATATCCATCAATATCATAAACACCATCAACCAGACATGCTTCATGGTGCATCTGTAAACCCGCCGTAACCGATCCATACCCCGGAAGATCTTTATCTCCATGGAAGATCGCATCGACACGTGGATTTCCCTTATCCACCATTGCCGGATACGCCTGTTGAAAACGATCCTGAAGCGTCTGTTGACATGCCTGCAGCTGCTCTATGGCTTGATCCATATTCATTTCCTGCCGGATCATTCGTTGTTTCCATTTGTTTTGTCTATCCAGCATCGTTTCCGCTTTCTTTTTATTTTGTTGAAGAATGTGGATCTTTTCTGTCAGCTGCTGATCGGAGGATCTGTGCTCCTCTTTCAGATAGGTGGCTTGTTTTTTGGCAACCTCTTTGTATTTTTCCAGCTTTCTTTCCATCGTATCCAATCGATGATCCCAGGTATCTGCCTGTTCCTGTAATGTCTCGATCTGTCCGTGTATCCATTCTCGATCATCCATGCAACGCTGTATATCCAGTGATAATCGCAAGGAACACTCGCTGCTTTCCTTTTCGGTTACACAAGTTACCCTCTGCTGATAATAATGGATGATCGGTTCATAGCTTTTTGTCATCACCAGTACAGGTGTATCGATCAATAGAAAAAGGCAAACGAAAATACTTTGTATATTCATACAACTCCTTTTGTCTGCCTTCTTATTTTATATTATCATACTGTCTCCTGCGGTTTCAAACGCAGATTTACGATCATCATAAATAATAACATCACTTTGATCGGATGAATGGTCCCATCCACCAGACCATGGATCCCAATGACCAGAAAACAAGCCCCCATCAAGCTGAATAACAGGCGATCTTTCTTATAAGTGCTCCACACATCTTTCAACAGACCGATGACATAACCAGCCAATAACGTACATCCGATGATGCCAAAAGACAGGACACAATCCAAATAAATATTGTGGCTGTGAACGGCTTTATGTCCATGAAATTGCGGATAGATCCGATGATATGTCCAAGGTCCGTTTCCAAACAATGGATACTCCTTAATTCCCTCTACAGCACATTTCCATATTTTTACTCGGCTTTGAATCGTACTGATATCATCGATCCGCGGGATCAGATCCGGTTTCATAAAGACCGCAATCGCCGCAATGGTAAACAAGCCGCAATATACCATCAACATTCTTTTCTTCTTATGCATTGCCAGCATTAACGGAATGATGAAAACGATGGGCACCAATGCAGCCCGACACCCTGTTAACAGGATCATGAAAAACTGAATGCCCGCAACAAACATATAATAGAACCGACGGCTCCAGTTTTTAATACACAAAAACCGGTAAAAGGAACAAATCAATACCAGTTCCAGGATCATGGCATAAATATTCGCATTTTGAAACGTACCGGTGATTCGACGTTTCGGGCTGTTCTGTATTTCAAAATCCCAAAAACTATATCCACCCAACTGTGATACATGATTAAATTGTATGAGACCGAGAACCGCTGTCAATAGCGATAAGATCAACGCCCATTCAATCAGATAGATCAACAGTTTCTTATGCGCCGTTTTCCGGTAAAATCCCGTATAGAGAAAAACACCGACAAAACCAATAATGATCAATAGACCATCCCAGTTTTTATAGAAGGTACATACGATGACTTCCAAAAGCAAAAAAGCATATAAACAATAATACTCCCAGCTTTTTTCTACCAGCATCTTTATGCCGCCTTTAACAGCCGCAAATATACAGCACCCCAAAAGAACGGCCATACAAACCGTATGTGGTAAAAACACACCTGTTGTCATGGCCATAATAAGCCAGTCCGTCCACTGAAACGCTTTCAGGTCCTTACGTATTGTCTCCATCTATTTCAATCCTCTTGATTTATCGGCACAAGCCTCCATCGCTTCGATCACAGCGGATCGGAAACCCTGTTTCTCCAAGACCTGAACGGCTTCGATTGTCGTGCCGGCTGGTGAGCAAACCATATCTTTCAAAACAGCCGGATGTTTTCCCGTTTCCAAAACCATCTTTGCCGACCCTAATACGCTTTGCGCCGCCATGGTATATGCCAGATTTCTTGGCAGACCTTGTTTCACCGCTGCATCGGCCATCGCTTCGATAAA
>JAWRHV010000001.1:0-109919 GCA_040266995.1 Erysipelotrichaceae bacterium | reverse complement strand
TTTACAGTTTTTATACGCATGTGGGAAAGATAACAGTGACAATCTGCACTTGTTTGATGATCAACCGGCCGTACACGTGGTGGATTTTGTCGATTCATTAAAAGTATACAAAGGGATTGACGGACTGATTTGTCGGGCAGGGGCCACAACCATAGCGGAATTGACCAGTCTTGGGATTCCGGCAATCTTGATCCCTTCACCTTATGTGGCAAACAACCATCAATTTTACAATGCCAGCGTCCTGGTGGATGCCGGGGCTGCCTCTATGATCGAGGAAAAAGATTTAAATGAAAAAACTTTGCATGATGCGATAGAAAGCTTGTTCCTGGATCCGGAGCAATGGCAGAAAACGGCGCGGAATGCCCGTAAGCTCGGCAAGCCGGGCGCTGCCTATGATATTATACGATTGTGTGAATCACTGATAAAATAGTAGGAGTGAGAATATGGATATATTAAACCGATTGGAAACGTATGCAAAGGTTTTGAGCCAGGAGCCGATGCGGAAACATACCACATATCATATTGGTGGTAATGTCGATTACTATATATACCCGAATGATATATTAGCTTTGATGAATGTGGTGGATTTGTTAAAAGAACAACAGATTCCTTTTCATGTATTAGGCAGAGGATCCAATGTTCTTTTTGGGGATGAGCCCTATCATGGAGCAGTTATCAATTTAGATAAAACATTAAATGATTATTATATCGAGGAGAATGGAAAGGTGACGGTTCAGGCCGGTTGCTCAATCATCAATCTGGCTGTGGAAACCGCCAAACAAGGCTTATCCGGGCTTGAGTTTGCCAGTGGTATCCCGGGCTCTGTTGGGGGAGCTTTGTTCATGAATGCCGGGGCGTATAAGTCGGATATGTCGGCTGTTGTCACGGAAGTCTGTGTCTATAAGGACAATTCAATCGTATGGCTTCCAAAGGAACAGCTGGAGTTCGCCTATCGTCATTCCATTTTTCAAACGCACCGTGACTGGATGATCTTAGCATGCCGTATGCAGCTGAAACCGGCCAACGTCTATGAGATCCAGGCTTTGATAGAATCGCGCCGCCAACGTCGTATAGCCAGCCAGCCATTGGATAAACCATGTGCCGGCAGCGTGTTCCGCAATCCGGAACAAATGCCTGCGTGGAAGATCATCGATGAGCTGGGATATCGTGGCTATCAGATCGGTGGGGCTCGTATATCGGATAAGCACAGTAATTTTATTGTCAATGAAAACGATCAGGCCACAGCACACGATGTAATGGCTTTGATCGACATGATCAAAACACAAGCCAAAAAAGAATTTGGCATCGATCTGATCACAGAAGTGGAGCAGTTGAATTGGAAAAAGTAAAAAAGAAGAAAAAGAAACATCCGATGACCTTGCGTTCCAGCGCCATCGTCAGTGCCATATTGCTGATTCTGTCGAGTTTTCTTGTTTATTATTTTTCCTTTGATTCCCAAGCGCATGTCTTAAGCTGCACAGGAAATTATTATCTGACCGATTCGCAGGTCTATGACCTGGCACAGGTGGATACCAATACCAGACTGTGGCTGGTACCCAGCCGTCTGTTTTCACACCGGATCAAGGAAATGCCATTGGTAGATTCAGTGAAGATCCATAAAAAGCAGGGAAAACTGCAGTTTGAGGTCAAAGAGAAGACCGTCATCGGCTATTATGTCAAGGACAATCAAAACTATATGGTAACCGTGGACAACGAAGCCATTCCCATCGAAGAGGAATATCTGAAGATGATCATTCATTTTCCTTTGTTGAACGGATTCAGTGACGATCAGATCGCTTCGATCTGTAATGAGTTCAAAAAACATGAAAAGGATCTGAACCGGAATGTGATTGAAAAGATTGCCGAAATGGTTCCATACCAGACGTCTTTTGATGACAATATGATTAAAATGACCATGCAGGATGGCAATGTCGTATACACCAATATCAGCAGTTTGGTCATGATGTCTAAATATCAGGCTATGCTGACAGAGCTTCATGGCAACTATGTCTGTCTGCTTCTGGATGCTTCCAATTCGGCTATCGAAAAAGTGAATTGTGATGATCTCAATTCAACCACAAAGGATAAAGAAGAAGAGCAGAAAGAAAAGAAGACGAAAAAGAAAAAGACAGAAGAGAGCGAAGAGGATACAGAGTCGAAGGAAACCGAAGAAAAGAAACCGGAGGAACAAACTGAACAGGAAGCTGAAGTAGATGCAGAAGGCTGGACCTACGATGAATCCACAGGTTTGTATTACAATATTTATTCGGGTTTGTATGTAGATCCAAGCAGCGGTATTCAATATGTCTGGAATGAGCTGACACAGACATTTGATGTATATGAAGATACGACCAATATCTATGGTGGGTATGAGGACTATTCACAACAATATGTCTATACGGATCCATATGCGACATATGATTATTATGCGCAGATCGATCCTTATACCGGAGCTTATTATCAATAAGGGGAAAGCATCTTTCCTCTTTTTTTTAGGGATCTAAATTATGTATAATAGATTTAACAATTAAGCGACGGGGAGAGACAGTATGGAACAATTGTTTACAAATGAAATTATATTGGCATGGCTGCAGTACTTTGCGAAGAACACGACGATCGATCTGGAAAAGGTAAAAATGATCGATATTACCCGAAAAAACAAAAATGTCATTCCAACGGTGGAAAGCCACCGTACGGTCCTGGTATTTACGGAAGCAGGCAACCAGGACATCTTCTATAATATGTGGAATGCAGGTCTGGGGGATTGCGATGTATGGTATAACGAAGGCAGCGAACCGGTCGGACCAGTCAAGCACAATAAGCTTAAAGACATGATCAATCGGGGGATCAATGCCTCAGCCGGTATGCTGATCATCAATGAGAAAGCCAGAAATACATATAAGATCGGGATGGATAATAAGAATTTCGCCAGAGGATCTGTCCATTATGTCGGCAGTGAGATCCGTTCTGTGATCTTAAATAAGATGGCGGTAGGCAGACAAGATGATCTGATTGTGATCAGTGGAGCTTCCATTGCCATTGAAAGTGCGATCATTGCGGTGGAAGGCAGTGTGACAGCGGTGGAATACAGCGCCAGAGACCGCCAGACCATGGAAGAAAACATGGAACATTTTGGCCTGGAAAATATCAATATCATCGATCATGTCGATACGGAAACATTAAAGGATCTGCCGGTGCCGATGACCGTTTTTATGGTAGCCAGCGCAAGCATGGAGCAGGAACTGGAATGCCTGATCGGACTGAATCCGAAGATCAATGTCGTTATTTATACACTGGATTTTACGGTAGCAGCCCAATTGCCGACCATATTTGAGAAGTACGGTATATTGGATACCGAGGTTATTCAGATATCCGTTTCTAAACTGAACGCAAAAAACTCTTTTGTACAGGAACCGGCTCCTTGGATCATTACGGGAAAATCGGATAATTAAAGTTTCACCTGCGTTATGCAGGTTTTTTTTGTCACAAAATGTAAAGGAACCTTGACATTGATAGGCGGCAATGTATAATAAATGTAAAGGAAGCTTTACATTTACAGAGGGTTTATGAAAAATCGTATAGAAGAATTAAGAAAGGCCAGAGGATTGAATCAGCAGCAGCTGGCACGGGTTATCCGTGTATCTCGGCAGACGATCAGTTCCATTGAAAACGGGAAATACAATCCATCACTGGAACTGGCATTTATCATAGCGGATTATTTTCAACTGCCGATTGAGGAAATATTTCTGTATAAAGGAGGATAATCGATGAAGAACGAATGGATATATGGTCTTTGTTATGGGGTGGCCGGTTTGGTGTTTCTGTTTCTCGCAATCAACAAAAACACGGTATTTACATCTTTATTCTGGGGGTTCTGTGGAGCATTTTTATCCATTGGACTGGGTCGGATCATCCGTTCAATATACTGGTCGGATCCAAAACGCTCACAACGACACCAGAAACTGGAAGAATTGAAACAAATCGAGAAGCACGATGAACTGAAAGAGATGCTGCGCAATCAGTCCGGGCGTATCGCTTATTTAATGGGCTTATTTGTACTTTGTATTTCCATCGTTGTGTTTGCTTTTTTGGGCCAGGCCGGTCTTTTGATGGATGCGAAAGTCTTTGTACTGTATTTAGGTGGATATCTGCTCTTTCAAATTGTTGCCGGCATTATTGTATTCTATTATTTATTGAAAAAATACTAACCTGTCTAAGCAGGTTTTTTTGATAGACACAGTGCGTATAGAGTATCTATTCAATCTAATAGGAACCGGGGTTTAGCTTTTGTATCGTCTGGTGGTCCTGTTTGTGATGATCCCGATCCGTACATGGATCCTACGAAGAATACCGGGTATTCGGCTTTTGGAACCATAAAGAATAGATTTGTTCCATGTAAATAATACGTTTTGTTCATTTGTGTTTAACCATTGGTTGTATTATAATATACCTTGATATACAGGAGGTACAAGTATGCCTATTAACAAGTCCACCGAATATGGAAATATATCCATTTCATTAGACGCTGTAGCCAATCTGGCCGGCGGAACCATCACAGAGTGTTATGGGGTCATCGGAATGGCTTCACAGAAAGCGGTTCGTGATGGATGGTATGAATTATTGAAAATTGAGAACTATTCTCGTGGTGTTGTCGTAAGACAGCAGGAAGACGGAATCGTTCTGGATTTATACATTGTTGTGATGCAGGGAATTAAGCTGGCAGAGGTTGTTTTGGAAGCACAGAAACGCGTTAAATATGTTGTGGAAAAAACATTGGAAGTAAAAGTAAAAGAAGTAAATATCTGCGTACAAGGCGTTCGTGCGTCCAAATAGGAGTAGTCATATGGAACAAATTAATGGTCAACTATTAAAACAGATGCTCGAATCCGGTATGAATAATCTTGGAAATCATTCTGCCGAAGTCGATTCTTTAAATGTCTTTCCGGTTCCGGATGGAGATACCGGAACCAACATGTATCTGACGGTATCCAATGGTGTCAAAGCCGCTTTGGAAGCACCGGGTGAACATGTTGGAAAAATCTTTAAAGCCTTATCTCGTGGTTTGCTGATGGGAGCCAGAGGAAACTCCGGTGTCATTACATCACAGATTTTCCGCGGGATTTATCAGGCGGTTGAAGACAATGAATCCATCGATGCCATGCAGCTGGCCCATGCGCTGGTAAACGGCAGTCGTATTGCGTATAAAGCCGTTATGCGTCCGGTAGAAGGAACCATCTTGACCGTTGTTCGTGAAGCAGCGGATTATACCTATGCATATACAGTGACGGAAGAAATTACGGACTGTACACTGGTTATGCAGAAAATGGTCGCTGAGGCCAATGAATCTTTACTAAGAACACCGGAGCTTTTACCGGTACTGGCTGAGGTCGGTGTAGTCGACAGCGGTGGTAAGGGTCTGTACTATATTCTGGAAGGTTTCTTGCTGGCTCTGCAGGGCAAACCGGTCACAAAGACGGAAACAGCCGAAGCAGCCGAACAGGCGCAGACCAAGGTAGAAGGCGGCGAGGATGAATATGGATTCTGTACGGAATTCATTATCCAGTTGAGCGCGAATGGTATTCGTCATTTCTCGGAAGCCGGATTTAAAGATGAATTATCCACCATCGGAAATTCATTGGTATGTGTACAGGATGAAGATCTGGTAAAAGTCCATGTCCATACTTTAGAACCGTTTACGGCTTTAAAGATGGGACGTCGACAGGGTAAATTTGTCAAAATCAAAGTGGAGAATATGCAGCAGCAGCATGACCATATTGTGGAGATTGAAGAAGCGAAACAATATGCCAAAAAGCAGCCTGCCATGGAGCATAAAAAATATGCCATTATTGCGGTAGCGCCGGGAGAAGGTATCGATCAGATGTTCCGCGAACTGCGGGCGGATTTCATTATCGGCGGTGGGCAGACAATGAACCCGAGCACGGAGGATTTCGTGGAAGCCATCGAACAGGTGGATGCGGATCATATTTTTGTTTTCCCGAATAATTCCAATATTATTCTGGCGGCCAATCAGGCACAGACGATCTGCAGTGATCAGGATATTCATGTGATGCCAACCAAAACGATTCCACAGGGATTATCAGCTTGTGTTATGTTCAATCCGGAAATGGATGTAGAGGATAACGTAGCGGAGATGCAGGAAGCCATCGATCATGTGAAGAGTGGTGAAGTAACCTATGCGATCAAGGATACTACCTACAATGGAATGGAAATTAAAAAAGGAGAATACATGGGTATCTCCGGAAAAGATATTGCTGCAAGCTGCCCGGATTGTATGGAAGCCAGTCAAAAGCTGTTGGACTCTATGCTGGATGAAGACAGTGAACTGGTGACGTTGATCTATGGTATGGAAGCAACAAAAGAGCAGGCTCAGCAACTGGCTGACTATGTGGAAGAGGTCAGCGAAGCCGAAGTGGAGATCCATGAAGGGAAACAACCGGTATATTCATTTATAATCGGTGTTGAATAGAAGACAAGGAGCTTGATAGAAATCTATCAAGTTCTTTTGTATTGAGGTATGTTTATGATATTTATTACAGGGGACACACATCGTGAACAAGATATTGCGAAGATAAATCCGGATGATAAGTTTCCGTTGGGAAAACAGCTGACCGCAAATGACTATTTGATCATCTGTGGAGATTTCGGCTGTATCTGGGACGGAGGAAAAGGGGATGCGTTCTGGCTGAACTGGCTGGAATCTTTACCTTGGCAGACTTGTTTTATTGATGGAAACCATGAAAACTTTACATTATTAAATGCATTTCCGGTTGAGACATGGCATGGAGGAAAGGTTCATCGGATCCGTTCCAATATCGTGCATCTGATGCGAGGTGAATACTTTGATATTGAAGGACACACGTTTTTTACGTTTGGCGGGGGTGCCAGTCATGATGTGCAATACCGTGTGGCCAATGTAAACTGGTGGCAAAGTGAACTGCCGACCAAAGAAGAGATGGATCATGCGATCGAAACACTCAATGCGCACAATTGGCAGGTGGACTATGTTTTGACACATGATATCTATCAATCGCATCCGTTTACCCGGCGCTATGTTCTGGATCTCAATAATTATGATGCACCTTATTTTGACATTCAGATGTTTTTGGAGAAAATTGCTGTCAAGCTCGATTATAAAGCCTGGCTGCATGGTCACTATCATGAAGATGGATATTACATCCGGGATGGGAAACCGACCATTGTATTGTTTCAGAAGATCATCACGCTGGATGGCATCGATATATTGCGAAAGGAATGGAAGTAGGAGGATACCATGCATCTTTTATTAGCTGAAGACGAACGATCCTTATCGAAAGCTTTGGTCCGTATCCTGGAGTATGCGCATTATACAGTGGATGCTGTATATGACGGACAGGAGGCCTTGGACTATATGGAAACGGAAGAGTATGATGGAATCATACTGGATATCATGATGCCTGAAATTGATGGAATTGAGGTATTACGACGTTTTCGTGCCTTGGGCAAACAAACACCGGTCTTACTGCTGACGGCAAAATCGGAGATCGATGATAAGGTCGAAGGGCTGGACAGCGGAGCCAATGATTATCTGACCAAGCCATTTGACACCAAGGAATTGTTGGCACGTATTCGTGCTATGACGCGTATACAGACCGCCGCCGTGGATGCTTCTTTAAGCTTTGGCAATGTTTCTTTGAATCAGAAAACCTTTGTGTTATCCAATGCACAAGCGCAGTTTACACTGGCCAATAAGGAGTATCAGGTAATGGAGCTGCTGATGAGCAATCCCGGCCATGTGATTGCTACACAACGGATCTTCGAAAAGATCTGGGGATATGATTCGGATACAGAAATCAATGTTGTCTGGGTATACATTTCTTATTTACGAAAAAAGTTGAATCAGATGCAGGCGGATATTCTGA
Organism: Erysipelotrichaceae bacterium; assembly: GCA_040266995.1. Lineage (GTDB taxonomy): Bacteria > Bacillota_I > Bacilli_A > Erysipelotrichales > Erysipelotrichaceae > UBA4312. The sequence goes on along the minus strand of JAWRHV010000001.1, from coordinate 102,000 downwards.
TCAAAGCGCACCGGAATGTCGGCTACTCCTTAGAAAAGAAGGCCGCTCATGATTAAAAAATTACGCTATAAGTTTATTCTGATTGCCTTGGTATCGGTCTTTATGACCTTAACGTTGATTATGGGCAGTGTGAATGTACTAAATTATCATAAAGTAACACAGAATGCCGATAATCTTTTACAGATACTAGCCGATAATGATGGGAAATTTCCGATTGGGCAGAGACCGGATGAAGAAGGCGTTCCCTTTGACCAAAATGCAGGGTTCAATGGCCCGGCTCCGGATAATTACAATGAGGAAACGCCATACGAATCGCGTTATTTTTCCGTAACAATGGTTGGAGAAGATGTACAGACAACCAATACGGAACAAATCCAGGCTGTCGACCAACAACAAGCAACGAGCTATGCCGACCAAGTATACCAGCAGGGGCATCAATCCGGTTTTATGAATCATTACCGGTATAAAGTGGAAAAAGACGGAGAGAAGACCACAATTTATTTTCTGGATTGCACCCGAACCCTGGATGCGTTTTACAGTTTCCTGCTGATCAGCATTCTTGTATCCGTCTTTGGTTTTTTGATCGTCTGTTTTCTGATCGTATTAGCTTCCCGGCGGGTTACTCGACCTGTAGCAGAGAGTTATGAGAAACAAAAGCAGTTTGTGACCGATGCGGGCCATGAAATCAAAACCCCGCTGGCTATCATTCAAGCCGATCTGGATGTATTGGATCTGGAGGGAGTGAACAATGAGTGGCTACAGGATATTCGGTTTCAGACAAAGCGTTTATCTTCATTGACGCAGGATCTGATCCTCCTTTCCAAAATGGAGGAGACCAACACTTTCGTTATGAAAGAGTTCTCGTTGTCGGAAACAGTACAGGGGATTGCTCGTTCCTTTGAGTCCAGGGCGCGTATGGAGGAAAAGAATTACACATACGAAGTTCAACCGGATCTGATGATCCGTGGGGATCAACAACGCATTGAGCAGTTGATTTCTTTACTGCTGGACAACGCGTTTAAATACTCCTGTCCACAGGGAGAGATTCGTCTGGATGTCAAAGAGAAAGGGAAAAAGAAAAGGATCCTGGTTACCAATACGACCGAATCTATATCTCGTAAGAATCTGCCGTATTTGTTTGACCGTTTTTACAGAGTTGACACTTCAAGAAGTCGAGAAACCGGTGGCTCAGGGATTGGTTTATCCGTTGCCCAGGCTATTGTGGAAGGGCATAAAGGAACCATTACGGCATCGACCGAAGATGAACGATCCTTGGTGATGGAAGTGATCTTATAAAGAACCGAACAGGTTCTTTTTTTTGATAATAAGAAAAGGGCTTTTATAAGCCCTTGGGATTAATTGTATTCAGCTAATAAATCGGATAATTCCTCTTCGATTGTTTTAGCTAAGGTATCGAAGGAACGATCGAACATATCTTGATCCTGATAAGTCAGCGGCAAGCTGATGATTTCTTCTACACCATTGGAACCGACAATCGAAGGAGTACCGATGTAGTAACCATATTTACCGTATTCACCGTTCTGGAAGCTGGATACCGGCATAATAGCTCGTTCGTTGTTTAATACACAGGTAACGATCCTCTTTAACGCAACACCGATACCATAGTAGGTAGCGCGTTTCAGTTCGATGATCTTGTATGCTTTATCTCGTACATTGAGATATAGTTCCTGCAGTTCACCTAAGGATACATTCTGTTTTTCATCCAGATATTCCAAAAGGTTTTTAGCACCTACATATGTATTGGCCCAGGAAACAAAACTGGAATCTCCGTGTTCTCCCATGATATAGGCATGAATGTTCGATGGGGTGACATTTAAACGATGGGCAATTTCCACACGCAGACGGGCAGTATCCAGAACATCGCCGGAACCGAATACGTGGTTCTTTTCCAGACCGGATGCTTTATAAGCAACATATGTCATGATATCGACCGGGTTACCGGCAACAATCAGAATACCATCAAATCCATTCGCTTTTAATTGTTCGCAGCAGTTCTTTGTGATACCGGCATTGATCTTTACCAGTTCCAGACGTGTTTGCCCTGGTTTCTGTGCGATACCAGCTGTTAATACGACAATATTTGTATCTTTTGCATCTGTGTAATCACCGGCACGGATCTTCATCTTGGATTCAGAATAAACCAACGCGTCAGCCAGGTCCATTTCTTCACCTTTCGCTTTGTCGGCATTGACATCCACCAGTACCAGTTCATCGATACCGCGTTCGTTCAGAAGAGAATAGGCAAAACTCATTCCTACAAAGCCACATCCGATCAGCATGATCTTACGTTTTGAAATTTTTTCTTGAGCCATTTATTTTATACCTCCTAATTGTTATTTATAATAACATTATATCATAATAAATATATAAAAGATGAAAACGCTTTTAAAAAATGTTTCCTATCAAAAAAAGAACTTTCTTAATGAAAGTTCTCTATTAATTGGTAGAAGAGGACTGCAGTTTTACCGATTTGGTAATTTCCTGTCCGTCTCGTTTTACGACAATTTCAATGGTGTCGCCGACCTTGTGCTTTGCCAGAATGGCTTTTACATCCGCTGCATTTTCGATGGTCTGTCCATCTACGGAAAGGATACGGTCTTTTACTTTCAATCCGGCCTTATCCGCAGCCCCGCCTTCGACAATCTGCACGATATAACAGCCTTCTTCGGCATCTTCATCCATGTAGTAATTGGAACGACTGGAATAATCATACAAGCTGACATTCAGAGCGGCTCGTTTTGATACTTTTCCGTTGCTCATCAGTTCGTCGATAATATCGATAGCACTGTTGATCGGGATTGCAAAGCCCAAACCTTCTACACCATCGCTGCTGGCTTTCGCGTTGACGATGCCGATCAGATTCCCGTTGGCATCAAATAATCCACCACCGGAATTTCCCGGGTTGATGGAAGCATCTGTCTGCAGCAGGGTCATAACCGTTCCATCGATTTCGATCTGCCGGTTCAAAGAAGAGATGATCCCTTGTGTCACTGTACCGCCTAAGGCCCCTAAAGGATTACCGATCGCAATGGCTGCATCACCGACTTCAAGATTGTCGGAGTCTCCGATCGTTGCGGTGCTTAAGCCGTTGGCATCGATCTTGATAACAGCCAGATCGCTTTGTGAATCGGCTCCGATGATGTCGGCTTCGTATTCTTTTCCATCGGTTGTTGTCACAACGATGTGGGTAGCGCCGCTGACAACATGGTTATTGGTTACGATATAGCCATCTTCGCTGAAGATCACACCGCTGCCGGCTCCTTGTTCAACATATTGACCGAACATACTGTTTCCATTGGAAGCGGCTTCCGTGGTGATTTCCACCACACAGGGACCGCATTTGGAAACGACATCGCTGACATCGTTGATCGTATTATTTTCTGAAGAAACCTTACCGGTTGTCTGCGTAATCTGAACGCCTGGGTTATTATTGCCTCCGGATCCTAGTTTTCCGCCGATGAAACCGAACAGACCGGATATCAAGGCTATACATATAATCAAAACAATAAATTTCCCTGATGAATTCTTTTTTGTTCGGAATTCAGGAGGGGTGGATTGATATTGAGCCATGTAACATACCTCCTTACATTTCAAAATATAGTATACTCTAAAATGTCGCAGAAAGCCCAATAGAAAAATGTGATATTGTAGATGATCCAAAAAAAATGGACTAAACGCTTAAAAATTATCGGAATAATGCTATAATAGTATTTATTCGAGGAGGATTTTATTATGCCTGTGAAAAAAACGAAAAAAGTTAGTTCAACGAAGTCGACCAAGAAGACAGCTGCCAAGAGCAAAACTGCATCAAAGACAACCAAGAAAAGTGTGGCTAAGACAACCGGAAAAAAACGGGTGACGAAAGCACAAAAAGAAAAGATTGAACAATTTAATAAGTTCTCATTGGACACTTGTATTGAAATGGCAAAGGCTATGGGGATTGCGATGGACTATGATCAATATGCTTCCATGTTGATGGAAAGCGCGGATATTGCCAAATTATCTGAAAACGTCTTATCGCAGTATAATGTGGATAAAAAGGCGTTCAGTTTCGAAAAGGATGGTTATGATACGGATTTGATCCCGGTTATTTTTGAAAGAGTGGAAAAGACCGCGGTCGTTACAGCCTCGGATTTTACGGATATTGCAGATAAGGTCAAAAAGCATCAGGAGTATGTCATCCAGGATGACAGCACATCGAACAACGATGAGTATAAGACGGATTTTGATGTGGTAAGAGAAGTATTGATCATTGCGCAGAAAAAGGATGTTCGATCCACCGATGAGATGGAAAAGATCATCAATGTAAATCCAAAACAATTGATCATCACATTTGCAGATCTGGCTTATAAGGTATTGAATTTCTTGGAATTTGACGATGTGAAATATTACGAAAAGTTTATTTTCGCTGTATTGTCTCAATTTGATGACCTTCGTCAGGAAATGGGTAACCGTATTTTGATGGATATTGCTGATTTGTACATCCAGCGCGGTGACTATTCGATGGGGGATGCTAACTATCAATATATCCTCAGAGAAAATGAAATAAAGGATTATATCTACTATCGTTATGCCAGCATCTATCAGAATGGGATTGATGTGGATAAAGCCAAATCAATTGCGGCCACAGCTATGCAGGTGGTTGGACCTGAATATGAATACTATGAGAAGATAAACAAGATTCTTGAAGCGTAATACTTGGAGGAAAGCTATGACAAAAATATCGATTCCAGAGTGGATCCTGCAGTGCCTGGATCAGTACGGGAACTGCGCCTGTGGAAGAGCGATTACAAAGAAATTAGGAAAAGAAAAGCTGCTGGATACATTGGAAGGGATGGGCTATCCGTGTGAATTGGAAATTATTTCGGATTCGAAAGATGAGGAATATCCAAAGGATGGCACTTATATCCTGACGACAAAAAATCGTGAAATTATGTTAGACAGTGCAGATTATTAAGAAAGAGAAGGCGATTGCCTTCTCTTTTATCCTATATACACATTGCTTGGACGGATCAGCTTACGGTTGTTTTGACGATTCTCCAGATGATGGGCAACCCAGCCGGCACAGCGTGCCATGCAGAACAGAGGGGTAAATAAGGTGGAATCAAAGCCCAGCATGGAATAGGTAAAGCCGGAATAGAAGTCTACATTGACACAAGTTTCAATGCCTTTGATATCCTTCATAGCCCGCAAAGCGGCTTTTTCAAACGCTTCCAGACATTCGAATTCCTCCAAACGTCCCTTTTCAATGGCCAGTTTGCGGCTGGCTTCCTTAATAGCTACGGCTCTAGGATCGCTTAATGTATAAACCGCGTGACCAACTCCATAGATCAGACCGCTGTGATCATAATAATCTTTATTCAAAAGACGCACCGCAATCTGATAGAGCTTATCGGGATCGGTGGTGACACCTTCGTGCTCAAAGATATATTGGAATTGTTCAAATACCTTGGCGTTGGCACCACCGTGACGAGGGCCTTTTAAAGAGCCGATGGAAGCACTGATACAAGAATATATATCGGTTCCTGTACTGGAAATCACAACGTTGGCAAAGGTTGAGTTATTACCACCACCATGATCCGCATGCAGCACCAACAAAGCATTTAACGTATCTACTTCCTGCTTTGTCACTTTATTGCTTTGTCGATGCAGACATAGTATGTTTTCGGCGAAGCTTTTATCCGGATAAGGATATTGTGTGATCTTCATATGGTGATAGTTGGAGAACACGAACAGCGGCATACTGGCCAAAACGGTAATACCACGGATCATACGGCTTTCCAGAGAATCCGTATCCGGATTCGGATCGGTGCCGTACAGTTTCAAGACTTCGATTTGTAAAGCGTTTAAGATGTTTTTTGTCTGATAGGTCTCATCGATCAGGTCGGTACGGCTGATGTGTGTCAGCGTATCATGAAAGATCAGAAGTTCGAGTTCACTTGGAAGCTTACCGAAAATCAAAAGATAGGCTGTCTGTTCATACGCGTTGGGCAGATTGACAAGATCCTGGATACTTTGGTTACGAAAGATCAGTTTTCCTTCTTTATTGACTTTCTGCCCGTGTACCATCTGGTACCCGACGACGTCACAGATTCTTGTCAGTCCGACTTTTACACCCGTTCCGTTTTCATTACGCAGACCTTGTTTGACATTGTATCTGGCATATAGGGAAGGATCAATGACGAGAGAATCCTTGTTATCATCATAGATTTTTTTGAGTGCTTTCATAGAACCTCCTTTTTTGATTGTTACATTATAACAGATTATTTCATAAAAGAGTAAATCTTTGCTATAATTATGAGCAAGTGAGGATGAGTAGGATGATGAATTTAACACAAAAGATTATTAAAGATCATTTAATTAGCGGGGAAATGATACCGGGAAGTCCGATTGAGATCCGCATGGATCAGACCTTGACGCAGGATGCGACGGGAACAATGGCATACATGCAGTTTGAAGCCATGGGGATCGATCGAGTAAAAACCGATTTATCCGTCAGCTATGTTGACCACAATACATTACAAAGCGGGTATATGAATGCCGATGACCATGCCTATCTGCAGACCGTTGCAGCCAAACACGGCATTTATTTTTCCAAACCGGGCAACGGCATCTGCCACCAGGTACACCTGGAGCGTTTTGCGACACCGGGAAAAACCTTGATAGGTTCCGATTCACATACACCAACCAGTTCGGCGATGGGCTGTATTGCTATTGGGGCCGGGGGATTGGATGTAGCCAAGGCTATGGCCGGTATCCCTTACCGTCTGGCCATGCCGCAGGTCATTGAGGTCTATCTGACCGGCTCTTTAAAACATGGTGTTTCCAGTAAGGATATTATCTTGGAGCTTCTTCGTCAGTTGAGTGTCAAGGGTGGTGTAGGAAAAGTATTTGAATATACCGGCCCCGGTGTAAAGACGTTATCTGTATATCAAAGAGCGACCATCACAAACATGGGCGCGGAACTGGGCGCAACGACATCGGTTTTCCCAAGTGATGAGATTACCGAAGCGTTCCTGAAACAGCAGGATCGCCAACAGGATTATCAGCCGTTGGCAGCGGATGAAGGCGCTGGCTATGATGGCAGAGTAGAAATTGATCTTTCATCGCTGCAGGCGATGGCGGCCTGTCCGAATTCCCCGGATGCCGTGAAAACCATTGCCCAGCTGCAGGGAACAAAGGTGGATCAGGTTGCCATCGGTTCCTGCACAAATTCCGGTTATGAGGATATGATGAAGGCTGCCAATCTTTTAAAAGGGAAAAAAGTACATCCGGATGTCTCTTTGGTCATCAGTCCGGGTTCCCGGCAGGTTTTGCTGAAACTGATGCAGACCGGTGCTTTAGCTGTCTTTGTAGAGGCCGGTGCCCGTATCCTGGAATGTACATGCGGTCCTTGTATCGGTATGGGGCAGTCTCCTCGCAGCAATGCCGTCTCCCTGCGTACGTTTAACCGAAATTTCTATGGGCGTTCCGGAACGTTAAGTGCCGGGGTTTATCTGGTTTCTCCGGAAACAGCGGCGGCTTCGGCAATCACCGGTGTTTTCACCGATCCATCTACCATGGATTATGAGGACGCCTTTGAAACGGAACCGTTGATTATCGATGATTCCATGATCTTGGCTCCGAGCAAGGATCCGGACAGTGTAGAGATCCTGCGTGGACCGAACATAAAACCGCTTCCACAGAATGCGGCGATGACGGAATCCATCGAAAAGAAAATCGTGATTAAATTGCCGGACAATATCACAACGGATCATATTGCGCCGGCCGGCAGTAAAGTTTTGCCGTATCGTTCCAATATTGAAAAATTATCGACTTTTGTGTTTATGAATAATAAAGAGCATTTTGACCAGATCTGTAAGGAAAACGGTGGCGGTATTATCGTTGCCGGGGAAAACTACGGACAAGGATCCAGCCGTGAACATGCAGCTTTGGCACCGATGTATCTGGGCATTAAGGCCGTGGTCGCAAAAAGCTTTGCCCGTATCCATCTGGCCAACCTGGTAAACTTCGGTATTTTGCCTTTTACCTTTGTCAATGAAAACGATTATGACAAGCTGGAGGAAATGGATACTTGTATGATCCGCCATATACCGGATCTCTACCGGAATAAACAGACAGTGTTGGAGGACAAGGAACGCAATATTTCCATTCCGATCGAATGTCAGTGTACGGATGATGATCTGGATATTATTATGGAAGGCGGTGCCTTGAACTATATTCGTAACCATCAGTCCTAGGGAAAGTGAGGTTCTATGAAGGTTTCTCAAATCCTTCGTGCAGTTTTGTTTTTTGTGATCATAGATATTCTGATGTTATGGGGCAGTTCCTGGCTCATGAACGGGTCTGTGCTGGCTGCTTTTTTCGGGCAGGGGGTTTTACATGACCAGGGTGTGATGGAATCGATGACGCTGTTAAAAAAGATTCTGTCTGCATCCTATATCCATTGCCTGGCTGCCTGTTTGACCGGTATTCATTTTCTGGGATCTCTATCCTTTCGCAAAAAGTGGGCCGGCATGATCCGCGGGGTTTCCTTACTGGCTTGTGTCGGTGTCCTGATCGTTCACCTGGGACAGGTGGTCATGCCTTCGGTCATGGTGGTACAGAAGGCGAAAATGTATCAATACAGCACCGAACATGATGAACAGGTATATTCGCAACAGGTCAATGGATTGCCGGCTATCGAAGTACAGTCGGACCAGGAATACCCGTACGATGTAGAGCAGATCAAACAAGCTGTAGCAGCGATGCCGGAGTTTTTGTTGGAAAACTGTGCCAAGATCTACATTATGGATGATACCCATTATCTGCAGACCGGCAAACAGCTAAAGGTTGCCAACCTGGAGAATACAGCCGCATTTTCGTATTCCTCGGATATGTCAGTCTATATTCGCATTATCACCGATCCGCAGATTGAGAAGGATTATCTGCATACGGTATCCCATGAATTATGTCATATCTATGATTTTTCCAAAGGGGATTTGTTTGTGGATCCAAGCGGTTGTTCGAATTCGGATGAATTTATGCGGTTATATCAAGCCGCTCCGGATTCTGTGAGCGAATACGGCTCCACCAGCCAGTACGAATTCTTTGCGGAAGCAGGTTCATTATATATTTTGGATCCCTATGCATTGTATTATGCCAATCCGGATGTCTACAATTATTTCGATTCTTTATTTGGACCTTATTACGCAGAACAGCCATGAAATTCATGGCTTTTTTGATGATATAATGAGTTTGGAGGTATCCTATGGAAAAAAAGGCCGAAGAGTTACGCTTATTAAAAAAAGACTTTAAATTGGGAAGTGTTATTTTCAGCTGGACCGGTATCATCCTGGTATTGTTTGGAATCGGGATCCTGCTGCTGCTGATCGCGATGAAGTGGTTTGCCGAATGGCTGTCGGGAATTGCGGCCGGCGCATTGGTTTTTGACCTTGTTATCTTAGTCGGTCTGATCAACAGTGATATGGATTCGACCGGGAAGATCACCTGGGCTCTGGTTATCAGTGCCATCCCGGTGCTGGGGGCTTTATTTTACTTATATACACGGTTAGATATCGGTTCACGTAAAATTAAAAAGATGTTAAGCAGACAGACTACCGAGCTTCGGGAGGTATTGCGGGAAGATTCATGGGATCTTTCTGATCTCGAAAAAGAGGCACCCCAAATTGCGGGGACGGCCAGATATGTTGCGTCAACCGGTAATTTTCCGGTATATCGCAATACAGATGTCAGCTTCTATTCTTTAGGGGAGTACAAGTGGAAAGCGTTGCTGGAGGATCTGAAAAAAGCAGAACACTTTATCTTTATGGAATACTTTATTATCCAGGAAGGTCTGATGTGGGGAAAGATCCTGAACATCCTGGCACAGAAAGCCAAAGAAGGCGTAGAAGTTCGTGTGATGTACGATGGGACATGCGAACTGAGCACACTTCCTCATAATTATCCGCAACGTCTGCAAGCATTAGGGATTCAATGTAAAATGTTTTCACCATTAACTCCTGTGGTGTCCACCTATTATAATTATCGCGACCATCGCAAGATCCTGGTCATTGATGGAAAGATCGCGTACAACGGCGGTGTTAATTTAGCCGATGAATATATCAATGCGTATGAAAAATATGGTCATTGGAAAGATACGGCCCTTCGACTGGAAGGACCGGCTGTACGCAGCTTTACATTGATGTTCCTGGAAATGTGGAATCTGACCGAGCAGGATCCTGTGATAGATCCGTACATACAAAGGCCTGTTATCCATACTAGGGAAACGGGTTATGTACTTCCATATGGAGACAATCCATTTGACGAATATAAAGTCGGAGAAACTGTATATATGGACATTTTATACCAGGCCCACAGCTATGTGCATATCATGTCTCCATATCTGGTTTTAGATGATGAAATGATTGCGGCATTAAAATCGACGGCATTAAAAGGGATCGATGTAAAACTTATCCTTCCGGGCATCCCGGATAAAAAGATGGTTTTTGATATAGCGCGCACATACTTCCGAACGTTGATGGAAGCCGGCGTACAGATTTATTTGTATACACCGGGATTTGTTCATGCCAAGGTATTTGTGTCCGATGACTGTAAAGCCATCGTCGGCACGATCAACCTCGATTATCGCAGCTTGTATCATCATTTTGAATGTGCGACCTATATGTATAAGACAAAATGTATTGAGGATATTGAAAAAGATTTTGAAAGCACGTTGGAAATGTGTCATCCGGTAACGATGGAAGATGTAAACAACTTAGGCCTGTTTCATCGGTTTGTCGGACGTGTGGGCCGTTTGATTGCACCTATGTTATAAAAAGGGTATTTGTAAGATACCCTTTTATTATAGATATTCGTCTTCCTGTTCCTCCGTATTTTCTTCCAGTGGCGGTTCGAGCTGGAAGATCGGTTTGATATTGAAGTAGATCAGGAAGTATCGAAGCAGATCCAGGATGATAAAGAAGATATAGGCCCGGAGCGGATACGAAATATCATCGGAACGAATGTAACCGATAAAGACAGGCAGATATACCGCAATACGTACAACTTCACTGGCTATACAGCCGTAGACAACCATCTTTGATTTTGGGTTGTTGTAATAAAGAAAGAAGACAGCCAGGGTCCAGACCAGAGCGGAAACCATACAGGCGATGAACATGTCGCGTATCGCAAACACGTGTTCAAAGTCAAAACTGGCAAATAAACTGTTGAAAACCTGAATGACGATCGGAAAGACCATCATGCTTCCATAAATGCACAATCCCAGGCGTTTAGCCACTTTCTGGTAGGACCATCGCTCTTCAAACACATCCATGATCTCTTCTTGGCTCTCTGGTTCATAGGCCAGGTTGCTGTTGGGAAGGATGGAAGGTTTCGGGTTGGCTTTGCGACGAGCCTCTTCCATGTCTTTGCGGAAATGGACATCTTCGTATTCGCCTTCCTCATCCACCTCGACGATATGATCGAATAAGACCTTGGCGCTTGGATTCTTGTGCAGATAGATTCCATATTCATACAATACATATAGCTTGACCAGCATGGCCAGGCCTAACACAATAAAGGATAGTAAATGGCCTGGGTCATCCATGGCGGAACGTACGGGCACATACAGGCATGCCGCCGATCCCAGCAGGGCGATCCAGTACAGAAAACGGTAAAACTTAGAACCGGTGGTGATCATCATCATCAGCACGGCGAAGATTCCCAGCTGTAAAACGATCATTCCCATCAATAAGACAGAAAAGCTGCCACTGCTGACAATCAGAAAGGGATGATTCATAGCCAGGTAGACAGCGATACAGTAGGCTACCAGAAATAAATAAGTAAATATAGTCCGTGTAATTACACGGCGTTTTGACTTGCGAAATAAGATCGCATCTTGTGATTTAACGTTATTCATAAATAAACTTAGCGACATTCCCGCTCTTTTTAGAGGGAAGGAGCCACTTTCTCCTTTCTTGCCTTGTTTAACGCAATACTCTTCTACGATGCTTTGCCAATCTATGCATCATTCCGGAACTGCTCAAAAGAACACATCTCGTATCGTATCCATACGAAAGCGATTCTACCTAAACGAGAGCTTCTCCCGTTGTATAATCTCTCAATCTTTTCTATACTGTTATATAGTGAAACGTACAATGGGCAGTGTCACCCGGCAATTCACGGTTATGGTATAGATCCGTCTGCCGTATCACCTGGACAGCAGTGGCTGTGAGACACGACCTGAAACAGGTTTCACTCAATCAGACGTTATACTTTAAGAGTACGGACTGAAATCAATGATGGTGCAATCTGTCTTGAAGGTTGTTATGACACAATAGACATTTGCACTTTGTGTCAGCTACAATTCCACTTGCCTAGGCGATGGAAAGCTGACAGAAATAGTATACCATAAACAAAAAAGATGGAGGAATCAATGAACCAAGAATCAATTGAGATTATTCGAAAGGTACAAAAAGAGAATCTGGCATGTGCCATGAAAAGCGGCACGCTGCCGGTATTGGCAACGCCACAGATGATTGCCTGGATGGAGGAAGCTGCCTGTCTGTGTCTGGATCTTCCCGAAGGACAAACCAGTGTAGGGATCCGAATGAATGTCAGCCATGACGCGCCGAGTGCGCTGGGAGCGGACATACGTATACAAGCTCGTCTTCTTTCTGTGAAGGGTCGTAAAATCGAATATGAGGTAAGCGCTTATGACGGAACAAAGTGTATCGGCAAAGGAGTGCATACACGGTTTATCGTTGATCAAGAAAAATTCCTGGCGCGCGTTTATCCCGAAAAAATAGAAACATAGGACCAAAAATCCTATGTTTTTATATGGAAAATGGGGATTTAATCCCAAAAATTGACAGTTTTTCATGGAATATGATAGGATTCAATTATGAAAAATCTATTACGGATCATCTTGCGTACATTGATCTATATGCCGAAAAGAAATCGAAGGATCTTGTTTTCTACGATCGTTGTGGTTGCGGTGGTTATCGCGGCGATTCCAATGATCAATGGTGTGATCCATCCGAAAAAATATGTGGCAGCCAAAGGGGATACACTGAACATTACCGTTCCGTATTATGAGGGAAATGAAGCGGCTGAAAAGGTGGTATCAATTCCTCGTGGTGCCGAGGTGGAGATCCGTGAACGTGGAGAAACGACAACGTTGATCGAATACGAAGGCGAAACTTATCGGATCGATAATGGGCATCTGGTGGATACTTTGGAAGAATGCATCAAGACAGACTATGTGTATCCGCGAAGACTGTTGAACCTGCGGGAAGACAAAAACGGGAAGCTGTCCGAAGTTGTGGTTGAACGAGGAGAAAAGGTCAAGGTCATCGATGTCAAGGTAAAGGATCTGGATCGCAAGACCGGTCAGATCAAGTGGTATCGTGTTGAAAAAGGTGGCGAAAAGTATTGGTTGCTGGGCTCCCATGTGGAGGTCACAAAGGAAGCGGCAACCAAGAACTATGCGCAGGATATCGTTTATTCCACATATTGGGATGAAAACTACGGAAAAGGCTATTCCAAAGATGCCTATGTAGACCAGATAGACTACAAGCCGCAGCCGGCTATGTACTATGAAGACAACCCGATCCGTACAGATACCAATGTAGTACACGTTTCTTTATCTTATTTGGTAAATAATAAAGAATACTTTCTAAACCTTCACAATGAAACGGGGGTCAATGCGATAGCCATCGAGCTGAAAGGAGATGGGGGCACCTTATTCTATCAGAGCGATGTTCCTAAGAATTATCTGAAAAAACCGGAAGCAGCGATGACCGTTGCGATGATGACAAAAGAGGAACTGGCGGCTTTGATCAAGGAATTTCAGCAGGAAGGCTATTATATGATAGCTCGTGTGGTTACGTTTAAGGATTCTATCTACGCGAAACAGAACAAAGATGAATCCATCGTCGATGATTCCGGCAATTTTTTAGAGCTGAACGATGAATACTGGCCAAGTGTCTATTCACGGAATGCGTGGATGTATAATGTGGATATCTGCAAAGAAATCTGTGAATGCGGGATCAACGAGATCCAGTTTGACTACTGTCGTTTTCCGGACGGCACGGCCAAAATGGATGATATCGATATGCGCAACACATACAACGAGAGCAAAGCCAGCGCGATCCAGGGCTTCTTTACGTATGCCAAGGATGAGCTTTCACAATACCATGTGTATGTGGCTGCCGATGTATTCGCATGGCCGGTCGTTGCTCAGGATGATCAGGATATCGGTCAGTTCTTCCCGGCTATTGCCAACGTGGTGGATGTCGTTTGTCCGATGCCATATACCGATTTGTTCTCGGCCGGTGCCATGGGGATCGAGGATCCTACAGTGGAACCGCGAAAAACATTGTATGAGTTCTCTTCAATTGCCCGCAGGCAGATGAAGGTTATCGGTACCAATGCCATCTATCGAACATGGATCCAGGCGTATGTACCGTTTGACGCAAAGGATATCATGGAGGAAATCGGCGGCATCAACGATGCTGGATTTGAAGGGTATCTGTTATGGTATGGAAATGGAAATCCGGAGGATCTGAAAACAGTCCAGGATGGATTTATCGACAGTAAAATAAACAAGGAAGAAGAGGATTGACCCTCTTCTTTTCACGTGGGAAAGTGAAGAATATGTTATAATAAAATCCATGAAAAGATGGAATGATTTTTGGAAACAAAACAAGAAAAACCCAATGCTGTACATCCTTTTGCTTCTAGCCGGTTCGAATCTGTTTTTGGTCGGACAAGTATACCGGATGCATGTGCTGCCACCTTTGTATTTTATGGCGTTTTTCTTCTTGATCGGCGGTTTGTTTGTATGGATGGTTTATGGATTTCAAAAAGGAAAGAACCTGGGAAAGCTGATGGCTATGGTTCTTTGCGCTCTGCTGGGCATTACCGGCGTGTTAGGAAATCAGTACATGAACTCGACAAAGAATACATTGGATGAAATATCCAATGAACCGGTCATCAACAATCATTCGATCGAATTGTATATAGAGAAGGATTCCACAGTGTCACTGGAACAGGAAGACCAGTTTTTACGGATCGGGGTATTAAAGCATCAATACCGCAATTATGTCAATCTGGCCATCAGTCAGCTGCGGGATATTTGTCCGAATCTGGAAATCATGGAATGCGATACAGCGGGCATGATGGACAGCCTGCTGCAATCAAATCAGATTGATGCCATGCTCATGGATTCGCAGATGGTGGCGATCATGCAGGACGAAGCCAAACATAAAAACCTGGAAAAGGATATTTATTCCATCTATGCGTATGAGTATATCGTTAAAAACGAAGAAGTATTGAAACCGGTGGATGTTACAAGCGAACCGTTTACGGTTCTAATTTCCGGCAGTGATTCGCGAAAGGGTATCAATGAAACCGCCCGAAGCGATTCCAACATGCTGGTTTCTGTCAATCCAAAAGAAAAAATCCTTTTGATGGTGTCCATTCCCCGGGATTATTATGTGCAGATAGACTGTGATACAACGATGGGATGCGCTGTCGGGGAGTATGATAAACTGACACACACCGGATTGTATGGAACCGATGTCACAGAGATGACGATCGAGCATCTGTTGAGTGTAGAGATCAATTACCATGCCCGGGTTTGTTTCTCTACATTGGTCAACGTTGTGGATGCGTTGGGCGGGATCTCCGTAAACAATGAAACAGCGTTCCGGGATCGGTACGATAAATATACATTTGAAGAAGGCGTTATCCATCTGAATGGAGATATGGCATTGGCTTATGCCCGGGAGCGATATGCTTTTGCTTCCGGAGACAGACAAAGAGGAAAGAACCAGATGAAGGTGCTTTCCGCCATTGTTCGCAAGGCAGCCAGTCCATCCATTGTTACCCAATACCAGGATGTACTCCATGCCATTTCGGATACCTTTACGACAAACATGTCCAAGGATGAGATGATGGCACTTGTCAATCTGCAGCTTCAGGATCATTCTTCCTGGCGGATCTATTCTTTCAGCATGGATGGACAAGGGGCTTCCATGCCGTCGATTGAATATGGATCGGATGTTTCCGTCATTGAACCCGACAGCCAGGCAATCACACAGGTGCGGAAAGATATCCGGGCGGTAAAAAACGGACAGACACCTCCTTATCTGAACAAGAAGGGAAAAGAAGAGTAAGGCACTCTCTAAATAAAACAGAATACGACAGAAGCTCTCTGAATGACAGACAATGCGAAGATTGTGGGTCGGAAAGAGAGTTTTTTTAATAGAAATGCTTTTTTTAGTTATCAATATAATCAAAAAGGGTATCATTGTAAATCACGGATATGTCATGCTTATAATAGATCAATACCTTTTATTCCGGCATAATTCATTTATTCCTAAATTCTTTATCCACACTTTATTTTCACCTACACAAGACGTATCTAAACTTATTGTTTCCATCTATTAAAAAGCAAGTTTTTCAAAAAAAGAAAGGAAAAAAAGATGCATTTTGGATTTACCGATGAACAATCGGCCTTGCAAAGAAGAATCAGAGAGTTTGTTGAAAAGGAAATTAAACCAGGCGCTATCGAACGGGATGAAAGCCGTATCTTTCCTTATGAGATCATTTCAAAACTGGCAGCCCAGGGATATTGTGGATTGCCGGTTCCGAAGGAATACGGCGGACAGGGAAAAGGATATCAGGAGCTTGCGATTGTTATTGAAGAGATTTCAAAAGTCGATGTGTCGGTCGCCGTGGCCATCTCCGTAAATATTTCATTATATGGAGGAACCCTTTTGTACGCGGATGCCACGCCGGAACAGTTAGAGGAATATCTGCATCCTGTTGTGAAAGGGGAAAAGATCGGATGTTTTGCACTGACGGAACCGAGTGCTGGTTCCGATGTGTCTGCAGCACAGACCATGGCTGTTGAAGATGGATACGATTATGTTATCAACGGAAGTAAATGCTTTATCACAAATGGGAGTGTGGCGGATTACTATGCAGTCTATGCGTATACCGATAAAGAGCTAGGCCCTTCCAAAAGCATGGCATGTTTTATCGTGCCGAGGGAGACGGAAGGTCTGGTGATCGGGCAGCGCCACAATACGAGCGGGATCCGCAGCGCACAGATTTGCGAGCTGTCCTTTCAGGATATGCGTGTTCCTAAGAAAAACAGGATTGCGGCGCCGGGAAAGGGATTTAAATTAGCGATGAAGACGCTGGGTGGTGGACGCATTGGTGTTGCGGCCCAAGCCTTGGGGATTGCGGAAGGTGCTTTTGATGCGGCGAAAAAACATATGATGGAACGAGTTCAGTTTGGACGGCCTATCAGCAAATTCCAGTATCCTGCCTTTAGAATGGCCGAGCTGGATGTGGAAATTGACAATGCGTGGTATCTGACCTATCGTGCGGCCTGGGAAAAAGATCATAATATTCCGGGTTATAACGTAAGCGCCTCCAAAGCCAAGTTCTACAGCAGTGATGTCGCTATGCACACGACCACGGAGGCTGTTCAATTTATGGGCGGTGCCGGTTATATGCAGGAAAATGAGGTAGAGCGTATGATGCGGGATGCCAAGATTACCCAGATTTATGAGGGAACTAATGAAATTCAAAAGCTGATCATCAGTGGATCGTTGTTTCCACGGTAATGTCATTTGACAGAAAGGAAAAGTATACGTATGGAACTAAAGAAACTTCATTATACGGTGGATGAGGGCATTGCCCGGATAACCATGGATTACGGAAAAAACTTAAATGCGATCGATGACCAAATGGCAGATGAATTACTGTATGCACTTGATGAAGCGTATAAGGATCCAAAGGTAAGAACGATTGTATTAAACAGTGCAGCCAAAGCGTTTTCTGCCGGAGGCGATGTAGGTTTTTTCTACAAGAAGATCCAGGAAGGCGGCCCGTTGAATATGGACAGCCTGATCGGAAAGGTCGGTAAGATCACCCATGCCATGAAAAGTGGTTCGAAACTCATTGTTGCGGCTGTCAACGGAGCCGCAGCCGGTGCTGGTTTTCCTTTGGCCTTATCGGCGGATTTTATCATAGCGGATCAAAAAGCTTCATTTATTCTCGCTTTTGTTAATCTTGGCCTGGTACCGGATACAGGGGCTTCTTATTTACTGGCTAAATCAATCGGTGAAAAACGAGCTCTTTCTTATAGTCTGACTGGTAAACCAATCAGTGCCGGCCAGGCAATGGAGATGGGACTTGTATATAAGGTGGTGGCACCGGAGGACTTGCAGCAAGAATCTTTGAAGTTTGCCAAACAACTGGCCGAAGGTCCTTTGATTGCTTATAAGAATATCAAGAAGCAGATGTATGCAGCGTGCTTTACGGAGTATGAGCGTTTCTTATCCGAGGTTGAAATGCCGACACAACGGGAGTGTTTTAATACCGATGATTTTAAAGAAGGATGCAGTGCTTTTATGGAAAAAAGAAAAGCGAAGTTTCAAGGAAGATGACAGGAGGATCCCAGTTTGAAAAATAAAATCTATACATTGGAACAAGTGCTGGCACAGATACACGACGGACAACGAATTTTATTCAGTGACCGCCATGGCCAGCTTGCAGCGGATGAAATTATTGACGGGATGCTGCAAAAGGGTGTGAAGGACATCACGGCCATCGCCATTACTTCCGGTCAACCGGGCATGGGACTTGGCAGATTGATTGAACAAAAGCGTGTAAGGCGTGTTGAAACCACACATATCGGACTGAATCCGGCGACCAGTCAACAAATGTTTGCCGGAGACATTGAAGTGGAATTTATCCCGCAAGGAACCTTTGCCGAACGGATCCGGGCCGGGGGCTATGGCCTGGGAGGGATTCTGACACCTACCGGGGTCGGAACCATTGTGGAAAAAGGAAAAGAAATACTACATTTAAGAGGAAAGGATTATCTTCTTGAAATGCCGATCCGTGCGGATATTGCGTTGCTGCGTGCCAGCAAAGCCGATAAGGCAGGCAATTTATATTTTCATAAAACCAATCTGTTATGCCAGGACTATATGGCTATGGCAGCCGATCTTGTGATCGTTGAAGTCGAAGAGCTTGTTGAAATCGGCGAGCTGGATCCGGAACGGATCCATGTTCCCGCTCCGATCGTAGATATGCTGTATATTCGTCAAGGCGAAAAAAGACCGATGCATTTGAACTGGCAGAGAATGATCGACAAGATCAAGGCAAAAGAAGCACAGAAAAGATAGGAGGATAAATGTATGGCATATACCGGGCGTGAATTGATTGCTGCACGCTGTGCACGATTCTTCAAAGACGGAGACTTTGTCAATCTCGGCATTGGCGTTCCTTTAATGTGTACCAACTATCTGCCGGAAGGGGTGGATCTATGGCTTGAAGCAGAAGTTGGCATTGTTGGGTCGGGTGCAACCCCACATTATACAGAATGGGATGTGGATGTAGCGGATGCGGGCGCGCAGCCAACCAGCATCATTACAGGGGGATCGATCGTTCCCCATGATAAATCGTTTGGCTTTATTCGCGGGGGACATATCGATGCCTGTGTGCTTGGCACATTACAGGTTGACCAGGAAGGAAATATCGCCAACTGGATGATCCCCGGGAAAGTGGCTCCGGGAATGGGTGGAGCGATGGATCTTTGTGCCGGGGTTGCCAGAGTCATTGTGGCAACCGAGCATTGTGATAAAAACGGGGCTTCCAAAATACTGAAAAAATGTACGCTGCCTTTAACCGGAGCCAATTGTGTAACAGATATTGTGACAGAGCGCTGTTATTTTATCGTGAAAGACAACCACCTTGTGCTAAAGGAAATGGCTGAAGGATATACAGTCGATGATATTCGTGCTTGTACAGAGGCAGAGTTTGTTGTAGAAGATGAAGTTGGAATGATGAGATAATGATTTGAATAAGATAAACGACCGGTCCCTATGTCTATGGAATCCGGTCGTTTGTCTGTATATTAAAGGTGTTTCTGCTTCCTTCTTTTCTTTATATAGAGATAAAGGGCTGTGATGCATAATGCAGCAAAGGTATCCCATAGAATATCAGAGATCTGTCCACTTCTTCCTTGGGAGAACAATTGATGGATCTCATCGCTGCATGCATAGAGAAAACAGGCGGTCACATTTTTTGCCAGGGTCGGTTGTTTCCATGTATGGATCATACAGAAAGCCAGCGTGGCGTACAAAATAAAATGGGCCGACTTACGTACGATGAAGACCGCATAGGGAAACTGCTGGATAAACTGGACAAACCATCCACTGACTTCACTGGAGCTTTCGGCATTCTGCGAGGAAAAGAAAAAGATCAATGCCATGACTAGAAAGGTGGCTATTTTCCACAGATGACGTTTCATGATGTACACTCCTGTGTTTTCAGGGCCGTACGGGCCATATAGTAGTCTTTTAACATCATTCGCTTTTGGGTATGGATAAAACGATACCCGAAGATCTTGGACATATTGAAATCATCAATGACGACATAGCGATCGATCCGATGAAGCGTTATATAATCAAGGATCTGCGAAAACCTTGGTTTTCTGGTATTGGCGGTCACGCCGATGACATAGTTTCCCAGATCAATGATATCAAAGACCGCAATCAGCTCTTCATATGTAAAAAAGAGCCGCCAGGAAGACGAAATAACGATCCGGCAATCAAATTCGTGGATCAATCTCATCAAATATTCTATACTGTTCCAATCAAAACATTGGTGGGCCTGCATGACAGTAAAAGCTTCCAGCTGAGCAATCGCAGGGTTCTTTTTTTCTTTGGCCAGGCGTTGAGGCAGGTCGGGATCGACCGGCGGGAACTTCATAATATCGTTTGGATTGATGACGCCATCGATATCGAGAAAAATGACTGGATTCATATTTTTATTTTAGCGAAAGAATATGTTTGGTTCAACTCTGTGATAGAATAAGGAAAAGGAGGATTCCTTATGAAACACAACATCGTATTATTAACAGGTATGTCCGGCGCCGGTAAATCCAGTGCCATGAATGCATTGGAGGATCTGGGTTATTATTGTATCGATAACTTTCCGGTGGAATTATTATCCCAGCTGGAGATCGTTCTTGAATCCAATCGATATAAGTACGTTGCGTTTTCCGTACCTGCCAGCGATTATAATACATTTTATCATTTCTTTGAGAATACAAAGCACAACATTCGAAGCATTTTTCTGGATGCCAGCGATGAAGAGCTGTTGCTGCGCTATCGGTTTACCCGTCGGCGTCATCCGTTGATCGCCACCGGTATTGCCTCGACATTGGAAGAGGCCATCGAGATGGAAAGAGACCAGGTGCTGGCGATGCAGGAAAGCGCACCGGATACGATCCATTTCGATACAACCAAGATGACGACAACGGAGCTGGCACGCCGGATCCGCAATCGTCTGGAGGTCAATGAATCCGCTGAGTTCACCATCACATTCCAGTCGTTCGGATTTAAACACGGGATGCCAATGGATGCGGATATGGTCATTGATGTCCGTTTTCTGCCAAATCCTTTTTATGATCCTGCCTTGCGGGATCTTACCGGCAACCATAAGGAAGTGTATGACTATGTCATCGATGCCCGTGAGACCCAGACCTTCCTGGGCTATTTAAAAAGCACGATGGATTATGTCTTTGACAGTTATAACAAGCAGCATAAATCCCATATGATCGTAGCCATCGGTTGTACAGGGGGCCAGCATCGTTCTGTATCCGTATGCAACTGGCTGTATGATCACTACAAGAAAAACTATCGTTGTTTTAAATCCCATCGTGACATCGGAGGCGAGGAAGAATGAAAAATATCGTAGTGATCGGCGGCGGTACCGGTCTATCCAGTATGCTGATGGGGATGAAAAAACTGGAGAATGTCAATATAACGGCTATCGTTACGGTAGCGGACAGCGGGGGAAGTACCGGCCGATTACGGCAGACCTACCATGTGCCGGCGATCGGAGATATACGGCATGTCCTGGCAGCTATGTCCAGTGATGAAGACGAGCATTTATTTGCGGACTTGATGAATTATCGGTTTACAGGCGATGACGATATCGGTGGTCACAATCTGGGAAATTTGATCTTTCTTGCGTTGATGGATACCACCGGCTCTTTTATGGGCGCGATCGACGCAATCAGCCATGTATTGAAGGTCAAAGGAAATATACTACCAAGTACGTTAGATACGGTTACGTTGTACGCGATGATGGAAGATGGTACGCTGGTACGTGGCGAGGACAGCATTCCCAAAGCACAGAACAGTATTAATCATGTGTTTTATCAACAGATGGTCCACCCGCATGAGCAGGCCATCAAAGCCATTGAACAGGCGGATCTGATCATTTATGGAATCGGGTCTTTGTATACTTCCATCATGCCGAACCTGATCATTCCCAAGATCGGGGAAGCCATCCACAACAATCCATGCGCAAAGATTTACTTCTGTAATGCGATGAGCCAGCGGGGAGAGACAGACAACTATTCGATGGAAGACCACATCCGTGCTATTGAAAGGCACTCTTATCCGGATTCGGTGGACCTGGTCGTTGTCAATCAATCCTATATCCCACAAGCCATTCTGGATGCGTATGCCAAAGAAGGCTCCTATCCGATCCGTATCCGGGAACAGAAACATGATTATGGAATTATGCAGCGATTGTTGATACAATTTGACAGTAAATCCAGGATCCGTCATAATCCGGATGCGGTCAAGCAGGCAGTGGCGGAAATCCTGCAGAGAATTGATAATAAGGAGGATTTGCGTGTCCTTTACCAGTGAAGTAAAAAATCAGATATGCAGTGATCCGTTGGATGGACGCCAGAGCAGGGCACAGTTATGTGCCTTGTTTCAAATGCGTGCCGCTCTGCATTTGTCGCGTGACGGAATGTATATTTCTTATCAGACAGAGAATGCGACCATTGCCAAACATATCTTTCAGCAGGTCAAATCCTGTTATGATGTGAATGCGCGTTTATCGGTTATCAAAAAAATGCGGCTCAATAAGAACAATACCTACTGTGTGGAGATTCATGAGAAAGCCATGGAAATTCTGGAGGATCTTAAAATATGGACCGATGCCGGGTTGAACGTACGGCCGGATCGTTCCGTGATCCGATCGGAAAAGATGGCGCGTGCCTATCTGCAGGGTTGTTTTTTGGCAGGGGGCAGTGTCAATCATCCGAAGACGACCAACTATCATCTGGAGATTGCTTGTACACATACGGCAATGGCCAAAACGGTACAGAGCCTGATGGAACGGTTTTATCTGCCGGCCAAGTGCATCCAACGCAAACAGTCGTATGTCGTTTATCTCAAAGCCGGTGATAAGATCGGAGATTTTTTGCGTTTGTGTAATGCCAGCCAGGCATTATTGGATTTTGAAGGGGTACGGATCCAAAGAGACTTTTTTAACCAGATGCGCCGTTTGGACAACTGTGAGATAGCCAATGAAATGAAAGCTGTACAGGCCGCTGCCAAACAGTTGGAATATATCGCGATCCTGGATGCGAACAGACATAGGGTGCGCATCCCGGAAAAGATCGAGCATGTGATGGAAATGCGGAAACAGTTTCCGGAAGCTACGATGCAGGAGCTGTGTGATGAGTGCTACAAGGCGTATGGTGATATTATTAAAAAATCCGGCATGAAACATCGTTTGAACAAGATCAAGACGATGGCATTGGCCTTAACGGAGGATACAGAATGATAAAAAAGATCATGGCATTGTTGCTGATGCTGAGTCTGTGTGCCTGTTCATCGGGCTATGAATTGCGGAAGCAGACATTTACATTTGAATTAGGGGATGACGTGTATGCCAACGCATCCAACTATATAAAGGATCCGGAGAAATACAATCTGAAGAACGTGAAGGTCCAGGCTTTATCGCAGGGAATCCGGGTCAAGGAGAATCGGTTCGTATCCGGTTCCAAGGATTATCTTGTATGCGGGGAATACAACTTTGAGCTGGTCGACGGAAACAAGGAGACGAAGTTTCGCATTAAGGTCAAAGATACCAAACCCCCGACATTATCCGAAGATGTGACGGAAATCAAGATAGAAGCCGGCAGCGGGTTTGCCTGGCAGGACTACTTGAAGGCATCGGATCTGTCCGGTGTCAGTTATTCCTTTGCTCCGATCGTAGATACGACCATTGCCGGAAATACCGATGTAACGGTAAAGATCTATGATCGCTTCGGCAATACGGTGGAAAAAGTTGTGACCGTTAAAGTGGAATAGGATATAATACTACATATGACAAAAGCCGATAAACTATTGATCATCTTGATCATGATCTGTTCCATAGGTTCCTTGATCCCGCTGCTACGCCATAATCCGCTGCCATCCCAGGTTGTGGTTTATGTGAAAAACCAGGAGGTGCTCCGGCAGGATCTTGGCCAGGACGCAACGTATCACGTAGAGGGAACACTGGGCACTGTAACCGTGGAGATCAAAGACAGAAAGGTGCAGGTGACACAGGAAAACAGTCCGTATCACATCTGTTCGAAACAGGGGGCCATCACCGACTCTTCGACCCCGATCGTCTGTCTTCCTAACGAGACCATCGTAAAAATTGAAGCGGATGATACCGGGGAGGATACGGTGATACAATGACGACAAAAAAAATCGTTGAGCTGGCCTTCCTGATGGCAGCCGGGATCGTATTGCAGATTATGGAAAGCTTTCTTCCGGTTGTCTTTATCGTCCCCGGTTTTAAAATCGGCTTTGCCAACGTCGTTGGGTTATATACTTTATACAATTATGATACCAGGTCTATGTGGATCGTGGGAATCGGCCGGATCTTTCTGGCCAGTTTGTTGCAGGGCTTATTGTTTTCTGTATCCTTCTGGCTGTCTTTATCCGGAGGGTTATTGTCTTTAGGCATTATGTCGATCTTATATAGAACGGGAAAGTTCTCTATATACGGCTTGAGTGTAGCCGGGGCAGCCTGCCATAGTATCGGGCAGGTGGTTGCGGTCACCATTATTTATCAGCAATTCTTTATGCAGCTGTATCTGCCGGTATTGCTGGCATTGTCCATCGTCAGCGGCTTGTGCATCGGTATCCTTGCAGGTCAGCTGATCAGACGTTTTAGGAGGTTTACTTTATGACATATCGATATCGTCCACGCGGTGTTTGTTCCCGTGAGCTTGTTTTTGAGATAGAAGACGGAAAAGTGCAGTCTTTTTATGCGGTCGGCGGCTGTAACGGGAATCTACAAGGGATTTCCCATTTGATCCAGGGGATGCCGGTCCAGGAGGTCATCGACCGGTTGGAGGGAATCCAATGCGGGCCACGTCCGACATCTTGTCCGGATCAGATTTCCAAAGCTTTGAAGGCTTATCAGATGCGAGGAAGCCATGACGGAACGCTTTAATGGAGCCTTGCAGGATGTCCAAAGACGAATGAGCGACAGTCTGCTTACTTATTCGGTCAATGCGATGGAAAAGCTGGACGGCATTGCGCAGGCCATGACCGGAAAGACGATCGTCGATACGGATTATCTGAAGCTCATGGAACTATATGGGAGAAAATATCGTAAGATCGGGAATGAAAAAGGCTGTCGATTCTGCGTGATGCGGATGCAGCAGCTGATATGGGTCCGGCAGCGGAAAAAAAGACAGAAAGAATTCCCGAATCTGGTATTCACAGGGCAGATGGATTCTCTAACCAAAGAGTTTCTGGATGGTTTTCCTGCCTATCTGCATTCGTATGAAGAGCAATACAAAAAAAACGTATTGCGTCTGGCTGTCATATTCACCATCTTTTTAATGATCTTTCTTGTCTTGATCTGTCATCTGTCTTTTTTGACTGGCTGGGTGATTTCCATGTTCAGTTTTGGATTGATCCTTTGGCTGACTTTTCGGGATGGCTGGCAAAGGCTGGTCCAGGATCAGCTGGATGACTTGATCCACGAGGTGGAGCCAAGTTGTGAATTATTGAACAAATCTATCCAAAACGACTTGTAAATTATTTCACAAATGGGTACAATTAAATTGTGGTGATAATGATGAACAATAACAATAGAAGCGTACCCAAAGCGACTTTTCAAAGATATCCTGTATATCTGAAAGCGCTGCGACGTTTACAAAATAATGGAGTGGAACGTGTGATGTCCAAAGAACTGGCACAGCTGGTCAATATTGAACCGACAACGATCCGCCGTGATTTTTCTTTCCTGGGAAGTCTGGGAAAACAAGGCTACGGCTACGAGGTAAATCGTCTTGTAGAAATCTTTAACCGGGAACTGGGAATGGATTTCGATGAGAAGATCATATTGATCGGGGCCGGCAATCTGGGCCGTGCTATTATGAACTATAATAACTGGGATTACATTGTCGGAGAGATCGTCTGCGCTTTTGATGCGGACCCAACCAAGTGTGGGATCCAGTCCGGTGTACGTGTCTATCCGATGGAAGAGCTGAGCCGACGCCTGCCTAAGGGATGTCACATTGCGATATTGACGATCAGCCATGATGTACAGGCAACGGTCGATCTGCTGGTTGAAAATGGGATCAACGGATTGGTGGACTTTACCCATCAGCATTTTATCGTGCCAAAAGGGGTTGTCGTAAAAGCTGTCGATGTGGTATCATCAATCCAGGAATTGGTTTTTGAATCCAATTCGATCGTTCAATAAGCTACGAAGCGGACCTTCTATGTAAAACGGATGAAGATAGCGACCTGTGATGGTGAAAGACAGGAGATTCCATACATGGAACAACAGCCGTGGAGCTGAACTGGAGAAAATAAGTAGACAGTTCCGTGGGATACGTTACATCCGAAAGAGCAGTTCACATGAAATAGGATGGTACCGCGGTAACAATCGTTCCTTGTTAAGGAACTTTTTTTATGGAGGAAAGTATGCTGATTAAAAAATTAAAAGAAATGTATGAACAAATGGATGGGCAGACAGTCACTTTACAGGGATGGGTACGTACCAACCGGAATTCAAAAGCTGTCGGTTTTATTGAATTAAACGATGGTACATGCTTTTCCAATGTTCAGATTGTTTATGGAGAGTCTTTATCGGATTTTGCGGCCATATCCAAGATAACCTTGGGTTCGGCCATCGAAGTGGAAGGAACATTGGTTTGTACCCCAAAGGGAAAACAGTCCTTTGAGATCCAGGCCCAAAAAATAACAGTACTGGGCATGTCCGAACATGATTATCCGTTGCAGAAAAAGCGTCACAGCTTTGAATACATGCGTGAGATCCCACATGTAAGGCCACGGGCCAATACGTATTATGCGATGTTCCGGCTGCGTTCGGTTCTGAGCATGGCCATTCATACGTTTTTTCAGGATCGTGGTTTCGTCTATATCCATACACCGGTCATTACCGGTAATGACGCAGAGGGAGCCGGTGAATGTTTTACAGTTACAACCCGTACCGATGATGAATACGAGAAAGATTTCTTTGGGAAACATGCACAGCTGACAGTATCCGGCCAGCTGCATGTGGAGCCATTTGCGTTAACCTATCGGAATGTTTATACATTTGGACCTACTTTCCGTGCAGAAAATTCCAATACGACCCGTCATGCCAGCGAGTTCTGGATGATTGAACCGGAACTGGCCTTTGCCGATCTGAATGACAATATGGATTGTGTAGAGGAAATGATCAAATACTGTATCAATTACTGTCTGGAGCATGCGAAGGAGGAAATGGAATTCTTCAACCGCATTATTGACAAACAGTGTATCGAACGAGTGACCAAGGTTGCCAACAGTGAATTTAAACGAATGACGTATACAGAAGCTATTGAAGAACTCATGAAGGTCAAAGACCGTTTTGAAAACAAGAATATTTACTGGGGAATGGATCTGCAGTCTGAACACGAGCGTTATATTTGCGAGCAGGTTATCAACGGTCCGGTGTTCCTGATCGATTATCCGAAGGAGATCAAGGCCTTCTATATGCGTGTGAATGAAGACAACAAAACGGTGGCTGCCTGTGATCTTCTGGTGCCGTATGTCGGGGAGCTGATCGGTGGTTCCCAGCGTGAAGAGCGATATGATGTACTGGTAAATAAGATGAAAGAGTTAGGTATTGGCCAGGAATCGTTGCAGTGGTATTTGGATCTTCGTCGTTTCGGGGGATGCAAGCACAGTGGTTTTGGACTGGGCTTTGACCGTATGTTGATGTATTTGACCGGTATGCAGAATATCCGGGATGTACAACCATATCCGCGAACACCGAGAAATCTGATATTCTAAAAAAAGGAAGCGAAGGCTTCCTTTTAAAATGCGATGGTGATTGGTGCTTCGGTAAAGGAACTGATGGTGGCGGTTCCTTCCATCAAGGCAAATACAGCTGTATTGCCATCGCCCGGCGCATACATGCTCTTGAGATCCGGATATTGATCCAGCATATGTTGTGCGGCTTCCAGGCGCTCATCCAGTTTCACTTTCGCGCTGACGCGGATCCATCGTCCTTCAAACATGGCGCAGATCTCGATCCATGGATTTGCGAGCATTTGTCTGGCCACGTCTTTTTTTAATCCGGTTTGTATGGTCAGCTTACCATCAAACAGATCGATGGTTCCGAAAGGACGTACACGGGGCTTGCCATCATCGATGGTGGCCAGAAAGTAGGTGTTTGCGTTTTTCAGGAATTCATAGATTTCTTTCATGATTCATACCTCTCTTACTTCAATTATAGAAGAAGCGAATGTGTTTGTCATCTGAATGGTGTGTTGTCAATAATAAGGAGAATATGTTATAAATATGTTATGAAATCGAAACAAAAAGCCGGATTGAACACAATGAATAAAGTGATATTGATCGTTACGACCATTGCACTGGCAGCCGTTGCTGTTTTTTTATTCGTGACACGGCCACGGGAAATAGATTCTCTATACGATACCTATCTGGATACGCTGGATGAAGATGTTCGCTTATCCGATTTGATCGAGCCTTCATTTAAAGAAGTGTATGAGGTAAAGGAATTTACGTATTATGGGGAATCTTTAAAATTCTATCACAAGAAGGATCTTGTCAAAGTGGACGACATGTTAGGAAAAAACGTAGTGCTTCACAATGTGGAAACCGGAGAGGAAATCACCTATACGTATTCCAACGGCGCGGAAGATGGTATTATGGTGGGACAGTTAAAACCGGGTTTTTATGAAGTGTATATTTATGATAAGTTTGTCAAGAAACGTCTGTATTTTGATAAGGAAACGCATGTAGAGCCCTTTGAAACGCTGCGTCGGAATGAAAAGTCCAAACATGTGCAGATTGACGCTTCCAAGGACTTTCTTTCTAAGTATGGTATTCAAATGGACCGAAACTACGTGTTTATCTCGGTCACCGAGACCATTCCGATGGCCCAGACCATCGACGTACTGATCGATCCTTGCGGAAATACATACAATCCGAATACCAATACCACAACCACCGGCATTTCGGTAGGCAGTGTATCCGAACAAAAAGATGCCTATGCTCTGGCTTTAAAGGTAAAAGAAGACCTGGAGGCCCATGGACTGAAGGTGGAATTGACCAGAGATGAGAACGGGGATCCGAGTTATTATGGAAAAGACGGACGGATTGGTCCGGGTTATATGCGAAATGCCAAGGTGTATATCTCTTTAGGTTTTCTGCAGGATAAGGATGTGGATCGTCCGCTAATCGTGACCAGCCCGTATACATCCGCTTCCTATGCCAACAATGTTTCCTATTATATGCAGAAATACAATCTGGAGATGTACGGGGTCAACGGTGGTACCGGATCCTTGTACGAAAGAGGGGTCGTTTTGGATGGTTACATCCGGGATGAAGAAAAGATGGAGGATTCCATTTACGAAGAATTGCCGCAGTTGCGGGAAAGTGGCGGCAAGGTCACATTCTGTGGTGTCATCGACAATGCCAAGGAAAACCAGCGGTATCAGGATTGTAATGGGATGTATGCGATTTATATCCAATTTTGTAATGCGTATTCCGAAGACAGCGTTTTATATTATAAATCAAATATGGATATGATGGCACATGCGATAGCGGATGGGACCATCTCCTATTTTGAAGTAGAAGGTGAAGATTTTGAAGCTAACAGTAAGTAATATATATAAATCATATGGAGCACAGGATGTTTTGTCCGGTGCTTCTTTGCAGATACGCGCGAAAGAAAAAGTAGCTCTGGTCGGGAAAAACGGCTGTGGAAAAACAACCTTATTGAAGATCATCGATGGTTCGGAAACCATGGATCAGGGATCGAGGGTTCTGGCCAGTGGTCTGCAGGTCGGCTATCTTTCTCAGATTTCTTTTGTGGATCAAGATATCACGGTATATGATGAGCTTTTAAAAGCGTTTGACAAAGTCCGTCAGTTAGAACAGTCTCTGCGTGAGCAGGAGGAGGTTCTCAAACAGGATCCCGGTCAAAACCAGCTGGATAAATATGCCAAACTGCAGAATGAGTTTGAACTTTATAACGGCTATGGATATGACACGGAACTACGAAGTGTATTCTTTCATTTTCAGTTTACAGAAGAGGATCTGAATAAACCGTTGTCGCAGTTCAGCTCGGGACAAAAAACGCGGATTGCGTTAGTGAAGCTGCTTTTGAGCAAACCGGATATACTTTTGCTCGATGAACCGACCAACCATCTGGATATTGAGTCTATCGAATGGTTGGAAGGATATTTGAAAGCCTATCCGTTTGCGGTCATTCTGGTCAGCCACGACCGTATGTTCCTGGATCATGTGGTGGATGAAATCGTAGAGATCGAATTCGGTCGAACGACACGATATGTAGGAAACTATTCCAAGTATCTGAAAGATAAAGAAGAATATTTGCAGAAAAATCATGAGGCGTATCTTCGCCAGCAAAAAGAGATCGATAGGCTGGAAGCGCTCATTGAAAAGTTCCGTTATAAGAAAAACAAAGCAAGCTTTGCCAAAAGTAAACAAAAATACCTGGATCGCATGGAGCGTATACGGGATGTGAAAGCCGACAGCTCCATGATGAAAGCCCGGTTCTATGCCTATCGAAAAGGGGGCAATGATGTCCTGGAGGCAGAGCATTTGAAGATCGGGTACGATGAGGTTCTGTGTGAAGTGAATGTTTCCGTGCATGCCAAAGATCGAATGGCCATCGTGGGACCAAACGGCATCGGCAAAAGTACTTTGGTGAAAACGCTGGTGCGTCAGATGGAACCGATTTCGGGTTCTTTTACCTGGGGACATCAGATCGATGTGGGGTATTTTGACCAGGAGAGTGCGCAGAAAATATCGAATAAAACCGTCATCGATGAGCTATGGGATCGAAATCCCATGGCAACACAGACAGAAATCCGCAATACGCTGGCTGGTTTTCTATTTACCCAGGATGATGTGTTTAAAGATGTAGCTTCTTTATCCGGTGGGGAACGTGTTCGTCTGGCCTTGGCTTGTCTGATGATGGATCACGATAATATGCTGATTTTGGATGAACCGACCAACCATCTGGATATTCCGTCCAAGGAAGCTTTGGAACAGTCGTTGCAGGATTATGACGGCACGATTTTATTTGTCAGCCATGACCGTATGTTTTTGAAAAAGATGGCAACCCATATTCTGGAAATCGGACAGGAATGCCATGTGTATCCGTTTGGCTATGATGAATACCTCATGTATAAGCAGAGCGGCCAGATGCCGGAGGAAACTTCTTCCATCGCGCCTGTATCTTCTTCAAAAACGGCCCATGCTGATCATAAGGCATTAAAGAATCGGATCACGAAATTGGAGGCTTTGTTGGAAAAAGCGGAAGCGGAGCTTGAAGAACTGCGCAATCTGCGCTATGAGCCGGAATACTATCAGGATTTTCGCGAGATGGAAAAACTGAATGAGCAGATCGACCAGAAGCATAATGAAATTAATGCTTATTTAAGTGAATGGGAAGAAAAAATGGAACAAATGGAATAGAAGAGGACAGATTTGAAAAAATCTGTCTTTTTTAGAACTATATGGATTCAGATTTGTTATAATGATAGAGACAACAAGGAGGAACTATAATGAATATTTCACCATTACAGAAACAGAGACTTCAGTATGAACCGAAACTGCCTGGCATGCTGAGACATGGGATTGCGGAAATCTGTGTCAATGAAGGACAGGAAACGCAAAGTGTGGCAGACCAGGAGCAGATCAAGGCTCTGTTCCCGAACACATATGGAAAAAAGGAGATCGTATTTGCCAAGGGACAGAACGTATCTGAAGCGAAAAAACAGGTTGTTGGTGTCATCCTTTCCGGTGGCCAGGCCCCGGGTGGACACAACGTTGTATGTGGTCTTTATGATGCCTTAAAAGCGACCAATAAAGAGAATGTTTTGTATGGTTTTAAAGGGGGACCTAGCGGATTATTGGAAGATGATTACCTGGTATTTGATGACGAATACATCGATCAGTTCAGAAATACCGGTGGATTTGACATTATCGGATCCGGTCGTACGAAGCTGGAAACAGAAGATCAGTTTGCGGTTGCCGCTGAGGTATGTAAAAAACATGGCATTACGGCTATCGTAATCATCGGTGGAGATGACTCCAACACCAATGCAGCTGTTTTAGCTGAATACTTCGCCGCTCATCATACAGGCGTACAGGTTATCGGATGCCCGAAAACCATCGATGGCGATCTGAAGAACGAAGATATCGAATGTTCTTTTGGTTTTGATACCGCAACGAAGACATATAGTGAGCTGATCGGAAACATTGAAAGAGATGCCAACTCTGCTAAGAAATACTGGCACTTTATCAAGGTGATGGGTCGTTCTGCTTCTCATGTGGCTTTGGAAGCCGCTTTGGAAACACAGCCGAACATCTGCTTGATCGGTGAAGAAGTAGCCGCTAAGAAAATGTCTTTATCGCAGATAGCGGATTATATTGCCGATTCTGTAGCTGCCAGAGCTGCTAAGGGAATGAACTTCGGTGTAGCGATCATTCCGGAAGGTATTGTTGAATTCGTACCGGAATTCTCTGTATTGATTGCTGAAATCAATGAATTACTGGCAGGAAGCAAAGCCGATGAATTTAATGAATTACCAACATGGGCCGATAAGTATGCATTTATCGAAAAAGGGCTGACAAAAGAATCGATGGGTGTATTTGCCATCTTACCGGAAACGATCCAGCAGCAATTATTCTTAGAAAGAGACCCTCATGGAAATGTACAGGTTTCTTTGATTGAATCTGAAAAACTGTTCTCTGCTATGGTAGCTGCTAAGCTGAATGAAAGAAAAGAAGCGGGTCTGTTCAATGGAAAATTCAGTGCCCAGCATCATTTCTTCGGTTATGAAGGAAGATGTGCATTCCCTTCGAACTTTGATGCGGACTATTGTTATTCCTTAGGATATAACGCATTCATGTTGATCCAATATGGTTATACTGGCTATTTGTCAAAGATTTCCAATTTGTCTAAACCGGCTGAAGACTGGGTAGCTGGTGGTATGCCGATCACAAAGATGATGAACATGGAAAGAAGACATGGAGAAGACAAACCGGTTATCCGCAAGGCGTTGGTTGAACTGGATGGTAAACCATTCAAATTCTTTGAAGCACACCGTGAACAATGGGCTGTGGAAACATGTTATCTGTATCCAGGTGCTATTCAGTACTATGGACCATCCGATGTATGTGATATCACAACACGTACACTGGCTTTGGAAAAAGGCGAATAATAAGAAAGACTTACAAAGGCTGCAAGCAGATTGCAGTCTTTTTTTATTGCCATCATTCATGTCAGATATAGGTCTATATTGGGGATATGGAAATAGAAATGGTTATACAGGAAAAATATGGACATTATATTGTCACATTTACCGGGCTGCCGGGATGCTGGGCGTATCATGATACGATGAAAGGAGCTATACAACAAGGATATGAAGCCTTGGAAATGTATCAGGATCAAAGTATGCACAGTGGATTTGCTTGTTTCCGGGCCTGTCTTCGTTAAAAATTATGGTTAAAATAGTAATAAAGTAGTGACAAAAATGATATACTTTATTCAGAGTGAAAGAGGATATCAATGAGGAATAAAGACTGGTCTGAAATTGGAAAAGAAATCAGCGAGTCGGTAAAGGGTGCGATCGAGAATCAGGATTATAGTAAACTGAGCAGTCAGATCCAGCAGATCGTAGCGGATACCACCGGCGCTGTCGGGCAAACAATGCAGAATGTGTCTGCATCCTTATCGAAAAAGAATAAGATCAATCGGCAGTTTATGCCCAAAAAGAAACAGGAGCTGCAGGCATACAATCAGAAGAAGATCACTTCATTGAAGCGGGAGTCCAAAAGCAACCGTTCCGGTGGCATGAGCATGATCGCCATTGGAATCTTTTTTGCGTTGTTTATTGCGTTTACTTCCCTGGTGGATGGTCTTTCGGACCTGATAGATTCCCTGCCGGCTGTTTTTATCTTTGCGGCGATTGCGGTATATGGAAGTGTGATGTACCGAAAGGGAAACAGGGGAAAGGAACGCATGGAGCGTTTTCAGCTGTATTTAAGTGTTTTGGGCGATCGGGATGCATGCACGGTCAAGGAACTGGCCACCATTACAGGAAGATCCGTTGAGTTTACGATAAACGATTTAAGGGAAATGATTGTGGATAACATGTTTACTCATGGCCATCTTATCGTGGAAAAGAAGATGTTCTGTACTACGGATGAAGCCTATAACCGCTTGAATCTGCCGCCGACACCAGTCAAAGAGGAACCGATCGATGCGGAATATAGTGAAACGAACAGTGATCTGCCTGCTTCTGTTTCGCAGGTGATCCGCGAAGGGAACCGGTATATTGACAAGATCCATCAATATAATAACGAAATATCCAATATGGATGTTTCCAATAAACTATATCGTCTGGAAAATATCGTGTCCAAGATCTTCAAGCACGTAAAAGAGCATCCGGAAGATGCAGGGCAGGTCGAGCAGATGATCAAATACTATCTGCCGACAACCGTACGGTTACTGGAATCCTATAAGAATTTGCCTTCCCGATCTATGGAAGGGGATAATATTTCCAGATCCAAACGGGAGATTGAAGAAACGTTAGACACATTGAACGATGCATTTTCGCAATTGTTCGATGATTTATATCAGGATACTTCGATGGATATTTCATCGGATATCAGCGTATTGAATACGCTATTAGCCAAGGACGGTTTGACCGGCCAAAAAATGAAAGAGAAGGTAAAGTAAGATGAGTGATTATTTAGACAATGAACAAAAACAACCTCCGATTCCAGATATGGAAACAGCCAAGGAAGCAAAGACATCGCCTACACCAACATTGACATTGGATCCGTTTGGACAGGAAAGTGCATCGGATATGCTGGCACATATGAATACCCAGGTACAGCCGGTGGATTCCGTATCCGATATCAAGGTGGATATCAGCCAGTTCTCAGCGGAAGAACAGCGAATGATCGATGACTTTGCCAACCGCATTGACATTACCGACACAAACCTGGTTTTGCAGTTTGGTGCCGGTGCGCAGAAAAAGCTGGCTGATTTCTCGGAGAAGGCATTGGATAATGTAAGAACCAAGGATATGGGTGAAGTGGGAAATATGTTATCGGATGTCGTTGTGGAATTAAAGGAATTTGATCCGGATAATGAGAAAAAAGGTGTGTTTGGCTTCTTCAACAAAGGAAAGGTAAAGATGGAAACCTTGAAGGTTAAATATGACAAAGCGGAAGCCAACGTGGATAAGATAGCAGACCGTCTGGAAGAACATCAGATCCGATTGTTAAAAGATACGGCATTACTGGATCAGATGTATGAACTCAATACGACTTATTTTAAGGAACTTTCCATGTACATTTTAGCAGGTAAGAAAAAGCTGAATGAAGTTCGGAACCAGGATCTTCCTGCGTTGCAGAGAAAAGCGGAAGCATCGGGATTACCGGAAGATGCCCAGGCTGTCCGAGATCTTGTATCCTTCTGTGATCGTTTTGAAAAGAAGCTGTATGACCTGCAATTAAGCCGTATGCTTTCGATCCAGACAGCACCGCAGTTACGTCTTCTGCAGTCCAGTAATACTGTCATGGTCGATAAGATCCAGACGACCTTAGTGAATACAATTCCTCTATGGAAGTCACAAATGGTCATCGCGCTGGGCTTGAATCACGCAACACAGGCAGCGAAAGCGCAACAGGCTGTATCGAATATGACCAATGAATTGCTGCGTAAGAATGCAGAGGCGCTGCATCAGGCAACCGTGGAGACGGCCAGAGAATCCAATCGTGGTATCGTGGATATGGAAACGTTAAGAGATACCAACCAGAAATTGATCCAGACATTTGATGAAGTTCTGCAGATCCAGCAGGAGGGCCGAGAAAAGAGAGCCGCTGCGGAAAGAGAAATGATGGAGATGGAAGCCGAACTGAAACAGAAATTACTGGATATCAAGCGAAACTAAGATTAAGTCGGACGTTAGTCCGACTTTTTACATGGCTACCGAATCCATGTATAATAGGGAACAGGAGTGAACGATCATGGTAATAAAAACTTTTATGGCGCTATTGCTGGTGCTGCATACGGCGTTGGATGTCTGGATCTATCAATGTATGTGGAAACAGCGTAGGAAGCCTTTACCGGCCAGTGTGGCGGATGTATATGACGAAACAAGGTATCAGACATTTATTGATTATAAAACGGATTGCAGGATGCCGTATTATATGTCGGAAGGGATTTCTTTGGGTATAGACCTTCTGGTATTGTTTTCGCCCTTTTATGCATGGATGGATCAACATACGGCGAATGTATATACACTGACATGGACAACCGCATTGCTGCTGCTGGTGATCAATGCGGTGATTACGGCATTCTTTGCCTATCATCGAACATTTTTTATCGAACAGAAATACGGTCTGAATAAACGGACGAAAAAAGAATTCTGGAAGGATTATTTGATCGATACCGGCATGGATGCACTGATTACGGTCTGTGTGCTATCATTTATAACCTTTGTCTGTGAACATATCAGCAGCTGGACCGGTCAGTTTTCCTATACGTATGGACAGACGTTTCTGTTGTGTGTGGGACTGGGTCTCATTGGCTTTGTGATCATGCTGGTGTTGTCTTTATTAAGCATGGTGGCACTGATGGCACAATACACCTTTACCGACCTGGAAGACGGGCCATTACGGCAGCGGATCATGGAACTGCAGAAAGATTCGAAAAAAAAGGTCAAACGTATCAAAGTATATAACGAGTCCAAGAAGACCAATTCCAAGAATGCCTTCCTTATGAAGCTTTTATGGTTCCGTATGTTTGGGATTGCGGATAATTTTATTCTGGAAAACGCACAGAATGAACTGTATGCGGTCTTATCGCATGAGATCGGTCACCTGAAGCACAAGAAAGATATCTATAATTACAGTAAATATGGAATTCTGGCCCTTGGTTTTCTTCTGGTGGTTGGCGTAGCCAGTCATCCGGCTATTTTATGGCAGTGCAACGCATGGGTGCAGAATGCCTTTGGTTCACTGAAAACAAATTATTATCTTGTCTTGTATGTCATGATGACATTCTTTGAACCGGTGAGTATGGTGTTATCCGTATATTTCAACGCCATTAGCCGCCGCGAGGAAAAGGAAGCGGATATGAATGCGGTCAAAGAGGGGTATGGAAGAGAATTGATCGATACGTTTAAGAAGATATCGGATGATGAGCTGGTGGATCTGAATCCCCCGCGGATTGTGGAAGTATTAAAATATGACCACCCGAGCATGGTCCATCGGATCGAATATATAGAGAGAGCTATGGAGGAACAAATATGTTAAAGACAGGAACAAAAGCACCGGATTTTACATTATCGGATCAAAATGGAACGATGCATTCCCTAAAGGATTACCTGGGGAAAAAGGTTATTTTGTATTTTTATCCGAGGGATAACACTGCGGGTTGTACAAAACAAGCATGTTCATTTAAAGAGCTGTATCCGGATTTTATCGAAAAAGGGGCGGTTGTACTGGGAGTCAGTAAGGATAGTGTGAAGTCGCATAAGAATTTTGAAACGAAGTATGGGCTGCCCTTTCCGCTGTTGTCGGATCCGGATAAAGAAGTGATCCAGGCATACGATGTCTGGAAAGAAAAGAAAATGTATGGAAGAGTGACGATGGGCGTTGTGCGAACAACGTATCTGATCGATGAGCAGGGAATGATCGCACAAGCTTATAGTAAAGTGAAACCAGCAGAGAATCCGAAAAATATGTTAGATCTGATTTAATTGTCACATATTGCATTTCAATCAATTGAATGGTATTTTTATAGTAGGAATTCGATCATTGTTTTCAACGATATTCCTAAGGAAAGTAGGAAGAGAATTTGATCGATTGACACGCACAGCATCATAATAATTATCATTCGATGTATTTAGATAGAACAAGCATAAAAGGCAAGTAGATACTAAAACAGTCACATAGGCAACATCTGTTATTTCATTCCTCCACAAAGAAAACAGATGATACTGTTGATATATCGAATATAAGGCGTGTCATAAAACGGCGTACGGGATTTCAGGCAGCTTGTACGTCGTTTCTTTATTCTTTTTCTATGCTTGATGGAATGATCTTAACAACATTTAAATACAAAAATCTTTGTGGTGAGGAGGAACTCTGTTTATGATGGAAACATTAAGAGAGTTTACGTTTTTATCCGTAGCCCTTCGTCTGGTGCTGGCAATGATAGCAGGTGGAGTGATTGGATGGGGACGGTCTAAAAGAGAACAGGCCGCCGGACTGAGAACCTATATGTTAGCTAGTATAGGTGCTGCATTATGTATTCTGATCTCTTTGTATGAATATGAGATGATCAAAGGGGCATGGGCTCCCATCGTTGCCGAAGTCGGCGAGAAATTTGATGCATCACGTGTCGGAACCCAGGCAATCAGCGGGATCGGTTTCCTGGCTGCGGGAACTATTCTATCTGTCAGCCATCAGCGTTTGTCCGGGTTGACAACGGCTGCCGGCTTGTTTGCTTCTGTATGTATGGGATTAGCATGCGGCGCCGGTTTCTTTGAGCTGGTGATTGTTACATTGATCATGATGATCCTGGTTTTGGAAGTTATGTATCCATTGGAGATTTTATATAAAAGAAAAGCGCGAAATGTTACATTATCTGTTGAATTTGATTCAATTAACAGTATTGGTCAAATATCTGATGTACTTAGAGAAGAAGGGGCGCATATCTATGATATTGAAGTGGAACGGGTCAAAAAGATGGGGGAACATCATCCTTCGGCTATTTTCTCTATGAAACTGAGCAAAGAGAATCCATCGCATTCCAGTGTATTGTCCGCCGTAGCGGCTTTATCGTGTGTGTATGCGATCGAAGAATTGCGTTAGGAGGGAACATATGATCACAATATTTAATGCGGTTCGAGGGATAGACTTTCTTTCCGTTCTTGTTAAAATGATATGTGCGTTTATCTTGGGAGGTCTGATCGGACTGGAACGTTCTTACAATCATAAGAATGCGGGCTTCCGTACCCACATACTGGTGTGTATCGGTGCTTGTGTTGCCAGTCTGACTGGTTTATTTCTCTATCTTGGTTTGAAAGTTCCAACCGATATGTCCCGTATCGGGGCACAGGTTGTAACAGGGTTAGGTTTTATCGGTGCAGGAACGATCGTGGTTACAAGAAAGAAAACGGTCAAAGGCCTGACGACGGCTGCCGGATTATGGACCGATGGTGTCATCGGTATTGCGGTGGGAGCCGGCTTCTATGAAGGGGCGATCCTGGCTGTTATTCTGGTTCTTCTTGCGGAAACCTATTTTGCCAACATCAAGGCGCAGATGCATCGTTCACCGGAATTCAAACTGGTTGTCAGCTATTTCAAAAAAGACAATCTGGATGATGTGCTGCGATACTGTAAAGACCAGAGCATGGCTATCACCAATCTGCAGATTACAGGCACCAATGAGAATAATATATCCATGTATTCCGGCATGATCACCTTACGGCCGGATCAGCCGGTCAACCAAAAGGAACTGGTGGACCATATCAACGCAATGAACGGCATTGTTTCTGCGGAGACGATCTAAGATCCTTAACAGGATCTTTTTTTGGCATTATAAAAGCCCAAGGAGGAGGATAGGGAACCTTGAGCTTTTAATCGAATTATCCAAGTGTGACTTGAATATCATATTCTTTACAATGATCGGAGAGAGGAACGATATTTCCTTGCACCTCCTTACCGTTAACGATCATTTTTTTGACACCTTTTTGTGCCTTGGCGTGATTATCTACCGAAATATTGTATGTCGCATTGCGGTAGATCCGCTTGCAGGTAAAGGATTCCAATGTATCCGGAATGCATGGGTCAATGCGCAATCCATCCAATGTCGGTTGAATTCCCAGGATGTACTGGCTCATGCAGGTGAATGTCCACGCGGCGGTTCCGGTCAGCCAGCTGTTTTTTCCTTCTCCATGGGTCGGGGCATCTTTGCCGGCTACCATCTGGCAGTAAACATAAGGTTCTGTCCGATGGATTTCGCTGATATCTTCCAGATAAACCGGGCACGTTTTTTTGAAAACAGAGAAGGCACGGTTTCCATGGCCTAATACGGTTTCTGCACACGCAATCCATGGATTGTTGTGACAGAAAATTCCGGCATTTTCTTTATATCCAGGCGGATAAGAACTGATTTCTCCTAATTCCACATGGTATCTCTGATAAGCGGGTTGATTTAATACGATTCCAAACTCTGTTTCCAAGTGCTTTTCCACACTCTTTAAAGCCTTGGCTGCTTGTCCGGTCTCTACACCGACACCAGCCATAACGCACATTCCTTGTGGTTCAATAAAGATTTGTCCTTCTTCGCATACTTTGCTGCCGATAGGATTGGAGTAAGCATCGTAAGCGCGTACGAACCATTCGCCATCCCAACCGGCATCCAATATCGCTGTCCGCATCTGTTCTACCTGGGCAATGACTTCTTCGGCTTCCTGATCCAGGCCGATGTGTTTACAGATATCCGCATATTCCAGTCCATATTTTACGAACATACCGGCAATAAACACACTTTCTGCCACCGGGCCTTCGCTCGGTCCGGTAATCTGGAAGCTTTCCCCTGGTGTTTCAGAGAAACAGTTGAGATTCAGACAGTCATTCCAGTCAGCCCGTCCGATCAGAGGCAGGGCATGTGGCCCTTTATGGGTTGCGGTATAATGGAAGCTTCGACGTAAGTGTTCCATTAACGGAGCGGCTTTGGAAGAATCGTTATCAAAATCACACATTTCATCCAGAATGGAGAAATCGCCGGTTTCTCTTAGATAAGCAGCCGTTCCGGCAATCAGCCAAAGTGGATCGTCATTGAATCCGCTGCCTACTGCCAGGTTACCTCTCTTGGTCAATGGCTGGTATTGGTGATAGGCACTTCCATCTTCGAATTGTGTATTGGCGATATCGAGAATTCGTTCTCTGGCTCTTTCCGGAATCAGATGGACAAAGCCCAGCAGATCCTGGCAGGAGTCACGGAAGCCCATTCCTCGGCCCATGCCGCTTTCAAAGTAACTGGCGCTGCGGGACATATTAAAGGTCACCATACATTGGTATTGATTCCATATATTCACGATACGGTTGAGCTTTTCATCGTGACTGGTAATAGAGTAGGTCGATAAAAGCTGATCCCAATATTGTCTTAAAGATTCAAGGGCTGCATCGAAATCTTCATCTGTGGAGAACAAGGAAACCAGACGGTCCGCCGGCTTTTTATTGATTACGTTCAACGATTCAAATTTTTCTTCATATGGATTTTCGCAGTAACCAAGAATAAAGATCGTTGAAACACGTTCTCCCGGTTTTAAGTGCAGATGGATATGGTGGCTGCCGATCGGAGCCCATCCATGAGCGATACTGTTATGGCTCTTTCCTTCTTTAACAGCCTGTGGATTGTGTGGTCCATTGTAGATACCGACAAATTCATCACGGCTTGTATCAAACCCATCGACTTCCCGGTTGCACGCAAACAGGGCATAGTGATTCCGACGTTCACGGTATTCCGTTTTATGGTAGATGCAGCTGTCGATCACTTCAACTTCACCGGTAGAGAAGTTTCTTTGAAAATTCGTGGAATCATCTTCGGCGTTCCATAAACAGAATTCGACATAGCTGAAAAGGTCAAGATCTTTTTCCATATCGGATTCATTGGTAAGGGTGATCCTTGTCAGTTCACAAGTTTCATTGACCGGAACAAAAACTTCTTGATCTGCACGAACTTGATCTTTTGTTCCCGAGATAATGGTATAACCTAATCCATGTCGGCAGGTATAGGCATCCAGTTCTGTCTGTACTGGTTGCCAGCCGGGATTCCAGATCGTATCCCCATCTTTTATATAATAATAATGTCCATTGGAGTCCAGCGGACTGTTGTTATAGCGATAACGAGTCAAACGGAGCAGTTTGGCGTCTTTGTAAAAACAATAGCCTCCGGATGTATTGGATATCAAACGAAAGAATTCCTGGGATCCTAAGTAATTGATCCATGGTAATGGAGTTCTGGGGGATTCGATGACATATTCTTTTGCTGTATCGTCGAAATAACCGTATTTCATAGGGTTTAACCGTCCTTTCATGATTCTACAAAATATAGGGACGAATACGTTTTCGTCGCCATTTATCATTATTTTATACATAGACTTTTCAAATGTAAATAAACAAGTAAAAACGAGATAACAGATTGTGCAATATGCACAAAAAACAAAAGAATATTTGTGATTCTTACAGATTGACTATTCATTGAAAACGCTTTACAATGAAATTACGAAAACGTATTCGAAAAGAATTTTTCGGGCATTAGGTCAACTGGCTGGGTAGTAGTCATATCTGTATAAAATGAGGTGAGCTAATGATTACAATTAAAGATATTTCGCGAAAATGCGGAGTGTCCCCGGCGACTGTTAGCAAGGCACTGAACGGGTATGGAGATATTAGTGAACAGACAGCAGAGCTGGTAAAACGAACAGCGAAGGAAATGAATTATATTCCCAACATTGCTGCCAGATCACTGAAAACCAACAATTCCCACAATCTGGGTGTCCTGTTTATCGATGAGACAATGTGTGGACTGACGCATGAATATTTCGCAACGATTTTGAACGGTGTTAAAGATGAGGCGGAAAAGCTTGGATACGACATTACTTTTTTGAGTCAGAGCCTGGGCAATCAGAAGCTTTCATTTTTAGAACATTGTAGGTATCGAAAATGCGATGGTGTGATTATCGCGAGTGTGGATTTCAGCAATGAGTCGGTGATCGATCTTGTGAAAAGCGAGATTCCGACGGTTACGATCGATTACTCGTTTGATAACATCAA
Source organism: Erysipelotrichaceae bacterium (assembly GCA_040266995.1). Taxonomy (GTDB): domain Bacteria; phylum Bacillota_I; class Bacilli_A; order Erysipelotrichales; family Erysipelotrichaceae; genus UBA4312. The sequence goes on along the minus strand of JAWRHV010000001.1, from coordinate 58,732 downwards.
CTGTGTTATGTCAGACAATGTGGAAGGTGCATATGCTTTGACCAAGTACTTGATCGAAAAAGGTCATAAAAGAATTGCGTTTATCCACGGAGAAATGACATCTGTCACGACAAAAAGACTGTTAGGATTCTATCGGGCCATGAGTGATTACGGAGTGAGCGTTCGTGATTCTTATGTTGTTGAAGGAAAATATCATGATCCTATACCTAGCAGGAAGGCGACGCGACAGCTGATGGAGATGGAAGAACCACCGACAGCCATCATGTATCCGGATGATTATTCATATCTGGGCGGCATGATAGAGCTGGAGAAGATGGGGCTTTCGGTCCCTGAGGATGTCAGCGTAGTTGGGTATGATGGAATTCCGATGTCAAGTATACTTAGACCTAAGCTTACGACTTACTATCAAGACGCAGATAAAATTGGAAGAATGTCAGCCAGAAAACTGATTGATAAAATCGAAAATAGTAAGACTTGCATTGCCGAGGAAATCAAAGTGTCTGGAAAATTCGCTGAAGGATACAGCGTAAAAACGGTTTAATATTTTATAGGAGGAAACATTATGAAAAAACGTTTTGCGAACATCCTGCTTGCTGGTGCAATGGGATTATCTTTAGTAGCTTGTGGAAGCTCTAGCTCCGGTGGAAGCTCTTCTAAAGACGCAGCTTCTGATGAAGCAGGAAAAGTATTAAACATTTGGTGTTGGAATGATGAATTCCAGAGCCGTTTCAATGACTACTACCCGGAAGTTGAAAAAGTTTCTGATGACAAGTCCACAACAACATTAAAGGATGGAACTGTTGTTAAATGGACGATCAATCCGAACGAAGGAAACAACTATCAGGACAAATTGGATGAAGGTTTGTTAGCGCAGGCAGATGCAGCAGCAGATGACAAGATCGATATCTTCCTGGTAGAAGCAGACTACGCATTAAAATACGTTGATTCTGAATACACAATGAACGTAAAAGACTTAGGATTAACGGACGAAGATATGGCAGATCAGTATCAGTATACAAAAGATATCGTGACCGATGCTGACGGAGCTATCAAGGGAACGACATGGCAGGCAACACCAGGCTTGTTTGCATACCGTCGTTCGATTGCCAAAGATGTACTTGGAACAGACGATCCGGAAGAAGTACAGGCTGCATTGGCTGACTGGGATAAATTTGATGATGTAGCTTCCCAGGCTAACGAGAAAGGATACAAGATGTTATCCGGATACGATGATGCCTATCGTACATTCTCCAACAACGTATCGGCTCCATGGGTAACAGATACGACGGTTACTGTTGACGAAAACATCATGCGCTGGGTTGACCAGACAAAAGAATACACAGAAAACGGATATAACAACAAGACTTCCTTATGGGATGATGGTTGGGCAAAAGACCAGGGTCCTGACGGAGATGTATTCGGATTCTTCTATTCTACTTGGGGAATCAACTTCACATTGTTAGGAAACTCTCTGGAAGATCCAGATGGCGAAGCAAAAGTTGGAAACGGTATCTATGGTGACTACGCAGTTTGTGAAGGACCGGAATCTTACTACTGGGGTGGAACTTGGATTTGTGCAGCTACTGGAACTGACAACGCTGACTTGGTAAAAGATGTAATGTTGAAGCTGACTTGCGATAAAGACATCATGAAACAGATTACATTAGATACACAGGATTACACAAATAACAAAACTGCAATGCAGGAAATCGCTGATGATCCTGACTTCGGATCTGACTTCTTAGGTGGACAGAACCATGTTGCTTTATTCGTTGAAGCTGCGGATAAGATCGATATGAGCAATGCTGGTAAGTATGACCAGGGATGCAACGAAAAATTCCAGGCAGCTTTCAAAGATTACTTTGATGGAACTGTAGATTTAGATACAGCTAAAGCTAACTTTGAAACAGCTATTAAAGAAATGTATCCAGAATTAACTGAGGTAGTTTGGCCTGAATAATCTATAAAATAGGCAATAAAAAGGGGCGGAACACTTTCTGCCCCTTCTTTCTATCTAAAATAGTACCGACAGAGGTAATACTTGAGGGAAGGAGAGAGTATGAATAATAAGGCAAATAAAAGTGTCAGCTATGCAAAATGGGGTTACATTTTTATTCTTCCATTTTTCTTGGCCTTTCTGGTTTTCCAGCTGATACCGCTTATTTCAACAATATATTACAGTTTCTTCGAATACTACCGTTCCGGATTATCCGTAATCGGGCCGAACTTTGTGGGTTTGAAAAACTATCAAGCTTTATTTCGAAGTGATTTTTTGAAATATGCAGGAAATACAATCATTATGTGGCTGGGAGGTTTTATTCCTCAGATTGTCATTTCGTTGATCCTGGCTGCATGGTTTACAGATGTACGTTTAAAAATTAAAGGAAAACAATTTTTTAAAGTTGTTATTTATATGCCGAATTTGATCATGGCCAGTGCTTTCGCGATGTTGTTCTTCGCGTTGTTCTCTGACAATGGTCCGGTCAACGCCTTTCTGGTATCCGCCGGATTGATTGCGAAACCATTCCGTTTCTTATCGTCCGTCACGGGAACCAGAGGTTTGGTTGCGTTGATGAACTTTCTGATGTGGTTTGGAAATACGACCATATTGTTAATGGCTGCTGTTATGGGAATCAACCCGGCATTATTTGAAGCAGCTGAACTGGATGGATGTAATCCGACGCAGATCTTCTTCAAGATTACGCTGCCGATGATTCGTCCGATCCTGGTTTATGTTTTGATTACTTCCATGATCGGTGGTTTGCAGATGTTCGATGTTCCGCAGATCTTGACAAACGGCAAGGGAAGCCCGAACCGAAGCGCTACGACCTTGATCATGTATTTGAATAATCACTTGTATAGTAAGAACTTTGGTATGGCCGGTTCTATTTCCGTGATCTTGTTTATCATCTGCGCTATTTTATGTATTGCCGTTTACTTTACATTAAACAGTGATGATGATAGTAAAGCTCGTCGAAAGAGAGAGAAAGCAAAAAAAGACAAATCTCGTAACAGAGATAAAGGAAACGGTTAGGAGGAGCCCATTATGAATAATAAGAAAACATCGAATGTGCGTACCATTATTGCGTACATACTGCTGATATTTCTGGCGTTCTTATGCTTGTTCTTCTTTTACATTCTGATCATTAACTCGACGAGAAACCATTTCCAGATCCAGCGAGGGTTCTCTTTCATTCCGGGCTCTTCGTTTATGAAGAATTTGAAGAATGTATTGAAGGATGCCAATATTCCGGTGCTGTCGGGAATCAAGAATTCTTTGATCGTATCGGTATGCTCGGCCGGTCTGGCAACTTATTTCTCGGCATTGACAGCGTATGGCTTGTACGCTTACGAATTCAAGCTGAAGAAACCGGCATTTATCTTCATTATGCTGATCCTTGTCATGCCTACACAGGTTTCTGCTCTGGGTTTCATTCAGTTGATTACGAAGATGAAGTTGATGAATACGTTGATTCCGTTATTCCTTCCATCCATAGCTGCACCGTCTGTATTCTATTTCATGCATAGTTATATTCAGTCAAGCTTGCCAATGGAATTAGTGGAGGCTGCCCGCATTGATGGATGCGGTGAATTTAAGATTTTTAACTCTATCGTGCTGCCGATCATGAAACCGGCGATCGCGGTACAGGCAATCTTTACTTTCGTTCAGTCCTGGAACAACTACTTCATTCCGGCTTTGGTTATTTCTTCCAATAACAAGAAGACATTACCAATCCTGATTGCATCTTTACGTAGTGCAGATTTTCTGAAGTTTGATATGGGTAAGGTTTATATGTTGATTACGATAGCGATCGTTCCGATCATTATCGTGTATATCTTGTTGTCGAAGTACATCGTGGCCGGGGTGGCCCTCGGTGGTGTAAAAGAGTAGGAGAGGAAATAGTATGGCAGGAATTAGTTTTAAACATGTTGTAAAAACATATGATAATGGCGTAACTGTTATTCCGGATTTAAATCTGGATATTAAAGATAAAGAATTCGTTGTCCTGGTTGGGCCTTCCGGTTGTGGTAAGTCCACGACCCTGCGTATGATCGCCGGCCTGGAATCCATCACAGATGGTGAACTGTACATCGGGGATCAGATGATCAACTCTGTAGCTCCGAAAGACCGTGATATCGCCATGGTATTCCAGAGTTATGCTCTGTATCCACATATGACGGTGTATAAAAACATGGCATTTGCGCTGCAGCTGATGAAAACACCAAAGGATGAAATTGATCGAAAAGTTCGTGCGGCCGCCAAGATCCTGGAACTGGAGCCGTATCTGGATCGTAAACCAAAAGCTTTATCCGGTGGACAAAGACAGCGTGTGGCCCTGGGACGTGCCATGGTGCGTGACCCGAAAGTATTCTTACTGGATGAACCTTTGTCAAATCTGGACGCGAAGCTGCGTACGGAAATGAGAAGCCAGATCAGTAAGCTGCACAAAGATCTGCAGACAACATTCGTCTATGTAACGCACGACCAGACAGAAGCGATGACGATGGGCGATCGTATCTGCGTTATGAAGGATGGCATGATCATGCAGTATGACACGCCGCAGAACTTGTATAATTATCCGGATAATATGTTCGTTGCCGGATTTATCGGATCGCCGCAGATGAACTTTATTGATGCAGTCGTTGAAAAAAGGGAAGCTGGATATGCTCTTGTATTCGGCGATACAAAGGTTCCTTGTGATAACGAAGCCTTGGCTTCCTATGTTGGAAAGACCGTATGTATGGGAATCCGTCCGGAAGACCTGCATGCGGAAAGCAACTATATTTCCAAAGAGGATTCGCCATTGATGAATGCTTACATTGATCTGGATGAAATGATGGGTTCTGAAATCTATCTGTACCTGACGTATGCTGGACAGAAGCTGATTGCCCGCGTTCCAAGTCGTATCAACGCAAAAGCCGATGAGAATATTGAATTAGCGATCGATACCAAGAAGATCCATGTATTTGATAAAGAAACGCAACAGATCATTTGTCGCTAGGAATTCTTTATGACGGAAGTGAAACGGTCCGAAGGGAAATTCGGAAAGCAGTATTTTGAAATCAGCAATGAAAATTTACGTTTAAAAGTTTGTAATCTTGGATGTCATATCATGGAGTTGTATGCAAAAGATCGAGATGGAAATCTGGAAGATGTTGTATTGGGCTATCGCGATGTCGATCAATGCCACACCGATCGAAACTGTATAGGTTCGGTTGTGGGACGGGTGGCAAACCGCATAGGTTCTGCTTCTTTCCAACTGAATGGAAAAACATACAAACTGGTAAGAAACGATGGAAACAACAGCCTGCACGGCGGGGATGTCGGATTCAATCAGAAATTGTTTACGAGCCGGATCATCCATAACGGGGTAACTTTTACGTATGTTTCACCGGATGGAGAGCAAGGGTTTCCAGGTACATTGACATTAACGGTAACGTATGAGATTGTTAATGCAGAAGTGCGCATCCGCTATTTTGCGACAACGGATGCGGATACCTTGATCAATGTAACCAACCATGCGTACTTTAATTTATCGGCTGGTAAGCAGAAAATATATGATCATCGTCTCCGTATTGCAGCGGATCGGATCGCCTGTATCAGTGAGAATGGATTGCCGGAGGGTGCGTTCCTGGATGTGACAAATACACCGTTTGATTTTGTAGAATTTCACACTATTGGAGAAAGGATCCATGATGATCATATTCAATTAAAAAGAGCCAATGGATATGATCATGGGTTTCTGTTAAATAAGAAAGAGGACCAAATTTATTTAGAGGATGATCTGAGTGGACGTCGGTTGGTCATTTCGACGGATATGCCGGTCGTACAGATGTATACCGCTAATTATTTGAACGGTACCATCGGTAAGGAAGGAAAAGTCTATGACGACCGAGATGGGGTGGCTCTGGAAACACAGTTTTTATCCAACTCCATTCATTGTGAAAAGGATTCACCGACAGTTTTAAAAAAGAATAAAACGTTTCAGTCGCAAACCGTATGGCGATTTGAAACCTTTGAATGAAGGGAGTACTTATGTACGTATTTGGAGTAGATATCGGGGGAACGACGGTTAAGATCGGGTGTTTTACCGAAGATGGAAACATGAAAAACAAATGGGAGATCCCGACAAGAAAAGAAAATGACGGAGAATGGATCCTGCAGGATATTGCCGATTCCATCCACAGGGAAATGGGGCAAAACGATATCAGTGCCTCGGAAGTCATTGGCATTGGCATTGGTGTGCCAGGACCGGTTTTAGAAAACGGGGTTGTCAACGGCTGTGTAAACTTAGGCTGGAAACAAAAGGATGTGACAGCCGAAATGAAAGAATTGATGCACGGGATCCCGGCATACGTGGGAAATGATGCCAATGTAGCTGCCCTCGGTGAATACTGGAAGGGTGGCGGCAAAGGCTTCGATAACGTAATTATGGTGACGTTGGGAACCGGAGTTGGCGCCGGTATTATTTTACAGGGAAAGATCCTGGCAGGAACCCATGGTGCCGGTGGAGAAATCGGTCATTTCCATGTAAACGATGAAGAGACCGAATTGTGTGGCTGCGGAAAAGCTGGCTGTTTAGAGCAATATGCTTCAGCAACCGGTGTTGTCCGAATGGCAAATAAATTACTGACCACAACCGAGAAAAGCGTATTGAAGGACTTGAGCAATCTTTCATGCAAAGATGTGTTCGATGTGGCAAAGGAAGGGGACCCGGCGGCTGTTTCCGTAGTGGAGCAGTTAGGAAAAACACTGGGTACAGCATTGGCACATGTCTCCGCAACGGTAGATCCGGAAGTATTTGTCATTGGCGGTGGTGTATCCAAGGCCGGTCAGATCGTTATTGACGTGGTACAGAAATACTATAAAAAGTATGCGTTCCACGCAACGGAAAATGCGGAGTTCAAACTGGCTGTATTATCCAATGATGCCGGTATGTACGGTGCTGTGAAAATGGCGATCGATGGGAATGCAAAATAGATTGACTTGAATGGAGCTGAAAATAAACTGGAAAGTAAGCGGATGAAGCATATCCGCTTTATTTTCCAATGATACACACGAATGAACATAGTTTTGTTATTTTCGATTTTATTTTTTATTAAAATCATGTATAATATCTTCTACAGGGAGATTTTGATATATGGCACGCAAAAAAAAGGATGGACGTAGAATTTCATACTATTTAGACAATGAGATTTATGAAAAATTAAGTGATTATGCCGAAGAGATGGGTCAGACCCATACAATGGCTATCGAGAGAATATTGGAAGCCTTCTTTGAAGATGAGGATAATGTTAAAAAGCCTATGAAAAGAAGACATAAGCACGAAGATCAATAATGATCTTTTTTTTATGACGACAGCAAACATCTATGATAAAATACGAGTGTTGACGAAAGGAAATGACTATGACTGAACCGGTAAGTAAGAATTTTATAGAAAGAATCATCGATGAAGATTTGGCGGAAGGAACGTATACAAAAATTGCGACTCGTTTTCCGCCGGAACCGAATGGATATCTTCATGTAGGTCATGCAAAATCCATTTTATTAAACTATGGATTGGCCCAAGAGTACCATGGAGATTTTCATCTTCGATTTGACGATACAAATCCTGTAAAGGAAGATATGGAATTTGTGAAATCCATTGTCTCCGATGTAGAGTGGTTAGGTGCTCATTATGTCGGAGAAGTAAAATTTGCTTCTAATTATTTCCCGCAAATGTATGAAGCGGCTGTTAAGCTGATCAAAAAGGGAAAAGCCTTTGTGTGTGATCTGAGCGCTGAGCAGATCCGTGAATATCGTGGTACTTTGACACAGCCTGGAAAGAATTCGCCATACAGAGACCGCAGTATCGAAGAAAACCTGGATTTGTTCGAACGAATGAAGAACGGGGAATTTGAAGATGGCTCGAAAGTATTGCGGGCCAAGATCGACATGGCAAGTCCGAATATCAACATGCGCGATCCGGTAATCTATCGTGTAGCCCATATGAACCACCATAATACCGGGGATTCTTGGTGTATTTACCCGATGTATGATTTTGCGCATCCGATCGAAGATGCCATCGAAGGTATCACGCATTCGATCTGTACGCTGGAGTTTGAAGACCATCGTCCGCTGTATGACTGGGTCGTACGGGAACTGGAATATGAAAATCCTCCAAAACAGATTGAATTTGCGAAAATGTATTTGACCAATGTCATTACCGGAAAACGGTATATTAAACGTTTGGTGGAACAAGGTGTTGTGGACGGATGGGATGATCCGCGTCTGGTTACCATCGCTGCGTTGCGTCGCCGTGGTTTTACCCCGGAATCCATTAAAAGATTTATGGATCTGGCCGGTGTTTCCAAGAGCAATTCGTCTGTCGACTATGCGATGCTGGAATACTGTATCCGGGATGATCTGAAGCCGAAGGCACCGCGTTTGATGGCTGTGCTGGATCCAATCAAACTGGTGATTGACAATTATCCGGAAGACCAGGTTGAATACCTGGAAGCCACCAACAATGTGGAAAATCCAGAGCTAGGTGTTCGTCAGATTCCATTCAGCAAGGAACTGTGGATCGAGCGGGATGACTTCATGGAAGAACCACCGAAAAAATACTTCCGTCTGTTTGTCGGCAATGAAGTTCGTCTGATGAATGCTTACTTCGTGAAATGCACCGGCTTTGAAAAGGATGAGCAGGGAAATGTAACAGTAGTGCATTGTACTTATGACCCGGAAACCAAAAGCGGATCGGGCTTTACGGGTCGTAAAGTCAAGGGTACGATTCACTGGGTACCGGTTAACCAGTCTAAAAAGGTAACGGTGCGTTTATATGAAAACCTTGTGGATGAAGAAAAAGGTGTTTATAACGAGGATGGCTCGGTAAACCTGAATCCGAATTCACTGACTGTGATCGATACAGCCTATATTGAGCAGACGATCGATCAGTATCAGCCGGGAGATTCGTTCCAGTTTATTCGGAATGGGTACTTCTGTATCGATACCAAGGATTCAAAAGAAGGCCAGCCGGTATTTAACCGTATTACTTCCTTAAAGAGCTCCTTTAAATTACCAAAATAAGATAAAGTATGTGATAGCCTGTCATTGGATGACAGGTTATTTTTTTATGATAGGAACAATTGATGGGTTGCATCCGCTTTTGAGGGGGTTGATTTATTTTCATAGACTGTCATAATATAAATGTAAGTAATACTTAAAAAATGTTGTGACTACCTTATGTGTGTAATAAAGATATGTGTAAAGGAGGAAGTATCTATGAAACAACATATCCTAAAGAAATTGGTCTTTGTGTTGGTGATGGCTTCTCTGTGTTTTTCCTTTTCTATGTTTTCGTTAAAGGCCGCCGGTGAAATGACGATGGAAGAGGCAAAGGATAAAGTGTTGGATCTTGTCAACCTGAAATCAAAGGATGTCACCTTTACAAAAGAGAAAAAAGAAGTAGAAAATGGTGTAGAAATCTATGTCATTGAGTTTGTCAACAAAAAGAAAACAGGGGAATATGAATTTGAAATTGAAGTAGAAACCGGTGATGTTCTGGAAGCAAGTTATGAAAAGATAAGTTGGAAAAAACAAAAAAAGAGTCCGACGAAAGACGAATCAGTAAAAACAGACCAGACAGAAACGGAAAAAGCCGGTCAGACCGAAACGGATACCGGCAGCATGTTAACCGATCAACAGGCGCTGGCCATCGCACTGCAGGATGCAGGGTATAATGCACAAGCTGTTCTTGTCAAGGAAATCCATCTTTTTACCGCAAATAACGGGCAGAAAATCTACGATATTGAGTTTGTTGTCGCAACAGACAATGTAGAGTATGAGTATTATGTGGATGCGCAAGAGGGAACCATACTGAGCAAAGAAATAGGCAATGAAGAAAACGATATTACGGATGATATGTATGATGATCCGGATTTGGAAACCGATGATTAGAATATGGATCCATAAACAATGAAATAAAATAAAAAAGCTCCCTTTATGAAAGACAGCGAATGCTAATCGCCGGCCATCAGAAAGGGAGCTTTGATATAGGCAGAGAAAGGGGTTATTGATCCCCGATTTCACCGTTGAGAATAGCTTGCACGTTTTGTTTACGGACAATGATATGGGTTCCTGGCTGGTATTCATTATGGACGGCTTTCATTACCACCTTGGCAAAATCATCCGGTTCCAGCAGAGTATTCTGGTCTTCATCGGGAAACAGGCTTTTTCGCATTTTCGTCCGTGTTCTTGCCGGAGAGATGGTGACGATATTGATTCCGTCTTCCGCCCAGCACTTCATAGCCATGATAACGCCGGCTTTGGCGGCACAGTATCCACTCCATGTGGCGTGAGTTTCCACAGCAGCGGCACTGCCGACATTGACAATCTGCAGTTGTGGATTGTATTTCAATCCGATTTCTGTACAGTAGAAGACACCACCCAAATTGATTTCAATATGTTTGCGGGCGCTTTCAAGATCCGTTTGGCGAATGGATTTGGGAACGACGTACCCAGCGTTGTTGATCAGAATATCTGGGTTGAATTCCTTCATTACGGATTCGATCTGTTCCCAGTCCGTGACATCCATTTGTTGATGGCTGGTCGCCAGAACGGTATACCCTTCTTCTTCGAGTAATTTGACAATGGCCATCGCGATATCTCCATGACCACCGGTTATCAATACTTTTTTCTTCATCATTATCACCTACATCATTATACCATCAACCTTGGTTTCGTCACCTGTTTTCAAGACTGTTTCAATAAAAAAAGGGACAGGATGTCCCTTTATGGTTAAATGGCTGGGGTACTTGGATTCGAACCAAGGAAATGCCAGATTCAGAGTCTGGTGCCTTACCGCTTGGCTATACCCCAATGCGCTAATACATTGTACAATTTATTCTAAATATTTACAACTGTTTTTGTTGATTTTTTTATAAGATTATCATAGAACAAGTAAAATAATTGATTTTTTATCCTTATAGTATTGTTGAAAGAATGTTCGGGTTCATGTATCATATATTCGCGAAAGGATTGATATCATGAACAAAACGAGAACAAGATTTGCGCCGAGTCCGACAGGCTATATGCACATTGGAAATCTGAGAACGGCGTTATTTGAATATTTGATTGCCAAGCACGATGGAGGTGACTTCCTGCTGCGTATTGAAGATACAGACCAGCAAAGACAAGTGGAAGGCGCTGTGGACATCATTTATGACACGATGAAGATGTGCGGGCTGCAGTGGGATGAAGGACCGGATATTGGCGGTGATTTCGGACCCTATATTCAAAGCGAACGATTGCCGATGTATAAGGGGTATGCGGAAAAGCTGATCCAGCTTAAAGGCGCCCATTATTGTTTCTGTAAAGAAGAAGACATTGAAGCGATGCGGAAAGAGCAGGGGGAAACGTTCCTGTTCGAAGACCCTTGTAAAAAGCTCAGTGAACAGGAAATACAGGAAAAACTGTCTTCCGGTCAGGAATACGTCATTCGTCAGACCATCGATCAAGTGGAAACGACCGCATTCGATGATGAGGTTTATGGTCACATTGAGGTGGAAAGCGATATCCTGGATGAAATGGTATTGATCAAATCCGATGGCTTTCCAACGTACAATTTTGCCAATATCATCGATGATCATCAGATGCAGATCAGCCATGTCGTACGGGGAAATGAATATTTATCAAGTACACCAAAATACAACTTGATCTATGATGCCTATGGTTGGCAGCGACCTGTGTATGTACACGTTCCACCGGTGATGAAGGATGAACAGCACAAGCTTTCCAAACGAAATGGGGATGCCTCTTTCCAGGATCTGATTGCCAAGGGATATTTGCCGGAAGCCGTGATCAACTACATCGCCTTGTTGGGATGGTCACCGGAAACAGACCAGGAAATCTTTACCTTGCAGGAATTGATTGAACAATTTGATATCCGACGCATTTCCAAGCGTCCGGCGATTTTTGATATCGATAAGCTGACCTGGATGAACAGTGTTTATTTAAGGGACATGGACGATCAAGCGTATTATGATCTGGTTATCCCACGTTTAAAAGAAGTATTGCACAAGACGTATGACTGGAACTATATTGCCGATCTGATCCGTCCACGTATCAGTACGTTGAACGATATTGCGCAGTTAGTAGACTTCCTGGATTCGTATGATGAGCAATACGATCTGGAAATGTTCCGCCATAAACGGCAGAAATCAACGAAAGAAAGCTCTTTAAAGGTTTTGGAAGCGATGATGGAGCCGTTGGCTGGTTATGAGCACTGGGAGGATGCCCAGGCTTTGCATGAATATTTATTAAGTATGCCGGCCCAGATGGGCGTAAAGAACGGGGTCCTGTTGTGGCCGATCCGTACGGCTTTATCCGGTAAAAAGGCAACCCCGGGAGGAGCTACAGAAATTGCTTATCTATTGGGAAAAGAAGAATGTTTACGTCGTATTCAGATTGGAATCGATCGTTTGAAACAAGTGATCAATGAACCGGCTTAATCCCCGGTTCTTTTTCAGGAGGAATTATGAATTTCTTAGAAAATAAGTGGCTTCAGGCCATTGTGATACTCCTTATTGGCTGGATTGCGGGCCCGTTGGTCAAGCGTTTATTTCTGAAATTGGGAAAGGCCATTCCTGAGCAGGGAGCGATGACATTTATTGGTTCTTCACTCAGTATTATTATTCGGATCATCGGGACAGTCATGGCTTTATCCAGCTTAGGGGTCAATACCAATGTCATCGTCGGTGCCCTGTCCGCAGCCGGACTCGGTATTTCGCTGGCATTAAAAGAGAACATGGCCAATGTGGCCGGAGGCATCCAGATTTTATTGACCAAACCTTTTTCCATCGGTGATTATATCCAGATTGGTGAATATGAAGGGACCTGTACACGTCTGGAGGTCATGTTTACAACGTTATTGACCTTTGACAGACAAGAGGTCGTCATTCCGAATGCGATGATCATCTCTTCCATTGTTGTGAATTATTCGAAGGAAAAAAATCGAAGGATCCATATTCAGATGCCGATTTCTCATTCTACCGATCTGCCTCGGTGCATGCATACCTTTGAACAGATTATACACCACCAGCCGGAGATCTTGAAAAATGAGGAATCCATCCAGGTCACGGTCGACAATTTCAAGGAAAGATATGTTGTACTAGGCATCTATTGTTATGTTCCATACGAGATGTACTGGCCGACCTTGTTTGCGTTGCAGGAACAGCTGCAGCAGGCAAGAAAAGAAGTCGCTGAAGTACCGGCTTACAACATTCATACAGCCAAAGATTAAATGTGTAATGATGTGTATTTTTGTACATATATTGTAGACTTTACACAGGATTTATTTTACAATATTGTCAGATAAGTGTATCGAAATGGGAGATGATTATGACAGATTATATTATATATGGCATTGTAGGTGTTATCGCGTTAATTGCCTTATTACTGCCTAAACCGATCCGCCATGCGATCACGAAGATTTTTTCTTTTGGAGAATTCGGATTATGGGAGATCCATTGGCGGCATGATACGATTGATATGATAGCGAACTTCATTTTATTCTTGATGTTCATTTTCAGTGTTGGTTATTTTATGGTTCCACATTATCAGATCGTGTATGTTCTGTTGTATGGGTTTGCGGTACTATGTCTGCTGGCACAGACATATCGGGTCACCGATGACAAACCGACATGGAAGAGCATTCTGACATTGCTGCCGTTATTGATCATGCTGGCCGTTGCTTTTTTCGGGGCTATGGGTCTGTTTAACCAGCATCATGCCGTCAAAGCGACGACGGTCTTTGTAAAAGCATTAGAGAAAAAGGAATTACTGGATCCGATTTTCTGGATTTCCAATCCGGAACCGCTCGTTGTTATATTCCAGGCGCTTTCTTATTTTGCGTCATTTTATGTGGCATGGGCGCAGTTTAAGTCCATGCGTTTGGATGATACATACAAGGCCAATAACCTGTTTCTTCTATGGATAAAGATCATTTTTGTCTGTGCTATCCTGTTTGGATTGAACTTTGGTTTATATTTTGCTTTAGAAAAAGCGTTTTATGTAAAATAATAAGAGGTGTTGATTTTGATTAGAGAAAGATTGGATGCATTGCGTCAGGAAATGAAAAAGGAAGACATTTCTGCTTATATCATTCCTACCAGCGATGCGCATGAAACGGAATATGTTTGTGATTATTATGCATGTCGGCAGTATATGTCTGGATTTACAGGCAGTGCCGGCATTCTTGTTGTAGGGATGGATAAAGCGGCCTTGTGGACCGATGGTCGTTATTTTATCCAGGCGGCCAGCCAGCTGAAAGGATCGACCATTGAACTGATGAAGATGGGAAACCCGGATACACCATCCATTCCTGCTTATATTATCGATATGCTGAAGGCTGGACAAACCGTCGGCTTTGATGGCAAGGTCATCCACTGGAATCTGGCTAAAACATATGAAAGATTGTTCCGGGCTAAGGATATCCAATGTCGTGACGATGTCGATCTGGTTGCCAGGATCTGGAAGGACCGACCTGCTTTACCTGCGACACCGACCTTTGCCTTTGAAGAAAAATATGCAGGAAGGTCATGTGCCGACAAGCTTCAGCAGCTTCGCCAGGTGATGGTATCCAACGGCTGTACCAGCCACATCACCACAAAGATCGATGAAATAGCGTGGTTGTACAATCTGCGCGCGCATGATATTCCCTATTTTCCGGTTGCTCTGGCTTATACGATCGTAACCTTGGACAAGGCTATCATTTACATGGATGGATCACGGCTGGATCAAACAAGTCGTCAGATTTTTGAACAGAACGGGATCCTTGTCAAAGGCTATCATGCTATTTATGAAGATGTTCGCGCTTTGGATGGCTGTGTTATGATCGATCCGGAACAAATCAATTCCACTTTAGCAAATTCTATTACAGCGGATATTTATACGTGCACCAATCCGATCATCGGGTTCAAATCAATTAAAAATGAGGTAGAGATCGCCAATACAAAGCAGGCACATATTTACGATGGTGTGGCTTGTACAAAATTCATGTATTGGTTAAAAAAGAATGTAAAGGATACGTATATTACGGAAATAAGCGCGTCGGATCATCTGAATCAGTTGAGAAAAGAACAGCCTGGATATATCGAAGACAGTTTTGCGACGATTTCCGCATATAAAGACCATGCAGCGATGATGCATTATCATTCGGAGCCGGAAACGGATACACAGCTTTTACCGGAAGGGTTGTATCTTGTCGACAGTGGCGGCCATTATTTATTGGGAACGACCGATATTACACGAACTTATGTGCTGGGACCTATTACCGAACCGGAGAAAAAGTGGTTTACGTTGGCATTGCAAGGTCATATTCGATTAGAAAAAGCGCACTGGCTGTATGGCTGTCGCGGGATCAATCTCGATATATTGGCCCGTGGACCCTTATGGAATCGAAATATGGATTATCAATGTGGTACAGGGCATGGTGTCGGCCATGTGTTGAGTGTTCATGAAGCGCCAAACGGTATCCGTTGGCGGATAGTGCCGGAGCGTAATGATTCCGGTATCTTGGAAGCCGGCATGATTACCAGTGATGAACCTGGTGTATACATGGAAGGGCAGTTTGGGATTCGTCATGAAAATGAGGTCCTTGCCGTCAATGGGCAGGAAAACGAATATGGACAGTTTATGCATTTTGAATGTCTGACCTTTGTTCCTTTTGACCGGGAAGGAATCGACCCATCCTTATTGACAAAAGAAGAAATAGCCTGGCTAAATGATTATCATCAACAGGTAGTTGAAAAAATCAGTCCTTATTTGAATGAGGATGAATCGGCCTGGCTGAAAGAAATCTGTCGTCCGTTATAATATGAAGGAAAGAATGATTTATTCTCAATGTCCATATTGTGGACATTCATTTCAAATTAAAAGAGATACATTTGGGATTGCCCGTATGAATCCAACAATGGATGAAAGGTTGGGAAATGGCACCTATTTTACGCATCAGTGCTCGCAATGTCATCAATTGTATGATATCGAACAACCGTTCTTGTATCGGGATCCGAAGAAGAAATACATTCTTCTTTTGACAAAACAAGATCATGTGGATGCACTGCCGGAGGATGAAGAAATCATTCGTTGTCAAAATGCGCAGGATTTCATATACTGTTATCGGGTCAAAAGCCAAGGTCTTGCTCTTGACCTTGTTACCCAGAAAAAAAACAGTCTGGAGCGTTTGAAACAAACCCGTGTGAGGTTTGATACCTATGATAAAAAGAACGGATGTCTATGGTTTGATGTAAAGGGACAATGGGCAGCGATCCCATTATCCGAGAAAGAACAAAGAGTTTTGGAAGGAGAGCAACAATGAAAATTTTAGTGACCGGCGGGGCTGGTTATATCGGAAGCCATACGTGTGTGGAATTATTGAATGAGGGCCATGATGTCGTCATCGTGGATAATTTATACAATTCTTCCTCAAAAGCAGTGGATCGGATTGAGCAGATTACCGGAAAAAAAGTTGTATTCTATGAAGCGGATATTCTGGATCGGAAAAAGATGAACAGCATTTTTGATGAAAATGATATTGAAGCTGTCATCCATTTTGCCGGACTTAAAGCGGTGGGGGAATCGGTAGCGAAACCGATTGAATATTATCACAATAACATTGAAGGAACATTGAATTTGATCAATGTCATGCGGTATCACAATGTTAAAAATATTATCTTTTCTTCCTCGGCCACAGTCTATGGGTCCCCGGCTGAAATTCCGATTACCGAAACATGTCCTAAAGGCATTTGTACCAATCCCTACGGGTGGACAAAGTGGATGTTGGAACAGATCTTGACGGATGTACATACATCCGATCCGGCATGGAATGTGCTTCTTCTTCGTTATTTTAATCCAATCGGAGCCCATGAGAGTGGTCTGATCGGAGAAGATCCGAAAGGAATTCCAAACAATTTATTGCCTTATGTAGCTCAGGTGGCCATCGGTAAACTGCCTTGTTTAGGTGTATTTGGCAACGATTACGATACCCCGGACGGAACCGGCGTACGCGATTATATCCACGTGGTCGATTTAGCCAAAGGCCATGTGGCGGCATTGAAGAAAATTGAGGAAAATGCCGGTGTCAAGGTCTATAATCTGGGAACGGGAAAAGGCTACAGTGTACTGGATATCGTGCATGCTTATGAAAAAGCCTGTGGACATGCGATTCCATATGAAATCAAACCGCGAAGAGCCGGAGATATCGCAACTTGTTATTCAAGATGCGATCTGGCCAAGGAAGAACTTGGATGGCAGGCAAAATTTGATATTGATGATATGTGTGCTTCCAGTTGGAAATGGCAGAGCATGAATCCAAATGGATATAATGAATAACAGAATTAAATGAGCTGTTTGCCGACAGCTCATTTACTATTTGCAGAAAATTCGACGATTCTTTCTATTACACCTTTGCGACCTGTTCTTTTTCTATCATAAAACCAAAAGCTTGTTTATTCTGTATCTAAAGGGCAAGAGGCAATAAAAAAACTGCTTTAAGCAGTTTTGATGTTTTATCCAAAGATGCGTGCTCCGATAAAAGCAAGAGCAGACATGCCGATAAGGAAGGCAATCCCATATGGGAGGATCTTGGCCAGGAGTTTGGAATCCTGCCCTTTGGCATCCGCACTGCTGAGGCCGATGGCCAGGCTTTGCGGTGAAAGCATCTTTCCTGCAGCTACGCCCAGGGAATTCAGTGCTACCATCCAGTATGGATCAATGTGCAGATGCTTGGAAGCATCCAGCTGTACAGCGCCGAATAAGACGCCGGAATTGGTTCCTGAACCGGTCACAAACGTACCTAAAGCGCCGATCCACGGGGCAAAGATCGGATACAGAGAGCCGGCAGCTCCTATCGCAAAACTGGAAATGGAAGCAATCATACCGGCATAGCCCATGATTTTGGCACATCCCAGTACACACAGCATGGTGATCATGGTTTCCTTCATTTGGTTGATAGTAGCCAACAGCACGGTTCCGATTTCCTTTAATGTCGCTTTCTGAATGATGCCGCCGATAAAAGCCGATAAGAAGATCCAGACACCCGGTGTATTGATCCAGGAAAAGGTCAAGGTTGCCGGGTTTTTACCGCTAAAGACAGCGATGGATGTACTGAACACAGATAAAGCCTGCTGGATCGGAGGGACCAGTTTGGAAGTGGCTAACAGAAATACAAAGATCAGCAGGAAAGGGCTCCACGCTTTGAATGCTGTAGCCAAAGTGATCGTGTTCTGTGAGGCAATCTTTATTTCATACGCCGGATCCGGTTTTTTCTTGATGGCCAGAGCAATGGTCACCAGCAGGGAGCAGACACTGCCGACAACAACAGCCAATTCAGCACCGACAAATTTTGCGACCAGCAGCTGTGGAAAAACAAAGGAGATACCGGTTGCCAGGGTAATCGGGATCATGCCTTTTAAAGCTTTGACGCCTTTTCCTGTTACCATGACGATCAAAAAGGGACACAGCAGCATAAACGGTGCCAGCTGTGCGGTTGTCATAAAGGAAAGATCCGTGTTGGTCAATCCTACCAGATTTGCCAGTGTAACCGTTGGGATACCGATGGAGCCAAATGGCGTTGGGGTACCGTTTGCCAGCAAACAAACCAGGCATGAAAAAATCGGATCGAATCCCAGGGATACCAGCATACTGGCCGGTATGGCAATGGCGGTCCCAAAACCGGCCATCCCTTCCATAAACCCGCCAAAACACCAGGCAATCAATAAAACAAGGATCCGTTTATCACTGGAAACCGAGGTAATCATTTGTTTGATGGTATCCATTCCTTTTGTTTTACAAGATAGATTATAGGTGAATACAGCCGCAATAATAACAAGGATAATCGGCCAGAGAGCCATCAGAAATCCTTCCAGTGCCGCTGTCAACGTTTGGGGCACAGGGAGCTTCCAAACAAACATTGCAAGCAGTGCAGAAATAAGAAGAGAACCAAAAGCGGCTTTAAAAGTTGGCAGCTTTAAGATCATCAATCCAATCGTCAACCATATAATAGGAGAAAGCCCTAAGAGAAAATAGAATAAAGACATAACATTCACCCTTTCTTATGTTGATTATAACAAATATTACCGAGGAACTGTGATAAAATGGTTATACTTGTAGAAAAGATGAGGTGTATATATATGAGCAGAAGAGATGTACAGGTTTTTGATACAGATCGAATGATCTGGAAATACCGGCCAACATCGACCGATAAAAAGATATTTGGCCAGTTAAAGTTTTTTGAGGATACGGATATGCATATGGAAGTGATGTTTAACCATTATCCAAAAGGGTTTACGACCTATATGCATACACATCCATGTGGACATGGTCTGTTTATTTTACAAGGGCAGATGAAGATCAATACACAATACTATGGAGCAAATACGTTGATCTGGTTTCCGGAAGGGTGCGTAGCCGAACACGGGGCTACACCGTTTGAAGATGTCAAAGCGCTGTTGATTACCAATAAGGCATTCTCTGTTCATTATTGTAAGGATGAACAAGAAAGGAAAGCGTTAGACCAAGGCATTGAACCGATTGTCAGCGATGTGGACCGGATCGAATGGTTTTATCGTATGGCCTCTACCTCCGGAAAACTGTTTGGTAAAAAAGCGCTTCATAAAGATGAAGATACGGGAATGGAAATCAATTACATGTGCTATCCGGCTGGTTTTACAACCGAAAGCCATGCCCATCCTTGCGGTCAGGGATTCTTTATTCTGCAGGGACAGTTTATGTCCAATGGTGAAGTCTATGGACCGAATACGCTCTTATGGTATCCGGAAGGCTGTGTGGCCGAACATGGTGCCACAGCGTATGAAGACTGTATTTGTTTACAGTTTTCCAACAAAGAACAAAAAATGATATACCAAAGAAAAGAGTATCAAAAGTAAAGGAGAAAGATATGTTGCGATGTGTGATCTTTGATCTGGACGGAACGATCCTGGATACGTTGGAAGATCTGAAAAACAGTGTGAACGCGGCACTGAAACAGTTTGGATATCCCCTTCGTACGATAGAGGAAGTACGTAGTTTTGTGGGAAACGGTGTCTATGTTCTAATGAAAAAAGCCTTGCCGGACGATGTAGATGACGAGACCTTTGATCGTGTTTTTGCCGGCTTCAAAGACCATTATGCGCAACATTGTGCCGATCACACGGCACCCTATCCCGGCATCATCGAACTTATTACCCGTTTAAAAGACCGGGGATATCTCTTATCTGTGGTATCCAATAAATCCGATCGGGAAGTACAGAGGTTATGCCGGCACTATTTTCCGGATATCTTTAAAACGGTAGTAGGACAAAAAGAGAACATTCGTAAAAAACCGTATCCCGATTCGGTCAACGCGGTGTTAAAAACCTTTGGATTGGAACCGGAGCAGGCATTATATATCGGCGACAGTGAAGTGGACATACAGACAGCTGAAAATGCCGGTATGGATTGTATTCTGGTATCCTGGGGGTTCCGGGATATTGACTTTTTAAGGCAAGAAGGGGCAAAATGGATCGTAAATAACACGGATGAACTGATGGAAATCATCCGTCAAAGGAGTGCCTATGAAACGGATATTAACGATTGATATCGGCGGAAGCTATATAAAATACGGACAGATCCATCCGGATCTTACCATTTTGGATAAGGGAAGAAAACCCACACCGGAAAGCTCTCTGGAAGATTTTATGGCTGTCTTGACCTCCATCGTTGATGAAAGACTGCCATTGAGCGGGATTGCGATTTCGATGCCGGGCTTCATCGATGTGGATGCCGGGATCGCGCATACAGCCGGGGCTTTACACTATATGAAAGAATTTCCCTTACAGAGAGTCCTTGAAGAAAGATATCAGATCCCTGTATCTCTGGAAAACGATGCCAAAGCAGCGATGCTGGCGGAAATGGAATATGGCAATTTGAAAGATGCCAATAACGGCATTGCGGTGATCCTGGGAACAGCGGTCGGAGGGGGAATCATGATCAACCGGCAGCTGATCAAAGGCCGCCACCTGACAAGCGGTGAATTTTCGTTTATGCGCTTTGATTATGGCGATATGTCTCTGGAAAGGGGCATCGGCTATTATCTTGGGGCCAAACGATTGATCCGGATGGCGGATGCTAAAGGCTTAGCTTCGATCCATAACGGTGTTGAGATCTTTGATGCCATTAAAGCCGGAGATACCGAAGTGCTGTCTGTCATGCAGACATTCTGCCGGCAGCTGTGTTATATGATCTACAATCTGCATGCCGCTATTGACACAGACCAGGTGGTGGTCGGCGGCGGTATATCGGATGAACCGTTATTTCTGCAATTGTTAGAAGAAGCCATGGATGCTTATTATGATGATCTGCCGGAGCGCATCAGCAAACCGATGATCGCACCAACGTATTTTAAAAGTGAAGCCAATCTGATCGGTGCGTATTGTGCCTATCGGTTGAAATATGAGGGGGCATGTCTATGAAAAAGAATTGGCCTTTACGAATCTTCTTTCTCCTGGTGTTTGCGGCGATGAGCGCGTTTGTGTTTTATACCATTTATTCATTATCGGATGAAGATGGATATACGTCCGGTTATCGGAGCGAGACAGTCACACAACAGCTGCAGCAGCAGGTTACGGAACATTTTGAAACGACAACAGAAGGCATTGAGCTAAAAGAGCGCATCAAATATTTTGTGATCATGCATTCTCCGTATGGCAGTGATTGGAATGCCAATGTACGAAAGCTGGCTCATTTTTCTCTTTATTTTGTACTGGCGGCGATGTGTTATATCACTTTAGCACTATTGGGGGTCGGAAAGATCGGCCGGATCCTTTTGACTTTGATGATTTGTGGCGGTTATGCCTATTTTGATGAAATTCATCAAAGTGGCGTATGGGGCCGGGCAATGTCGGAAACCGATGTCATGATTGATACCTTAGGGGCCTGCTCCTCCATACTCTTGTTCACATTGTTGTCTATGGTCGGCAGCATGATCCGCTGGATCTTTGGAGGGCAACATGATTAAAGCTGTATTTTTTGATATTGACGGAACATTGGTGGATTTTGAAACCAGGACATTATCGGATTCAACCAAACGGGCCTTGGATGCTTTGCAGGCAAAAGGAATCAAGCGGATCGTCTGTACGGGACGTCCTATTTCGCATTTAAGCTTTTTACCGGATGCATTTTACGAATATCCTTTTGATGGGTATGTGACCTATTCCGGCCAAATCTGTTGTGATGAAAAAAAGCATATCTTTTACAAGAACACATGGCGAAAAGAAAGTGTGCAAAGAGCGATAGACTGGATCCTTGATAACGATGTCTTGTGTTCCGTGGGATTGCTGGATCGAACGTTTGATACGAAGATCAACGAGTATCGGATCTCGTATTTGACCGAGATGAACAAGCTGCATTTACTACCGAAAGTAGAAGATCCACGGCAACATGCCAATGAAGATATTTTCCAGATGAGCCCATATATTCCTGCCAGCCAGGATCAGGCGTTTCTGGATTATGTCGGTCACGTAAAAGGCGCTCGCTGGGGCGGCCGGTTTATGGATGTATTTCCGGATACCGGTGGAAAGGCCAACGGTATGGACCAGATGCTGGCCCACTTTGGATTGCAGCTGGAAGAAACAATGGCCTTTGGTGATGGAGGCAATGATATTGAAATGTTGGAGCATGCCCACATTGGGATTGCGATGGGGAATGCAGAGGAAGCTGTCAAACGTCATGCGGATCGGGTCACCGCTTCCATTCATGAGGATGGGATCTACAAGGCTTTAAAACATTTGGAAATCATATAAAAAGGCGGAATCTGTAAGAATGACAGACTCCGCCTTTTTCATGGTTATCCGGCGTTCCAACCTCCATCAACGATCAAGGTTTCTCCGTTGATATATGTTGCTTCATCGCTGGCTAAAAATAAAGCGGCATAGGCAATTTCCTTTGGATGGCCGGGAGCAGGGGAGGTGGCCAGCACATTTTTCACCCGTCCGTAACCGGTCATGTTCGGCATTCCCATACTGTTGCTGATCTCTGTTTCGAATCCACCTGGAGCAATCGCATTGCAGCGAATGCCGTTAGGAGCATACATATATCCTGTATTCTTTGTCATGGACAGGACGGCTGCCTTGGAGGCACAATAGATGGCCCCGGCTGCTGTTCTTAAACCGCCCAGGGAGGCGACATTGATAATGCATCCACTTGTCTCGCGGGCTAAGAATGTCTGTACGGCTTTGCGCATGGCACACATAGGTCCATAGACATTGACTCTAAAAACATGTTCGTATTTTTCGTCTGTGATTTCTCCAATCGGACTCATATCATCCATGACACCGGCATTGTTTACTAATACATCGAATGTACCGAAATGTTTGATCGCTGCATCGATCATCGCTTCATTGGTTTCCCGGATCGATACATCCCCTGGATACGCTATCACCGTGCCTTCGGCATCTTTTAACGATTCGACTAACGCTTCTAATCTTTCTTTTCTTCTTGCGACAGCTATGACATTGGCACCTTCTTCAACGAAGAGTTTAACGATTTCGTTTCCCATACCGCTGGAGGCACCTGTCACAACAATTGATTTACCTGTAAGTCTTCCCATAAAGTTATCCTCCTGTTAATTACTTAGATATATTTTAATATAGAAAGGAAACCAATGTAAATAAATATTTCACAGTTCCATTTGCATAGTCATTTATTTTATGTTAATATAGGTAGGCACTTAGGGGTATAGTTCAATGGTAGAACAGCGGTCTCCAAAACCGTTGATGTGGGTTCAACTCCTGCTACCCCTGCCATGTACAAGTTAGCCTGATTCAGGCTTTTTTTTTGGAAAGAATAACATGGTATCATTAAGAAATCATATACATCTTTTAAAATAAATAAATGTCGGATCACCACCATTGATATCTAACGCTATTTGACGTTTTAAGACAAGCAGAAAAAAAACACCGTATTTTCATCATAAAAGGGTGGTTTTATTGAAAAGAGCGATATGTAAAGCATTCGCAACCATCAGTTGACAAATTGGCAGGCTGTGTTGGTAGTATGTAACTAGGGAAAATGATATGTTTGAGCTGTCAAAAGAAAGTTCAAAATGAATGGAGGAGCTATGATGATACTTGCAGATAAGATTTCATTATTACGAAAGAAAAACGGATGGTCACAAGAGGAACTGGCTG
The DNA here is from genome assembly GCA_040266995.1 of Erysipelotrichaceae bacterium. Classification (GTDB taxonomy): domain Bacteria; phylum Bacillota_I; class Bacilli_A; order Erysipelotrichales; family Erysipelotrichaceae; genus UBA4312. Next base: position 34,528 of record JAWRHV010000001.1, on the reverse strand, counting down.
AAAAACTCGGCGTCAGCCGTCAGTCGATCTCAAAGTGGGAAGGCGCCCAGTCTACACCCGATCTCAATAAGGTATTAAAGCTTTCCGAGATCTTTGGTGTCAGCACGGATGTTTTATTACGAGATGAACAAGATCTGGAAACCGTTCCGGAAAACATGCAGTCGGAAGCGCCTGTGGAGCAGCTGTACAATGTAACAATGGAACTAGCCAATCAGTTTCTTTCGTTAAAGACACGTTCATCCGGTTGGATTGCCCTTGGTGTTATGTTATGTATATTATCCCCGATTCCTTTGATTCTATGCAGTGTTGCGCAGGAAACCGGTAGGATCCAGCTTACGGAAGACCAGGCAGCCGGCATCGGTATTCTGGTATTGATGTTGATGGTCGGTACTGCGGTGGCGATATTTATCTATTATGGAATGAAGACCAGCCCCTTTGAATATATGGAAAAAGAACCGTTGGAGACCGAATATGGTGTAGACGGCATGATCCGGGAACGTAAGGAACGCTACAATGACACTTATATGCGATATATGGTGATGGGTATCGTATTGTGTGTCCTATCCTGTATTCCGCTCTTTATTGCCATGATCATCGAGAATAATGATTTTAATATGGCCCTTGGTATCAGTGTACTGTTGGTGATGGTTGCCCTGGGTGTCCTGATGATCGTACGTGTGAATATTGTGATGAATGCGATGAAGATGTTATTGGAGGAAGGCGACTATTCCCGGGCTAACAAACACGAGAACAAACGAAACAGTCTCATTACCGAAGTATACTGGATGAGTGTTACGGCCTTCTATCTGTTGTTCAGCTTTTTGACAAAACGCTGGGATATATCATGGCTGGTATGGCCGGTTGCCGGTATCTGTTACGGTATATTGATTGCGATATTAAAAATGATGCATTCCAAAGAATAGGTCAGCAAACGCTGGCCTTTTTCAATTGACGGGATCCCGGATATCCCAAAGAATAACGACGCTATCAAACCATAGCCGGCCCCGATGTGTTATCATAACAACAGGGGATCAACATGACGGAAAAAGAAAAAATGCTGGCACATGTTTTGTATGATGCCAATCATGATAACGAGTTAATCGAAGAACGAAGTGCATGTAAGCGTCTTTGCCAGATCTATAATCAACTTTCAGTGGACGATTTTGAACAACGCTCCAAAGTCATTCATCAGATTTTAGGCAAATGTGGCCAGTCTGTATGGATTGAGCCGGGTTTCTGGTGTGATTACGGCTGGAATATCGAAGTAGGGGAATGTTTTTATGCCAATCATGGATTGATCATACTGGATGAAGGAAGGGTCACCTTCGGGAATCATGTTTTTATTGGGCCTTCCTGTGGATTTTATACAGCCTGCCATCCTATGGATGTTCAACGAAGAGATAAGGGCCTGGAATATGCGTTGGATATTACCGTAGAAGATCATGTCTGGATCGGTGCCGGTGTTCATGTTTTGGCTGGTGTGACCATTGGAGAAGGAAGTATCATTGGAGCCGGCAGTGTTGTGACAAAAGATATACCGGCATATTGCGTGGCAGCTGGCAATCCTTGCCGTGTGATCCGCCAGATCCAGCCCTTTCTCAAGACCCGGCGGCTGTTCCTTCGACCGTGGGAGGATAATGATGCCTACAGCTTATTTACCTATGCGAAAGATCCGTCCGTCGGCCCGATAGCAGGATGGCCACCGCACCGGAGTTTGGAGGAAAGTAAAGAAATTATACGGACCATCTTTCAAAAGTCGGAAACCTATGCCATCTGTCTGAAAGAAGAAAATATCCCGATCGGAGCGATTGACCTCAAAATGTACGGTAGCAGCGATCTGGTACAGAACGAGAGAGAATGTGAACTGGGGTACTGGCTGGGCAAACCTTATTGGGGGCAAGGGCTGGTACCGGAAGCGGTCATGGAATTGTTACGCCATGCCTTCCTCGATCTGAACATGGAAAAGGTATGGTGCGGATACTATGAGGGAAACGGACAATCAAAACGGGTCCAGGAAAAATGCGGGTTTCTCTATCAATGGACTTCCCATGATGTAGATGTACCTCTCATGCATGAAACCAGAACAGGGCATGTCAGCTGTGTAACGCGAAGGGACTGGCTTCAAAAAGAAAACCGGAAATAAGGATATCGTTGGCGTTTTTTATTAAAATCGTTTATACTGTCTAACGACAGGATTGGTAAGCTATGAATTATACAAAACATACAATTAATGAATTACTTGTTGGTCTTTTTAACTATATTACATATATAGAAGAAAGAAACCTGAAGGATAAGAATGTTTCTTTAAAGCTTTCGGAAGTGCATTTGCTGGAAAATATCGAGAAAGCCAGTGATAATACGATGTCTTACATCGCCAAGCGTTGTATGGTAACCCAGGGAACGTTGACGACCAACGTTAAACGCCTGGTAGCCAAGGGATATGTAGAACGCTACAAAGACGAAAAAGATGGGCGGATCGTCCGGCTGCGGATCACCGATCAAGCCAGGGACATCTTAAAGATCCACGATGCCTTTCATGAAACGTTGATCGATAAAACAGTAGCGGATCTGAAATTGGACCAGGATAAAGTATTGATCGATTCACTGGCGAATTTGATGGAATACTTTTCGGAAGAATACGCAATCGAAAAGAATATTTAACAGAGTACCCAATTTGGGTACTTTTTTGTTTATTTTGGGTCTAGATTGTTCAGAAAGGCCATTTCATTTGATAATCAAAGTATATATAATGGTGTTAATGCTTTGACAGTCAAAGCAAATAAAGGAGGATTCTACAATGTTTGAAACGATTAAAAAGGTATTGGTAAGTTCATTAAATCTGGAAGCGGAACATATTCAACCGGATTCAAGATTAAACGAGGATCTGGATATTGATTCACTGGCCGCCGTAGAACTGGCCATGGAATTGGAGAACGAATTTGGAATTCAAATTGAAGATGAGGAACTTGTTAAACTGAAAACAGTCCAGGATATTGTGGACTTAATGAATCAGAAAAAATAGGGCATGGTATGAAGGATACAAAAACAATCAACGAAATTATAAGAATATTTGATTCCAGCCGGGTAAAGACCATGGATCTGGAATATGATGGTTTAAAGATCCGACTCGAAAAAGATAAGAATACATCTGTGAACCCAATAGATACAGACCCACAACAAACAGAACAGGAAGATCCTGTTCTTAAAGCCCCTCTGGCAGGGGTATTTCATTTTTCCCAGGAACAGACTTCCTATACAAAAGGAGAAGTTGTCTACCATATTGAATCGATGAAAACGATGAATGAAGTACGGGCACCTTTTGATCTGGAGATCAAAGAGTTTCTTGTGGAAGAAGGAGGATTGGTGGAATTCAATCAGCCATTGATCCGTTATGAGGCGATGGTATGATCCGAAAGCTTTGTATTGCCAATCGTGGAGAGATTGCGATGCGGATTATCCGTACGTGTAAAGAAATGGGCATTGAAACGGTGGTCGTCTATTCGGAAGCCGACCGGGATTCCATGCCGGTGCAGTCGGCCAATGAATCGATATGCATCGGGGATGCGACACCGGGTTCAAGTTATCTGAATGCCAATGCGATCATTCAGGTGGCTGTATCCACAGGGTGTGACGCTATCCATCCAGGGTATGGCTTTCTGTCGGAGAACGCACATTTTGCCCGTCTGGTCCAGGCCTGCGGATTAAAGTTTGTGGGCCCCAGTCCGTCTGTCATCGAACAGATGGGGGATAAGAACAAGGCCCGTCAAATGATCGAGAAGCTGGGGATCCGAATTATCGCCGGCAGTCCGGATGTCATCAGTGATGTTCGTGCCGGTATGCAGATTGCGCAAGAACTGACGTATCCGGTTGTCATAAAAGCCAGCCAGGGCGGTGGTGGCAAAGGCATGCGCATCGTCTGGAAGGAAGAGGAATTTCAGGATTCCTTCGAGCAGGCGCAGAAGGAAAGCGAAAGCTATTTTAACAGTAAAGAGCTGTACATTGAAAAGTTTTTAGAACATCCGAAACACGTCGAAGTACAGCTGGCATGTGATCATTTTGGTCATGTGGTTCACTTATATGACCGGGATTGTTCCATCCAGGTCCACCGGCAGAAACAGATCGAGGAAGCGCCTTGTTACAAATTGTCCGATGAGGTAAGACAGCGGATCTGTCAGGATGCGGTCAAGATCTGTCAGGCTGTGCACTATGATTCTGTGGGCACGGTGGAGTTTCTGATCGATAAAAACGGAGATGCTTATTTCATGGAGATGAATACGCGGATCCAGGTGGAGCATCCTGTTACCGAAATGATTACCGGGATGGATCTGATCCGACTGCAGCTGGAGATAGCTGACGATCAACCGCTGTCTTTGGAACAAAAGGATATTTGTCAATCCGGGCATGCGATCGAGTGTCGGATCAATGCCCAAGATGTCTATCAGGATTTTACCCCATCGTTTGGGACAATTTCCTTTTTGAATTTTCCCGGGGGACGAGGGATCCGGGTAGACAGTGCGGCATATAGCGGGGATGTGATTTCACCGTATTATGATTCCCTGGTCTGTAAACTGATTGCGTACGGCCGGACCCGGGAAGAATGCATTCAAATCATGAAAAGGGCATTGGAGGAATGTTTTATGGAAGGCATACAAACCAATGAAATGTTTCATTATATGGCTTTCAATGATCGTACGTTTCTGGATGGGAGCTACGATACAGCCTATGCCCAACAGATCATGAAGGAGCTGAATGGAAATGAACCTATTTAAGCGTAGACAAGAACAGTTAAATATATTTCATAAATACAGAAAACAACAAAAACCATCTGTAGAGATTCCGGATCGTTCGTTTGTGACATGTGAACAATGCCATTCGACGTTTGTGAAGCAGGACGTTGAGAAGAACGATAATGTCTGTCCGGTTTGCGGGCATCATTTTACCATGCATGCCCGGCAGCGGATCGAACACTTATGCGATGCCGGCAGCTTCAAAGAAATAGATAAAAACTGGACCACAAAAAACGTGGAGTTTCCGGACTATGATCAAAAGCTGATCCGGGCAAAAAATAAGAGCGGATTGAATGAAGCGGTGATTTGCGGTTCGGCACGGATCGAATCGATGCCTTGTGCCATCGGGGTCATGGATTCCGCATTTATGATGGGAAGCATGGGAACGATCGTCGGAGAAAAGATTACCCGACTGATCGAAATGGCCGATCGGAAAAAGCTGCCGTTGATCCTGTGCTGCACGAGTGGCGGTGCCCGTATGCAGGAAGGAATTCGTTCCTTAGTACAAATGGCCAAAACAAGTGCCGCTTTAAAACAGTTTAACAACCATGGCGGCTTGTACATTTCTTTGTTGACCAATCCGACCACAGGCGGTGTCAGCGCCAGTTTTGCGATGTTAGCCGATATTATCTTATCGGAACCGGATTGTTTGATTGGATTTGCGGGTCGAAGGGTGATTGAAAACACCACCCATGAGCAGTTGCCGGATTCTTTTCAAAAGGCCGAGTTCATGTTGGAAAAGGGGTTTATTGACGCCATTGTGGCCCGGCGGGACTGTAAACGGCAAATCGCCAATTTATTGAGAATTCACGGAGCGTAAGAGGGATGAGTAAATCATACAATGTAATGGATGCCTGGCAAAAGGTGCAGCTGGCACGCGATGCCGACCGACCGAAAGCACAGGATTATATCCATTTCTTATTTAATGACTTTATCGAGTTACATGGGGATCGAAAGTATGGCGATGACCCGGCAGTGATCGGGGGCATCGGGTTTATCGAAAGTATGCCGGTGACGATCATCGCCCAGTCAAAGGGTTCGACGTTAGAGGAGAACATCGAAAAGAAATTCGGGATGGTATCTCCGGAAGGCTATCGAAAAGCGCTGCGTCTGGCCCGCCAGGCCGAGAAGTTCCATCGGCCCATCGTAACGTTTATCGACACACCGGGGGCGTATCCCGGAAAAGGAGCCGAAGAACGTGGACAAGCGGAAGCGATAGCGCAATGTCTGTATCAGTTTTCAGACCTACGGACACCCATCATCGGCATCGTATTATCGGAAGGGGGCAGTGGCGGCGCGTTGGCTTTTAGCGTGACCGATCATCTGATTATGTTAGAACATGCCATCTATTCGATTCTGTCTCCGGAAGGCTTTGCCAGCATTCTTTGGAAAGATGAAAGTCTGGCCCAAAAGGCCAGTGAGATCATGGGCTTGACCAGTGAAGATCTGAAGGTGGAAGGCTTTGTGGATACGATCATCCCGGAGCCGGAAAAGGGGGCACAGGCAGATTTTTACAAGGTGGCCAATGATTTGCGCCGTCAGCTGGTGGATACACTGCTGAGCTTGAAGAAAAAGCGGACCGGTGCCTTAGTGGAGCAGCGGTATAAGAAGATCCGTGATCTGGGGGTGCCGGTATGAGCGGGCTCCGTATTTTAGGGTGTGGCCATTCCACATCCGGTCACAAGGTAACCAATGCGGATCTTTCTAAGGTTGTGGATACGACAGATGAATGGATCCGTACACGGACAGGCATCCAAAGCCGATTTGTTTCAACGGAGAAAAACACCAGTGAACTGGCTTTGGAAGCATCAAAAATGGCATTCGATCAAGCGGATATCTCAAAAGAAAGCATATCCTTGGTCATCGTGGCCACGGCTACGGCCGATCAGATTACGCCTTCGTGCAGTTGCATGGTGGCTCAACAATTAGGCCTTTCCGGCCATGTGCTAGTCCTGGATGTCAACGGGGCTTGTTCCGGCTTTCTGTATGCGTTACAGATTGCCAATAAGATGTTAGAAGAAAAAGAAGTCGGTCTGGTCATCGGGGCGGAGGTTCTCAGCAAGATCGTTAACTGGTCCGATCGGACAACATGTGTATTGTTTGGGGATGGAGCCGGGGCCTGCCTGGTCCAAAAAGAAAAAGGATCTATGATGGCCGGTGCGGCTAGCTATTATCCCGATACCAAGCAGGCTTTGTATGCCCGATCGGTTCCTTTGATGACCAAGAATGGGATCACGGATCCCCATGTCGGTTCTTTGCATATGACCGGCAGTGAAGTGTTTCGCTTTGCGGTGACGGAAATGACAAAGGCGGTACAGGATCTGATGAAGCAACAGAACCTGTCTCTGGAACAGATTGACTGGTTGATTCCTCATCAGGCCAATGAACGGATCATTGACCGTGTCGCAAAAAACCTTGGTATGAAACAAGATAAGATCTTTAAAAACTTACAGACCTACGGCAATACGTCGGCAGCCAGTATACCGATTGCGTTATCCGAGGCGTACCAACAAGGGCGGATATGTACCGGTATGAATATCGTGATGGTAGCCTTTGGGGCCGGCTTTACTTGTGGGGCTGTCTATATGAAATGGTAGGATGGAAAAAGTATGATACACGATTTATTACATATAAAATATCCCATTATACAGGGAGCGATGGCAAATATCACGGATGGAGATTTTGCGGCTGTTCTCAGTAATTGCGGGGCTTTGGGAACCATTGCGACAGGAGGAATGGATATCGAAACGGCGCGCAAAGAAATCGAACGATGTCGCCGACAAACCCGGAATCCGTTTGCGGTCAATATCATGGTGACCCACCCACAGGTGGCTCAGCTTGTTGATCTGGTCATCGAATTAAAGGTGCCTGTGGTTGTTCTAGGTGCGGGAAATCCGGGCGTATATATGCCCCAACTGACTCGTAGCGAGTGCAAGGTGATCCCCATCGTATCCAGTGTGGCTCTGGCCAGGCGGATGGAACGAGCAGGGGCCGATGCTCTGATCTGTGAAGGAATGGAAGCAGGGGGCCATATCGGACAAAGCACAACGATGGCTCTATTGCCACAGGTAGTGGATGCCGTATCCATTCCGGTCGTGGCTGCCGGAGGCATTGCGGATGGCCGGGGTATGAATGCGGCTTTCGCACTGGGGGCTCAGGGCATCCAGATCGGCACCCGTTTACTGACTGCGCAAGAATGTCCGATCCACGACAAATACAAACAAGCTGTTTTACGAGCTTCGGATACCGCGACGGTCGTTACGGGCCAAAACATCGGCAGTCCGGTCCGTATCTTAAAAAATGAAATGAGCCGGCAGTATATTGCGTTGGAAAAAAAGGGCAGTTCGTTTGAAGAACTGGAAAAGCTGACCTTAGGCTCATTGCGGGCGGCGGTTCATGCCGGGGACATCAAATATGGTTCTGTCATGATGGGACAGATTGCCGGCTTATGTAAAAAGATCGAACCGGCCCAGGCTATTCTCGATTCCATCATGAAAGACAGTGAAAGACAGTTTGATCAACTCAAAGAAAAAATGGAGAATCTGCCATGTTAAAACCCGTATTTCTGCATGACAAACAATTGAGAGTTCCGATTATCCAAGGGGGCATGGGTATAGGTATTTCCTTGGGGAATCTGGCTGGTCATGTCATGAAAGAGGGAGGTATGGGTGTCATCAGCGCAGCTCATCCCGGTTATGCCGATCCGGATTTTTATCAAGATCCGATCGGATGTAATCGGAAAGCCTTGGCTATTGAGGCCGATAAGGCACGCCAAATCGGAAAAGACGGACTGTTAGGTGTCAACATTATGGTGGCCTCCCGGGATTATGAAGAATATGTTCGCGCCAGTGTGGAATGCGGATACGATGCGATCATCAGCGGAGCCGGGCTGCCGTTATCTCTGCCGGCTTATGTGCCAAAGGGAACCAGTTTGATCGCACCGATCATTTCCAGTGCCAAAGCGGGCAGCATCTTATTGAAAATGTGGGATCGCCGGTACTTGAGAATGCCGGATTTTATCGTTATTGAAGGGGCTAAGGCCGGTGGTCATCTGGGATTTAAAAAAGACGAGTTGTTGAACCATACCTACAAAGCCATCAAGGATATAGTGGTTGAGGTCAGAGAAATGCTGGCTGGCTTTGAAAAGAAATATCATACCTATATTCCTGTCTTTGCCGCCGGTGGCATCTTTACCCACCAGGATATCCAGGAGGTAATGGCATGTGGGGCCGATGGTGTACAGATCGGCTCACGGTTTATTGCGACGCATGAATGCGATGCCCATTCGGCTTTTAAGGATGCTATCCTGCAAGCCGGCCCAAACGATGTAGGTATCATTGACAGTCCGGCCGGTCTGCCGGGACGAGCTGTTAAAAATGAATGGCTGACGCATACAAAAAATCCTGTGACCCGTTGTATCCGATGTTTGAAATCGTGTGATCCGAAAACAACACCATATTGTATTACACAGGCGTTGATTGAAGCCGTAAAGGGCAATATCAGCCAGGGGCTGGTCTTTGCCGGAGAAAATGTTGGACGGATTCGTCAAATGATGAGCGTTCACGAATTGATGGAAGAACTAACGAAAGGAACAGAAGAATGAAAGTTGGTTTTTTGTTTGCGGGACAAGGTTCCCAATATGTAGGTATGGGACAGGACTTTTATCAGAAGATGAAGCTGGCCCGTCATGTATATAACTCCATACATTTGGATTTTGATTTAAAACGAATCTGTTTCCAGGGGCCTGAAGAAGCTTTGAATGATACGGCGTATACACAATGTGCCATTTTGGCTACGTCCTTAGCGATTGCGGCCTGCGTGTCGGATCTGGGGATCCAGCCGGACTATGTAGCCGGACTGAGTTTGGGAGAGTATTCGGCTTTAACCTATGCCGGGGCTTTATCTTTGGATGATAGTTTACAGGTTGTCCGGCAAAGAGGTCTGATCATGGCCGAAGCTCTGAAAGGAAAAAACAGCCGTATGATGGCCGTGTTGGACAAGGATGTCGAAACCATCCAGGCGGTGTGTGATTCTGTAAGCCAGGGGGAGGACTTTTGTGTCATTGCCAACTATAACAGTCCGAATCAGGTGGTTTTATCAGCCACACAGCCGGCTTTGGACAAGGCCCGGGAGCAGCTGAAAAAGAAGGGGATCCGACGTATGATCCCGTTATCGGTTGCCGGCGCGTTTCATTCCCCGTTGATGATCCCGGCCAGTGAAAAACTGGCGGATGTATTGAAGGATGTACCACTGCAACCATGCCGGTTCCCGGTCATCTTTAATGTCACCGGTCAAATCGAAACAACGGAAATCAAAGAATTGTTGATCCGTCAGATCAAAAGCAGTGTCCGTTTTGCCCAGTCGATCCAGACCATGGTAGACAAAGGGGTCGATACTTTCATTGAAATCGGACCTGGACATGCCTTAAGCAAATTTGTTAAGGCAACCGATAAAAATGTCAAAGTCTTCAGCATCAGCACGTTTGAGGATTTTCTGGCATTAAAAAAGGAGTGGAAGCATGAATAAGGTTGTGTTTGTCACCGGTGGAAGCCGGGGAATCGGAAAAGCCATTGGCTTGCATTTTGCCGGCCATGGCTATGATGTCGTCATTAACTATCAAGGCAATGAGTGGGCAGCCCAGGAGGCATGCCAGCAGATCCGGTCCATCCAACCGAACTCCATGATGATCAAAGGGAATGTATCCAATGCCCAGGATGTCAAAGAGATGTTTGATGCGATCATGGATCGATATGGACGGTTGGATGTATTAGTTAACAATGCGGGCATTACCCGTGATGGGTTGTTTCTTCGCATGAAGGAAAAAGATTTTACTGATGTTATCGATATCAATTTAAAAGGCACCTTTTTATGTTGCCAGCAGGCCAGCCGCATCATGCTGCGTCAAAAGAGCGGCAGCATAGTCAATCTGTCCAGTGTAGCCGGTATCACAGGCAATGCCGGTCAGACCAATTATGCCAGCAGCAAAGCCGGTGTCATCGGATTGACGAAATCACTGGCCAGAGAACTGGCTTCGCGTCAGATTTGTGTCAATGCGGTTGCCCCGGGATTTATCACCACCGATATGACCCAGGCACTGAGTGCCAGTGTCCGCGATAAGATGGTTGAAAATATTCCATTGAAACAGGCAGGAAAGCCGCAAGATGTAGCCCAAGCTGTCTACTTTTTAGCGAACAGTCAATATATTACCGGCCACGTACTTCAGGTGGACGGCGGTATGTGCATGTAGGAGGATGTATGAGACGAGTTGTAATTACGGGAATGGGATTGGTCAGTCCGATCGGAAATACGATCGAGCAAGCCTGGCAATCCATTGAACAAGATCGTTCGGGCATCGGACCGATCGATCATTTTGATACCGAAGCGTATAAAGTGAAATTAGCTGCCCAGGTCAAAGATCTGGACATACATCCTTTTACCCCACGAGATTTTCGCTTTAATGACCGCTTTGTGCAGTTTGCCCGGATTGCCAGCCACCAGGCATGGCAGGATAGCGGATTGTCAGGCGATCGAATGGATATGGACCGTGTCGGTGTGATGATCGGATCCGGGATCGGCGGGATCGAAACCATCGAAAAATGTGAAAATGCTCTGAAGGATAGAGGTCCATCGCGAGTGTCTCCTTATTTCATTCCGATGAGCCTGATCAATTTGGCGGCGGGATCTGTAGCCATTGATCTGCAGGCTCGAGGCAATTGCCAGTCGATTGTGACTGCCTGTGCTTCCGGCACCAATGCCATTGGAGAAGCCTTTCATCGGATCAAACTCGGTTTGGAAGACTGTATTGTAGCCGGTGGCAGCGAAGCCTCGATTACCCCATTGTCCGTGGCTGGTTTTCAATCCATGCGGGCCCTGCATACCGGGTCCGATCCAAACCGGGCCTCGATTCCTTTTGACAAGGATAGAAGCGGCTTTGTGATGGGAGAAGGCGCCGGTATCCTAATTCTGGAGGAATATGGGCATGCGGTGGAAAGAAACGCAAAGATCTATGGGGAGATCATCGGGTATGGATCGACCTGTGATGCCCATCATATAACCGCTCCTTTGGAAGATGGGGCCGGAGCAGCCAAGGCGATGAACCAGGCGGTTACGGAAGCAAACATAGCGCTGGAACAGATGGACTATATCAATGCACATGGCACCAGCACGTCTTTAAATGACCGTATGGAGATCCAGGCGATTCGTTCTGTATTCAAATCTGCCAGTGCCGGTATTCCGATTTCCAGTACGAAATCATATACCGGTCATTGTCTGGGGGCCAGTGGCGCGGTTGAATCGGTGCTGTGTCTCTTGTCCATGCACCACAATACGATTCCGATGACCTTGAATTTACAGAACAAAGACAAAGAGTGTGATCTGGATGTGGTTATGAGCGAACACCGAAAAAAGAATTTGGATGTGGTCATGAACAATTCCTTTGGTTTTGGGGGGCACAATGCGTCCTTGATCTTTAAGAAATGGAAGGGGGAGGATCTATGATCTATAATAGCAATGAAATACAGGCGATCATTCCCCATCGTTTTCCATTTCTGTATGTGGATGGCATTGAAGAAATCGATCAGGAAAAAAAGACCATCAAAGGCATTAAGAATGTATCGGTAAACGAATACCCGTTTTTAGGCCATTTTCCCCAAAAACACGTGTTTCCCGGTGTTTTGATCGTGGAAGCGCTGGCTCAGACCGGCTGTGTTTTATTGATGACCGATCCCCAAAACCAGGGAAAGATCGGTTATCTGGCCGGCATCAACCATATGCGTTTTTACCGTCAGGTCATTCCCGGCGACCAGCTGGAACTCTATGTAGAGATGACCCGTCAACGGATGTCGATCTATTTTGCGAAAGTAGAAGCTACCGTGAAAGGAAAACGTGTGTGTCAGGGCGAAATCATGTGTGCGTTGGGAGAGAACGGATGATCGTGGGGATTGGCTGTGACATCGTAGAGACTGATCGGTTTAAAGAGCGGCAGAATCAATGGAAAGAACGGATCCTGACCCAAAGAGAACAAGTGCTTTATAGCTCTTTTCAACAAAGCCGGCAGCGAACATTTCTGGCCGGACGCTTTGCGGCCAAGGAAGCGTTGATCAAAGCGCTGGATATTCCTGTATCTATGAAATCTTTGGAAATCCTGCCCGATCCCCAAGGAAAGCCAACAGTCCATATAGAAGGCTATAAGATCCATCTGAGCATTTCCCATGAGAAAGCGTATGCGATTGGCTATGCCCTTGTAGAAAGGCAGCAAGAATGAACTGGATGCGAATTGGAAGATGTGTACCATTATTGCCACAAGCCTGGGTCTCTTCTTTCGTGTATTCGAAACGAAAGAGCGAACTGGCATATGAGCGCTGTCGACAATGGGCCGAGAAGGTGTTAAAGCGGATCGGAATGACCTTTACTGTCTGGGGACAATCGAATATCCCTGAAAAAGGATGTCTGCTGGTATCCAATCATCAAGGCACGCTTGATCCGGTGCTTGTGATGGCTTCATGCAGTCAACCGGTATACTTCATAGCTAAGGAAGGGGCTGGTAAGCTGCCGGTCATCGGACGCTGGGCAAGGAATATCGAAACGATCCTGTTTGATAGAGACACCAAGGAAGGGAATATCTATATGTTGAGAGAAGCGCTTCGCCGTTTAAAAAAAGGACAGATCGTATTGATCTTTCCGGAAGGAACACGCTCCAAACAAGATGCGATGAATCCATTCAAGCCAAAATCATTGCAGCTGGCCTATATGGCAAAGGTACCTATTGTACCTATCACATTAAATCATTCCTATTGTATCGATACGAAGTATAAAGGAAAGGACCTTTCCATCACCTATCATAATCCAATCACCTATGAAGAATACAAAGAATTGACAGAAGCGCAACTATCCGTTTTAATTCATCAGATCATTGAAGATGGTATTCTTTACGAGTAGAGACCAGAGCGTAAACTGGTCTTTTCTTTTGAATAAAAGATTAACCATACATGTTGACAAGTCAACAAATATATGATAACTTCTAGAGGTTGACAAAACAACATTTTGTTGGAATCAACACAAAGGAGATGTTACAATATGAATAATGAAAGAAATATACAGGTCATTATAGATTCAAGCACAGATATTGCACCCCGGTTGGAAAACCGTGTGCATATTGTCCCGTTAACTTTGTCTTTTAACGGGAAGGAATACCTGGATGGAATCGACATGAGCCGGTTGGAATTTTATGAGAAATTGGAATCCGAAGAAGTGATGCCGAAAACCAGCCAGGTGACCCCGGCTGCTTTTGACAAGGTCTTTGCCAAGATTCATGAAAAAGGACAGGAAGCGATCGTGATTACGGTATCTTCCGGATTATCCGGTACATGGCAAAGCGCTTCTTTAGCTGCCCAGGCATATCCTGAGATCCGTGTCGTAGACAGCTGTAATGTGGCTATTGGCGCCGGTATATTGACAGAGTATGCGATCCAATGCATCGATCAAGGCATGAATTTACGGGAACTGGAGGCTGTGTTGATCAAGATGCGCAGCAAAGTTCGTTTGCTGGCCAAGCTGGATACATTGGAATACCTGAAACGAGGCGGAAGAATTTCCAAGACAACGGCCTTAGCCGGCGGCATGATGCATATTAAACCGGTTATTACCATTGAAGAGGGACAAATACGCATCTTGGGAAAAGCCCGTGGTGCCAAAAAAGCCAACAACTATTTGACCCAGCAGGTGCAGGAATATGGAGCGGATACCAGTCTGCCTGTATTATTAGGCTATACCGGAACATCGGATGCGCTGTTGAAGAATTATATACAGGATAGTCGCTCTTTATGGCAATCGCAGTTAGATGATCTGGAATGTACGCAGATCTGTACGGTTGTGGGAACCCATGCCGGGCCAGGGGCTGTCGGTGTTGCTTTTTTTTCAAAATAAATAAAACGTTAGAAGGGATGAAAAGATGGAACGGTTTGAACACTTTACTTTGTCAGTTTTCAGCATTACTCGTTATTGGAACAAAATTGCCACGGAAGAAATGAAGCCCTATGGGTTACGTGGCGCTTATGCTCTTTACTTGATGATGCTCTCAGAGCATGAGATGACGGCATCCCGGTTAGCCGAAACGACACAAAGAGATAAAGCGGATGTATCTCGTGCCATCGCCGCTTTTCAGAAAAAAGGAATCGTGGAACCCTACGGCTCTAATCGATACCGCGTTCCGATCCGTTTGACCGACAAAGGAAGGATCCTTGTCAAACAGATCCAGAAAAAAGCCAACAACGCTTTAAAAACAGCCGGCCAAGGCTTATCCGAAGAAATGCGCCAGAACATGTATACCTCTTTGGATACGATAGCGGATAACCTGAAGGAAATGTACCGAAAAGAATAACTATACAGCGTGTAACTGTATAGTTTTTTTATATGTGACATGAATTATGTCAGATTCAATGATATATGATACGTAACAGGAGGGATCCATATGACACTGTATGAAATCATGTATGCGTTAGAACATCGATTATTACCAAACCTATTTTATAAAGACAAAATGAAGTTTATTGCCATCCTTCTGGATCATCCAGAGGTTCTCAATGATTTCCTTGACAAAATGTGCCAACAGGAAAAGGTGGTAAATCCTTACACCAAAGATGATTTTCAAGCCGAACCTTACCGTGTCAATGATGAGATCGTCATGGCCAAGATCACTTTTCCAAAGCCCATACAGGAACCGTTATGTTATTGTGTGTATCTGTTCTTTGATCTGAACTTCAAACAGGTGAATTATTACTGTATTGAAAGAGGGACGGATGAAAACGATTTGTATGTATGTTCCTGGGATGCGAAAGAAAATCATTATAACTATGGACACTGTACATGGCAGGATGACTATGAACGATGTAAAGAATTATTTTTGAATCAAGTTTATAAGAATTAGAGGTGAAGAAACGATGGGAACAATTATTTCTTTTTTCATAGCAGTTCTTTGTCTATGCCAGCTTATCAACATGTGGTATATCACAATCCCTGTCATTTATTTAACATGGCTGTATGTAAAGTATTTGAAATGATTGGTGGATGATGCTCAATAGACAAAAAAAGATATTGAGATTACTAAGATCAAGCAGGAGTCAGAGGATAAGTTTAAGAATATGAGCTTAATACTTATGGCTGACTTTATCGCAGCTTTATTGCTTTTAATTTTGATCATAGCAAATCGATTATCAAAACCGTTGATAGATAATATGAGCAACTATTGAATCTTTTAGAAATAGAAATGCATGTTAGAAATACTGTAGAATGTATACGTATTTATTTTGGTTTTATATACTTAAGAATAATTCAACAAAATGTAAGATAATATCAACGGTCTATTCAATCTACGATAAACGGGATCCAAATACCCTAAAATGAAATATATGATATAATTATGAACTATATAAATGTATGATAGATACGAAAAAGAATTAACGTTTTTGAAAAATAATTAGATACCGTCAATAATTTTGTGTACTTTTGAGTATCCCTAGAATCGCTCAATCTTCAAACCAATCACTTCTAACAGTTTGCCCAAAACCTCGATGAACGTGATTCATATGCTTTTCATTATATTTATTGAACTCGCATACAAGATATTTCTCCTGCGATCGTTCATTGGGAAACTGCCCTTTCTTTTTGAAATTACGCTTTAACTGCTTGTTGTTCCCTTCTATAAGATTGGTCGTGTAGATGCTTGATCGTACTGATTCCGAATAATCATAGAAGGTCAGTAAATGTTGGTTAGATATAAGCGAATCCTTAATGGATGGATATTTCTTGCCCCACTTGCCAATGAAACTGTCCAGCTCTTTCTGTGCGGTCTTTTTATCCTTTGACCTGTATACCTGTTTAAAGTCGCCGGTAATCTGCTTCCTGTCAGCCACACGTGCTTTGTGCGAGATGTTTCTCTGTATATGTACAAGGCAGCGCTGGATATTTGACTGCGGGAATATGTCTTCAATGACATTCTCCATGCCGGAAAGGCCATCCATGCAGAATAGAGAAACTCTTTCAAGTCCGCGATCCTTGAAACTATAAAGAAGCTCCGACCATGCTTCAGCTGATTCTGTAGGTGCATTCAGGTATCCCAGAATATCTTTGGTGCCTTCTAAAGTGATGCCAAGACCAATATGTACCATCTCCCTGGCAACAGTGTCCCTTCTCATGGCCATTGAAGTACCGTCAAGAAAGACGACTGCATACTCTTTATTAAGAGGACGGTTCTTAAATGACTCGATACTTTCAAGAGCCTTGTTAGTAATATTGGTGACAGTCTGCTTTGAATAGCGGGCGCCGCAGAGCTTCTGGATGATATTGGCAATTTCTGCATTGCTCATGCCTTCTTCATATAGATCCAGGATGGTTGCTTCGGTAGAGAAATCCCTTCTTCTGTATCTGGGAATAAGAGAGGTATAGAATTCACCCAGCCGGTCTCTAAGGATATTCAGCGTGATCTGCCCATACTTAGTATCAAGTTTCCGCTGGTAGGAGCCGTTTCTTGAATTGAGGTTATCACTGCGCTCATAGCGTTCATAATCCAGGAAAGCGGTCAATTCATAGGCAAGTATTTCATTGAGGGACTTCTCGAGCTGGGAGCGGAAAAGCTCTGTGACAGTTTGCTCAAAAGCAGGCAGATTATTTTCGTTAGCGAATAGGTTTTTCATTAGTTCTGTAGTAAAAAAGTTCATGGGAGTATCCTTTCTATGGTTTTTTGTCGAACTCATTTTACTAAGGATACTCTCTTTTTTCTATGGAAGAGCTTAATAGAATTTACACAAGATATTTTACGCTATCCTTACCAACTTATATCAAATAATAAATATTGTTATAAAAAGCAATGTTGAGTATAATTATTAAATAATTATACTAATTTAACTAACGTAAAATAAATTTCCTATAACCATAATAGAAAGGCACGTGCAATGATTTCACAATTAGAACCTATTACGGGTAATGAACCCAAAGAAGAAGCTATTATAAATCCTAAGGCTAAGCTAAGCGCAAACTCTTTATTTCATTATCTAAACAAATACGAGTATTTAGAAGATATTATACTTACTAAAAGCTTTATACCTAGATTTTCCACAGAAGACTTTAGCCAAATGCAATTAGAATTAGAATTGGATTCAAATTTAAAATACGTCGCTATAGCAATGAAATGCTTTTGCGACATTCCCTTACATAATGTAAAAAATCATAAAAAGGAATACGGCGGTCTTTGTATAGGATTAAGAAAGGAATGGGGGATTCAACATGGTTTACAGCCAGTAATATATCTGAATCCCGAATCCAGGCTCAAAACTGTTATTAAAGAGACATATAGTAATCTTATTCGTTATTTCAAAGAAGAAAAAGAAAACGACGATAGTGGTGAATTGTTAAATGAATTTTTGAAATATGTTAAATGTTTAAGAGGGGTGGATCTAAAGAATGGGGAAAATAAAGATTTTACTGATGAGAAAGAATGGCGATATGTACCTTTTTTAGACGAGAGCTTTGATTTTGGAGAAGTAATATCAAACCTTGATATCATTGATACTACATCACTTGAAATGTTTAATAGAATTTTACAGAAAAAAGCAGATAAAGTAAGTTTAGTTTTTGAGTATTCAGATGTGCGATTTATCTTTTTAAAAACTGAAAAACAAAGATTAAAATTAATCAACAGGAT
Organism: Erysipelotrichaceae bacterium; assembly: GCA_040266995.1. Lineage (GTDB taxonomy): Bacteria > Bacillota_I > Bacilli_A > Erysipelotrichales > Erysipelotrichaceae > UBA4312. The sequence continues at coordinate 16,045 of JAWRHV010000001.1, read as the reverse complement.
AACGAATTTAAGCGATATTGACAATGACGATAAGTGCATATTAATTTCAAGAATACATTTATGGGATGAGGTAGAAGGAGATTTTTAATGGCAAATTTTTATAAAAATTTTGGAAAAAAATCAGATACTAAATTTTTACCTGATAGTGTTGTTTCTGAGTTAGGCAAAGCAATAGGAGATGAATTCTCTTATGAGTTTGATGGAAAACTCAATTATTATGTTTTGAAGGTGAATGGGGAAGCCAAAATTACCTTAGATGGAAGAATAGAAAACTACGAACATTATCAAGAGAAAATCGGTAAAAAGAATCCATCTCTTGAAGAAATACTTAAGTATTCATATAATTCGCAAAAAAGCATTTCCTTTATTCTCAATGATAAAAGACATCAAACTATTAATGGGAAAACGATAGAAGTTAGTAAATTTACAATTGAGTCTAGAGGTAATACAATTGATAGCATAGATAAAGTCTATATAATTCCACACATCATGAATGATAAATTGGATATTCATTTAGGAGTTGAAAATGATCAGAGGTTTTTCGAATTAGAGCGTATTCCTTTAGATAGTTATTCAGATATTTGTTATACAACTCGAAAGGAAAGCTTATTAAGCATCAGACTTTTGATAAGCTATGACAAGGAAATACAAATAAAAGCTGATATAAATAAGAAATTGGTGCCATCAATATCCAAATATATAGAGCTATATGAATTTATAAAAAAATTACAAACCGAATCACTGTATATTAACAATATTAAAGTATCTGATCCAGGTTCAATTACAAATGAGGCAATTGAAAGTAAAGAAAAGTGGTTATTATATTGGAAAAAGGCGAAAGAAATTGAGGACTATTTAGGGGTTCATTTTAAAACGGATTATGTGTACAATCAACCTGATTGGGATACTATTGAAGAACTTCATACAAGTTTAATAGAAAATAGGGCATTTAAGGGAAAAAGAAAATTCCAAAGCATGACATTTATTGATGACGTCGGCGATTTACATTTAAAGTTTGATAAAATCAAACATGATAGGAAAAAATTGTATCTCGAAATGCCAAAGAAATATGAAATAATGGTATATTCGTGTTATTTTCAATTTTACAGTTTGTTAGCATTATATAATGTACGAGTAAAAAAAGTTGAGTATGATAAAAATACAAAAGAATTAATCGTTTTTTTTGATAAGGCAAAAGAAGGGATTTCGTTTTCGATGAAAGTGTTTAAGAATGAGAATGATTTAAATGAGTTTTTAAAATTGGATAACCATAGAGATATTATGCTTAGATAAACAAGTATATTAAATTGAGAATTCATGCATGCTCATAATAAGATATGTATTAGAAAGTAAGGGATTTGATGAACATTACATGGCTGTTTGGAAATGGTCTGGATTTAGGATTTGGTTTAAATACAAGATACACAGACTTTTATGAATATTTACAAAAATCTGACAGAATCGATGAAAGTAATATTATTTATAAAGAATTGAGCAAAGATTATCGGAATGGTGATTATGAATTATGGAGTGATTACGAAAATAGATTAGGAGTTATCACTAAAGATTTCACTAGTGAACATATAGATACTTTTACGAATGATAAAATAGCACTTGACCTTCTTTTGAATGAATATCTGTTACAAGAAAACAATAAGATTTCTTTGACAGATGAAGATAAAAGAGAAATATTATTACACTCTATCCCTGATATCGTTAAAGATACAAAAAAGGTAGAAAGAGATAAGATGATTAATCTGCTTCGAAATTACCAACATGATAATTTTTTTATAAAACCTATAAGTTTTAATTATACAAACACCGTTTCGTTATTATGGTCTGTAAAAAATGAAATGTTTAAAAATGTTAGAATAGATCAAATGCCAATTTCTCCATACAGATGCATTTTAAAACAACCTTTTTACTTACATGGGACATTAGATAATAGCGAAATGATTGTCGGAGTAAATGATGATTCTCAAATTTTAAATAAAGAGTTTAGGAGCCTAAAAAACGTTAAAGACGCTTTCATTAAAAAAAATCTTTTGAATATAGCCGGTCAAGGGAACTTTCAAGAATTTATTCAAATTATCAAGAATTCAACAATTATCTGTTTATATGGTCTATCAATTGGTGAAACTGATCGAGACTATTGGGTAGAGATTAAAAAGCGTTTATTAGGAGAAAACGTTTTATGTCTAATTTATGAACATGATTCAAGATATCAGCCATCGCATATCATTTTGGAAGAAAATAAGAGAACGGAAATAAAAGAAAGATTTTATAAGAATTCTAATACAAATGAGCAAGAAAAACGAATAATAGATTCAAAAATATTAGTAGAAATAAATCATGACATATTTACTCCTGTCAATAGCAAAGGTTTAGAATAATGGAGTTTATTTTCAAGATTTAGTAGAAGTATACATTGCATACGTTTAAATAGATTTATTATGTGTTAATCCTGTTAAAAAGGATTGATAAATAGTATGAGTTCAGTATGAAATTGAAAGTATTGATGACTTTGTTTTCTATTTGTTCGAATAGAAAAATAGAAATATAAATTGATGCTGCTATAAATGATACATTTATTTTTGTCTGCCTTAAAGAAGTTTAATTATTGTTGGAATTAAAGACAATATATCTGAATTAAATAGGTACATGTACTTTTAACAAAAGATTAATGTTCATATACATAAGAGTAGGTAATTGAAATGTATAAGGATATAACCGATGATTTGAAACAATTAAAAAGAAGTACTCAGAAAATTGAGGATGTTCAACTAGACAAAGGATTCGAGTTCTCAATTATTGAAATACGAAAGTGGTATAAAGCTGGTAAAGTTTTAAAAGAAAACAGATTGGATGTCCCGTCCCTTGTATGCTTTTTGTATGCAATTGAACTATCACTAAAAGGATTATTAATGAATAATGGAATCAATGTTACTGATGAAAAGAGTTTGAAATCTCATAATCTTTTGATTCTTTTTAGAAGGCTGGATAAAGACACTAAATTAAGAATTCAGAAAGAAGCGCCTTGTGACAAACGATTAGTATTACCTATAAGTACTATTCATAATGGCATGGAAAAAGAAATGTTGACATTTAATAATTTTGAAAAGCAATTAGACTTCATTTCAAATGATTTTATCAATTTACGATATGAATACGAAAAACACCTAAATGGCCAACCAGTTGTTTTATTAACTGTTTTTATAGAAAGTTTAGCTACATGTCTACTGAAATTAATGAACGAAAGGATAACAAAAGAATAGGTTTATTGCGATATATTCTTTATATAAGATACATACTGAAAGAGAGGGGATATTTTGATTTTAGAAATGAATGTAATTGATTATGACAAAAAAATTTTAAATCAATTTCAATATGAATATGATCAAGACACGACAATCTATGACTTAATAACAACGATGGATATAATGCCATTCCAAATAGAAAGGTATGATTTGTTTTACTCATACTATGATTCAAGTGAAGGTATTGATTATGCTTTTGTTAAATACATTCTTAACAAAAACGGTAATTATGAATGGTTGATTCCCATTGAAGAATGCAAGCTTGTAGACTTCATTGAATTTTATCATATTGATACTTTAAGAATATATCAACGATTAGGAGGTATAGGGGCCGCAGTAGGTGGTCCCGATTTTGATTGGATCGTAATTCTATTGATGTTGGAGCATGCTTATCTTTATGGTGATAAAGTATTAAGGGTTTTGGAAATGGCAAGCTTTAGTAAAAAAGCAATTGAATCAATAAGAAGAAAAATACATACAACATTTTTAAATCCTGAAAAAAAGATCCCAAAAAACATTGTTGATGAAGCTATTCTTCAGAAAGATTATTGGGCTGTAGCAGATTTTGCTTTTAGGTTTGACGTTGATAAAGAAAGTGTTCCTTTTATACTAGAATGGTATGGATATATTTATGATCAAAAACAACAATTATATTTCTTTAATCAATCAATGCATGATAAGCACGAAAAAAAATATCAAGACAAGTTAGAAAAATTTAGAAGGGAACATGCAATTTCCATTAGAGATGAAAATAATTAAATAGGACTTGGACCTAAGGATTAAATATGTTAATTACAATTATTTATTCAATCGAGAGAAATGCTATACATCCATTCTTTTCACGATAAAAATTGACAACTGTTTTGATGATATAGCTATAAATCCGTATTTGCTTATTGAAAGGTAATAAACAAATGGAGGTTAGCATGAAACAGTTTGAAATTTGTAAGTTTGATGAGTATAGAGAAGATAACCGTATCGAAGTGAAGAAGGCAATGAATGGGCTGCCACACAGTCTTTGGGAAACATACTCTGCTATGGCCAATTGTTACGGTGGTGTTATTATTCTTGGTGTTGCTGAAAATAAGGATGGAAGTTTTTATACGACTGGATTAAAAAATGAAACAAAGATTAAAAAAGAGTTTTGGGATACGATTAATAATCGCAAAAAGGTAAGTGTAAATTTATTAGTCGATAATGAAATAGAGACATATGAAAGAAATGGCGATATAATACTCGTCATTCATATTCCACGTGCAAGAAGAGAGCAACGACCCGTTTATATCAATGATGATTTATGGAACGGGACGTATCGAAGAAATTGGGAAGGGGATTATCATTGTACCAATTCAGAAATACGAAGCATGTTAAGAGACGAACCAGAAGAAACAATGGATATGGCAGTATTAAAAGACTTTTCAATCGATGATTTAGATAAAGAATCGGTACAAGGATATAGGAATTATCATTCTGCTGTCAATCCAGGACACGTTTGGGAAAAACTTTCGAATGAAGAATACTTAGAAAGAATTGGTGCTGTTGAGAAACTTAGAGATGGGTATTATCATCCGACTTTGGCAGGTCTTTTGATGTTTGGGCAGGAGTATCGTATCGTGCGATACCTTCCGGAATATTTTTTGGATTATAGGGAGGTATTGGATCCAACCATACGATGGACAAACCGTATCCAATCCAGTTCAGGAGATTGGTCAGGGAACTTATTTGATTTTTTCTTTCGTGTATACAATAAAATGACAAGAGACTTAGAGAAGCCGTTTGAATTAGATGGATTACAAAGAGTGGAAGATACACCGGTTCACAAAGCAGTACGAGAAGCATTAGCAAACTGTATTGTAAATGCAGACTTTTATCTACCAAGAGGAATTGTTATTTTAAAAGAACAAGATCAGATTATTATGCAGAATCCCGGAAGCATCCGAACTGGGAAGGCACAAATGCTCCGTGGTGGAATATCAGATCCAAGAAATAAAGCAATTATGAAAATGTTTAATTTGATTTCTATTGGGGAAAGAGCTGGAAGCGGTGTTCCGGATATTTATTCAGTATGGAAAAATAAAAAATGGATAGATCCTATTGTTGAAGAGCAGTATGGACCGGATCGAACTATTTTAACGCTTGTTTTTTCAAAAAAACAAGCGTTAAAAACTGGTGGAAAAAGCAGGCGGAAAAAACAGGCGGAAAAGACCACTATCAACAAACAGAGAATTCTTGAATTCATTGATCTGAATGAATCGGCAAGTAATTCTGAAATTGCAAATAACGTGAAACTTAGTTCTTCGAGAGTAAGAAGTTTAGTATCGGAACTGATAGATGAAGGTAAAATTGTATCCCAAGGCATTGGCAGAGCAAGAGTATATTTGATTGCACATAAGTAACATAATCTAATCATAGAAAAGAGGTTAAGCTCTATATTTGAGAACTAGATTAATTGTATTTTGATTGTATATGGAAAAATCGAAAGTAGCAACGATGATTATTATTGACGTTAAGGAAAAAATTGAGTATAAAAAAGTTGGGATTTGCTTAGAAGAAAATGGAGATAATTTAATATGCCAAAATATGATGTGAACAATAATTCAGTAGAGACGTTGCTTACGTGGATTAAAACAAATGATGTCGTTATTCCTGAAATGCAAAGACCCTTTGTTTGGGATGCCTCGAAAGTCAGGGATTTAATTGATTCTTTATTTAATGGCTATCCTGTAGGATATATCATTATCTGGAAGAATCCTGATGTAAAACTGAAAGATGGAAGTATCAGCATGGGCCGGCGCGTTGTAATTGATGGTCAGCAACGTATTACGGCTTTAACGGCTGCAATCGCTGGTTTAGAGGTAATCAATAAATCTTATAAGAAGATCCCTATACAAATTTCTTTTGATCCGGTAGAAAGAAAATTTGAAGTTTATAACCCGGCCATTGGAAAGGATCCTCAATGGATCAACGATATTTCGGAGTTGTTTCAACCAGGTTTCAATTCTTTTCGTTTTGTAAGAGATTATTGCGCGTTAAATCCAGGCTTGGAGGATTTTAAAATACATGATGCTATCAGTGAATTACAACAGATTAAAACTTGTTCCATTGGTGTTATAGAATTATCTCACACATTATCAATTGAAGAAGTAACAGATATATTTATTCGTATTAACTCGCAAGGGGTTGTTTTGTCTCAAGCGGATTTTGCTATGTCAAAAATTGCATCGAACGAACAGTATGGTGGAAATACAATTCGTAAAACAATTGATTATTTCTGTCATTTAAAGGAACGCCCTTCTGATTTAGAGAGAATACAAAACAATGATACGGATTATGTTACAACGGAAGAATTCAGTAAGATTAAATGGATCACACACAACAACGATGAAATCTATGTTCCTAAATACAATGATGTATTGAGAGTTGCTTTTACTTCTCAATTCTTAAGAGGACGGTTATCTGATTTGGTAAGCTTATTATCCGGTCGTAATTTTGAAACCAGAGAATATGAAGATCGTATTGCTGAGGAATCATATAATAAGCTAAGGAGAGGAGTACTCCAATTTGTATCAAGGACTAACTTTGAACGATATATGATGATTGTCAAATCAACAGGGATAATCGATAAGTCTTTAATTCGTTCTACCAATGTGATTAATTTTGGATATGCTTTATATCTAATGTTAATTGACAAAGGAACACAACCAGGAAAAATTGAAGATATTGTTCGAAAATGGATAGTCTTTACAATGTTAACCGGTCGTTATTCAGGGTCTTCAGAATCTTGGTTCGATTATGATATTAAGCGATTTGCTTCTTATGAAGATCCTTCGGATTACTTAAAAAGCATAGAAGCAGGGGAATTATCCGATGCTTTCTGGGAGTATACACTTGTTGATCGTTTAACTACTTCAGTGGCAAGTAGTCCGTACTTTAATTTGTATCTAATGGCTCAAATTAAAAGTGGAGATTTAGGCTTCTTATCAAAGAAGATTGAAATACAGGCATTAATGGAAAACCGAGGGGATATCCATCATTTGTTCCCAAAGAATTATTTAATGAAAAACGGTTATAGTTCTAAATCAATGTATAATCAGATTGCAAACTATGCATTAACACAACAGGAGATTAATATTCAAATAAAAGACGATGCTCCAAAGGTTTACATGGAAAAGGTATATAAACAGATTGATACAAAAGAATTAGAAATAGGGTCTATAACGGATATAGAAGATCTTAAACATTCATTTGAAGCGAATTGTATACCTCAAGAATTTGAAACATATACAGCTGAGAATTATATGCAGTTTTTAGGACAACGTAGAAAACTCATGGCAAAGAAGATTAAAGATTTTTACAAAAGTTTGTGATGAATCTTTGTATCACATATAAATCAATAATATGCCATTACTTGGATATCCAAAGTAATGGCATATTAACGTCTTTGATCTTATTTGGTTATTTCTTCTTTATGGATATTATTTTGAATCGATTGATACAATAGATCCAATTCGGCATCGGTAAATTGAATGTTTGGAAAATATCTGAACGAATTCAAAATCTTACGCAAAGATTGGATTCTTTCCGAAGGTGCATAGATTAATTCGGCTTCATAAAGTTTATCATCGTATTTATTTTCTATAATGCAATTTCCATGAAATAAAAAATCTAAAACCGTTTGATTGTTGAGCTCAAAGCCAAACGTATTTGCGATTTCCACCAAACTTTCATGAAACAGGGTACAAGAAGCACTCACATCCATATCAGGAAACAGCTCTTGGATTGTTAAATAATACGGATTAAATTGCTTGCCTTTATTATATTCAAGACTGTTTTGTTTTAGATATTGATCATAATTCTTCTGCGTTTGAAGAAGCATGGTTGTCATCGTCGATATTCTTGAATTTTGAGTTTTCGCTGTTTCCATTAATAATGGAATTGAGATTTGACCAATGGACGTTGATAATATTTTTGTTTTCTGTACAATGGCACTGGTAAGTGTAGGAAACGATGTATAGTCCGTCAAAACTAATACGCCCTGATTTCTGTCAATTATACGAATTACTTCCGCTATATCTTGTACAAATTCATTTCTTTTGCGCTTTACAAACTCTTCATCATAGAAGAACGAGTAAAACTTACGTTCTTTTGATAACATATTAAAATGTCTCGCATAATTCTCCCCAACATGTTTCCCTTTGCAAATAATCAAAATCGGGATGCTACTAAAACGAATTGATTGGATTGCATGTTCTATTATTTCGGAAATCGTTCTTTTTTGTATGCTATTTAGTGTTTCGTTTCGATTTACACTATCAATATATGTATAAATCTGATGACTTATTGATGATGACCTTGGAGAAATTTTCAATTGTGGGCTTAACTTAAACTTCGATAAGTTATCTGGAGACTTTAAGTAGACATTCAGCAAGTCTGAAATGTGCATTAATAAATTGGGATCACTTTCCAAGGGCGAGTTCTTTAAATACTGTATAAAAGGATTTTTATGATCTTTAAAAGTTTTCCATGATTCTAAGCCTGTCTCACATTTGAATATCAATTCAGGAATTGTAATAACGGTTTTAATCTTGATTGGCATGTGAAAGGATACAGGCGCATTCGAAACTGTAACAACACCTCGGATATCTTCTAATGACATACCTGGATCTATTTTTATTATATCTGGTATATTGAACTGGTTTGTGAGTTCTTCCATATCTTTTAACGTATATGTCATATTCTCCGGCAAAGATTGTGTATCTAAATATAAAGGTTTCTTTTTTTCTGTCAATGATAAGTATAAACAGGAACTGATAAATGAGTAGGTGACTTGCTCAATTTCTAAGCAGTTTCCTTTATAACGATGGTATATAAGTTTTAGTAAAGCATCTTTAGGTAATTGTATGGAACGGTTCATATCTCGACTATATCTTAAAAGAGAATGCAAAACTAAATATATCTTTTCTTTTAATGGACGATCATCCAGTTTAGGTAGAGTAATCAATTGTTGATTTAAATATAGATTTATATTTGATGAGAAAGGACTGTTGTTGCTTATTAAAAACACCAAAGGCGGGTGCACTTTATTATTTTGATAAATATATTGTATTTTATGGTAACAATCATAGGCGTTAAATCCATCGGAAGCGATTTCGATAACAATGACCGGTACATAAGTTGGTTGAATAGCATCAAAGAGAGTGCTGCTTGAGGAATCGTATACATAGTATTCAATGGATGCAGTATTAGCAAAATAACCATTTCTTTTCGCTTCCTCGAAACACTGCCGGATAATGTATTTTTTTCCACTGCCTTCTTCTCCGACAATTCCAATGAGAATTGGGACGTTCATTGGAGAAAGGTAAAAGTAAGGGATAAGTCGTTGATATGCAGACGCTAGAGACTCACCTTCTTCTATTCCTATTATTTCTATGTTTGAATCAGGTTTTGAGGTTTTACCATTTGGTCTAATATAATATGTTATTGAATCTTCTTTTCCAATAGAAGGAGGAAGGATAGCTGTCTGAATTTGGGATGTAATTATTCTTTTTGAAATAAAAAGTGTTGGGCGGCCTTCAATACGTATGAACAGGCCGTCTTTATAGCAAGCATTGAGAATTCTTGAAACATTAGAACGATCAATTTTTAATAAGTAAGAAATCATTTCAGCACAACAATCTGCGAATGAATAGTCTTCATTAACTAGATAATTCTCCGTTAAGGATTCAACAATTTCAATAATCTCTTCTCTTCTTTTTTTCATTTTCTTTTCCTTTTTTGTGTGATTTTATAATTTAATTATACACAATATTTTATTACTGTGGAAATATTAATGTTGCATCATGATTCTAAAGATAAATTTAAGATAATATATACTATAAATAAAGCATATTATTTTACATACACACTGTATTTTTGAGTGTGTATTTTTTTACATTGTTATTTTTGACAATCGTTTACATTCTAGATAGACTCAAGATATATAAATAAGGAGACCTAAAACATAATGAGCAAAGTAGCAATATGCAATGTGAATAGCTTTGGACGTGAATATCCAGAATTATTAGAGGAACTGATTAGAGACATTGGACCTGTAGATAAGCTGTTTTTCGATCAAAATGTTTCGTCTGAGCAAATTGCCGACCGGCTTGAAGGATATGCATATGTAATATTAGGTACACATCCTACATTAACTAAAACCTTTTTTGAAAAGAATCGGACAGTTAGATTGATAGCTCGACATGGACTTGGGGTGAATAATATTGATCTAAAAGCAGCGAGAGAATATGGGGTAGTAGTAACAAAAATATCGAACGAGATAGAAAGGGATGCCGTGGCTGAACATGCAGTAGCATTGATGCTGAGTCTTTCAAAAAATCTGTTAATCGGTAATGATATGGTACAAAACGGGAAGTGGAACGTTGGTCGAGAAAACTGTATGGGATTTCAGATTCGTAATAGCATTACCGGAATTATTGGCTGCGGTAATATCGGACAAAGGACTGCACAAATCATGAAAGATGGATTTAATAACAAAATACTTGTATACGATCCGGGGTTGCCTGCTGAAAAGTTAAACGCATTGGGATTTAAAAAAGTTGAATTGTCGAAACTGATTAAAGAATCAGATTTTATTTTCTTACATTGCGCTTTGACAGAAAGCAACCATCACCTAATTAACGAAAATAATTTAAAAGAGATGAAAAAGAATTGTATTTTGATTAATTGTGCTCGGGGAAATCTTATCGATGAGAAAGCGGTCGCCAAAGCAGTGAAAAACAATATCATATTTGGCTATGGGGCTGATGTCTGTGTACAGGAACCGATAGAAAGCAATAACGATCTTTTACATACGTCCCGAATCATTATTAGCCCGCATACGGCTGTCTACAATTATACATGTATTAAAAATATGAACCGCAAAGTTATTGAGGATATTAAAGCTTATGAATCGGGAAAGGATCCAATCAATATCATAAATGGATAGGAGTGAATAACATGAACAAAGAATATGTTATTAACAAAATAATAAATGAAAAAATCATTGTTGTCACAAGAGGGATCTATGATGAAGAATTATTAAGACTAGCGTATTCAATGGTAAATGGAGGAATAACAATGTTTGAAATTACTTATGATCCGGCTGAACCTCGAACAAAAGAAACCATTTATCAATCAGCTCAATGTTTAAAGAATACCTTTGGGAGTTCTTTAACGCTCGGCATTGGTACTGTGCTAAATGAAGAACTGGTGGATAGTGCATATAAAGCAGGTGCTGAATTCATTGTTTCTCCTAATTTAAATCTAGGTGTGATTAAGAAAACGAAAGAATACGATTTGGTTTCTATACCGGGATGTATGACTCCTACGGAAATATGCATGGCTGATGATGCTGGAGCTGATTTTATTAAGCTTTTTCCTGCTGGAACATTAGGCTTGAAATACTGCAAAGATGTTTACGCACCGATTCATCATGTTCGCTTCATAGCAACGGTCGGCATTACAGAACAAAGTTTTGAGGACTATTTAAAGATTGGCTTTACAGGAGCCGGTATCAGTTCCAGATTGACAGATAAGAAAATGCGTGATTTGAATCGCTTCGACGAATTAACTGACAGAGCTAGGCGCTTTGTTGAAATTGCGAAACGTTACAAATAAATAGAAAGGAGGTTCCATGGAAAATTTAAAACTAACGAGAGTTGATTTTCGTTTGATTCATGGTCAGGTAATGACTCGATGGGTAGCAGAATATCAGATCAAATCTATTATTTGTGTGGATGATAAATCTGCTAAAAGTCCAATCTTAAAGAAAATTTTGTTAGGGGCTGCCCCAGGTGGAATCAAAGTGGAAGTAGAAACTCTTGAGAATGCGGTGAAGAGGTGGAAAGAAAACACAATGCCAACGGATAATTTGATGATACTATTCAAAACACCGGAAAGTGCTTTACAGGCCTATCAAAGCGGCATGACTTATCCTTCATTGCAGATTGGTGGTATCGAAGGTGCACGAGATAAAAAACAGGTAGCCAGAAATATTACAATGTCTAAAAGCGACATTGAAACCCTGAAAGTCTTAGATAATAACGGAGTGAAAGTTTATTGTCAGGCTATCCCGGATGATCCCAAAGTATCTTTCAGTTCTATTCTTGCAAAAATTTAAAAGGTGAATAAATGCTTGATTTAAGCATGAAGTGAAAGATGTTACATGATGATTAAATTATATGTTATCAGTGAATAATTTAGAACAGGAGAAAGAAATATGGTACAAGCATTATTAATGGCCTTATTGGCTTTGTTAAATGGTACACAGGGACCGACATTCTGGTATCTTTTCAGAGAACCTTTAATGGCTGGTTTCTGGGTGGGGCTGATTTATGGAAATCCGGTCCAAGGTGTCATTATTGGAGCAACGATTGATGTTTCTTATATGGGCTGGATCAGTGCCGGTGGCGCAAATGCCTCAGATTTATACTGGGCTGGTTTGTTAGGAACTTTTGTTGTTCTATCAGGAGGCATGAATCCGAGTATGTCAGCTTCTGTTGCTGTTCCGATTGGCTTTATAGGAAATTATATGCACGTAGCTTATATGACAATTGCTTCTGCATGGCCTGCAGTTATGGATGGTAAAGCGGAAAAAGGGAATTGGAGAGCGATTCGACGGATTCAGGTTCTTGGTGGACCCGCCATTGTTTGTCTAGTTCGTGTATTGCCAATATTCTTAATTGCTTTGTTTGGAGCTGAGTATATTAATACATTGGCTAATAATTTACCATTATGGGTCATTAATGGATTAACAGCAGTCGGAAAGACTTTGCCTGCATTAGGTATGGCTATGTTATGGAAATTTATGTGGAAAAAGGATTTAGCTGTTTTCTTCATTTTAGGCTTTATTATTGCGGGATATCTTGGAATTAATGATTTATTGTTCTTTGCGTTATTTGGCGTATGTATGGCTATTGTGCTTATGAGCTTAGGTTACGGATCAAAGGAGGCTGCATAATATGACGAGACTTTTGAAAAAAGACGTAAACAAGGCATGTGTATGGTGGTGGGCAACTTCACATCTAACATATAACTATCAGCGATTACAGGCAGGCTCTCTCTGTTCGATGATGGGTCCGCTACTTGAAAAAATGTATGATGGTGACCAGGATAAAGTAACAGATGGATTGATTCGTCATATGCAGTATTTCAATACTGAGCCTCGTTGGGGTGCGATTATTCCTGGGATGGTTGTTGCGCTTGAAGAAGGCTTGGCGAATGAGCCAAATAACGAAGTGGACGCGGGTATGATTACAGATTTGAAATCTGCAATGATGGGCCCGCTTGCTGGAATTGGAGATACGGTTTGGGCAGGTTTGATAAAACCGATTATTTTGAGTATTTTACTATCTTACGCTATGGAAGGACAGATATGGGCAGCCTGGGTATGGGGCCTTGGCGTAACCGCACTGGATTTCGCAGTAACATGGATGATGTTTCAACAGGGATATAAACTGGGAATCAATTCACTTGATCGGTTTTTGGAAGGTGGATTTATTGCTAAAGTTACGACTTTCCTAGGAATAGTCGGTTTGTTCTGTTTGGGAGCAATGATCGTAAAATATGTAACTGTTAATGCTATATATACGATTGTTACACCTACAGGAACAGAGATTAATATTGGCGAGCTATGTACTAGGATCTTCCCAAGTTTTGTTCCTCTGTTGCTAACATATTTAGCATATAGGATGTTGGTAAAAGGAAAGAAAATTACAACTGTCTTAATTGTTTTGTTTGCTGTTGCTTTCATTGGTGGGGCTGTCGGCTTTTTAGGTTAAAGAGGATACGATGGTTAACATTTTATTAGCAACACACGGGCCTTTAGCCGAGGGATTTAAAGAAAGTCTGCGGATGTTCTTTGGAGATTCAGCTGATATGTTATCCGTTCTTGGATTATACCCAAATGAAAGCCCGGAAACCTATAAAGATAAAATACAAAAAATAATCAAAATCAAAGATGATGGTGACGGAGTGTTGGTTTTTACCGACATTCCGAATGCAACACCATACAATATGGTGGCAGTAAGCATTTCGGAAATGGAAAATCATAAGATTCAATGTATAGCAGGAGTGAATATGCCTTTGATTATGGAGGCTATGGCTTCAGCATATAGTGGAACGATTGAAGAAATCGTTAAAAGATTACAAACCATCGCACCATCAACAATTGTGAATTTAAGAGAAAATTTAGATATATAGGAAGGTGAGTATATGCTGTTTGGTATCCAGGTAACTATGATCGAAGACACAAAATCTAGGAAAATATTAATTGTCAAAAATCGGGCAGCAGCTTATTTATTACAAAAGACCGATGAAAAATGGGTGCATCTTTTTAGAATGAATGTCATTCATTCCGCTTCAATAGCATTTTTGATTTCATATTTTGCTAAAATACCCTTATGGGGTGGTGTGTTGATAGGAATAGGTGTCTATTTGACTGTATTATTCTATTTCAACAAACGAGTATTGCCCCATTTGTCTGTAATCAAAAAATTCAAAGAAAAAACTGTAACTAATAAATCGAAAAAAGAATTCCCAGTTGCTGCTATTTTATACTACTTGATTGCGGCAGCCTTGGTCATCTGTCTTTTCACAGGTCAGGTGGAGCCTGGATACCTTACTTATATAGTTTATGGAGCCATTATAATTGCTGCTGTAATGGGAACGATACAATTACGAACCTATACAGGAAAGGAATAGAGATGAAAATGCAATCAAAAGCTTTATTAATCACAGGAGCAAATAAACTGGAATACGAAAAAGTAATGCTACATCCGTTAGGTGATTATGAAGTTTTATTTCATACTATGACTGTTTCGTTATGCACAGTCGATCGTAGAGCTTATATGGGATTAAGAAAGTATTCCTATCCATTTTTAGGAGGGCATGAATGTTGCGGAATTATAGAAGAAGTAGGGCGTGGCGTTGTTGATTTGAAACCAGGAGATCATGCTGTTTTTACCGGAGCATTTTGTTTGCAGTGTGAATTGGACAGAACTGGAAAGTCAAACCAATGCAAGAATAAGAAAGAAGTTCATCAAAGGGTGAATATGGAACATACTCCAATGATAGGAGGATCGTTGCTTGGTGGTGGGCTGAGTGAATATATTACGATACCAGCGTGGCAAGTAATTAAATTCCCTAAAGAGCTTCCTTTCGAGTGGGGTGCACTGACAGAACCATTGGCTTGCACAATTCATTCCATAAGAAAGTCTAGAATACAGATGGGTGAAACAGTACTTATTATCGGCTTTGGCATTATGGGTTACTTTCATTTAGCTTTGGCACAAATGATGGGGGCTAGAGTGATAGTCAGCGATCCATCAGAAAAGAAAAGAAAAATGGCTTTGGAATTTGGAGCATATGATGTAATAGATCCTATTAAAGAACCTATGGATTCTAAAATACAAACCATAACAAATGGTGTAGGTGTGGATTGTGTTTTCTATACAATTCCTGATTCCTCCGCGTTTACTAAGGCTTTAAAGAGTTTGACTTATTGTGGAAGATGCATCATATACAGTTCACAAAACGATAATAAATCAATTGACATTAATTTGAATGAAATTCATACAAAAGAAATAGAAATTATCGGAACTGTTAACTCGGATTTAAACGATAACAACACAGCCATACATTTGATTCAGCAAAAAAGAATACAAATGGATCCAGTTATAAGTGGTATATAC